>NZ_CP010979.1:5589166-5917500 GCF_000498395.2 Pseudomonas putida S13.1.2
ACCGGCGGAGCCCACCTCCAGCCTGAAGATCTACTTCCGGCTGTTGGGCTATGTGAAACCCTATGTCGGCATTTTCCTGCTGAGCATTGTCGGTTTCGTGATCTTTGCCTCGACCCAGCCGATGCTGGCAGGCATTCTCAAATACTTTGTCGACGGGCTGAGCAACCCCGAAGCGGTGTTGTTCCCCAACGTCCCCTACCTGCGCGACCTGCAATTGCTGCAGGCGGTGCCGTTGTTGATCATCCTGATCGCTGCGTGGCAGGGCCTGGGGTCGTTCCTTGGCAACTATTTCCTGGCAAAGGTCTCTCTGTGCCTGGTGCACGACCTGCGCGTGGAGTTGTTCAACAAGCTGCTGGTACTGCCCAACCGCTACTTCGACAACCACAACTCCGGGCACCTGATTTCGCGTATCACCTTCAACGTGACCATGGTTACCGGTGCTGCCACCGATGCAATCAAGGTGGTCATCCGTGAAGGCCTGACCGTGGTGTTCCTGTTTGCCTACCTGCTGTGGATGAACTGGCACCTGACCTTGGTCATGGTTGCCATCCTGCCGGTGATTGCCGTGATGGTCAGTGTCGCCAGCAAGAAATTCCGCAAGCAGAGCAAGAAGATCCAGGTGGCCATGGGCGACGTCACCCACGTCGCCTCGGAGACCATCCAGGGTTACCGCGTGGTGCGCAGTTTCGGCGGCGAGGCCTACGAGGAGCAGCGTTTCAGCAAGGCCAGCCAGAGCAACACTGACAAGCAGCTGCGCATGACCAAGACCGGCTCGCTGTACACGCCGATGCTGCAACTGGTGATCTACAGCGCCATGGCCGCGCTGATGTTCCTGGTGCTGTTCCTGCGTGGTGAGTCCACCGCCGGTGACCTGGTGGCCTACATCACCGCCGCCGGCCTGCTGCCCAAGCCGATTCGCCAGTTGTCGGAAGTCAGCTCGACCATCCAGAAGGGCCTGGCAGGTGCAGAAAGCATCTTCGAGCAACTGGACGAAGAGCCTGAACTGGACACCGGTACTGTCGAAAAGGAGCGTGTGGAAGGCCGCCTGGAAGTACGCAACCTGAGCTTCACCTACCCGGGTACCGAGCGTGAAGTGCTGAGCGACATCAGCTTTGTCGCCGAGCCTGGGCAGATGATCGCCCTGGTTGGCCGCTCTGGCAGTGGCAAGTCGACCCTGGCGGCGCTGATCCCGCGTTTCTATCACCACGACCAGGGGCAGATCCTGCTCGATGGCGTGGAGATCGAGAACTACCGCCTGCGCAACCTGCGCCGCCACGTTTCGCAGGTGACCCAGCACGTCACCCTGTTCAACGACACGGTGGCCAACAACATCGCCTATGGCGACCTGGCGGGTGCCCCGCGCGCAGACATCGAAGCCGCAGCGGCCGATGCCTACGCCAAGGAGTTCGTCGACCGCTTGCCGAAGGGTTTCGATACCGACGTGGGTGAAAACGGCGTGCTGCTCTCCGGCGGTCAGCGCCAGCGCCTGGCGATTGCCCGGGCACTGCTGAAAAACGCGCCGCTGTTGATTCTCGACGAGGCCACCTCGGCCCTGGATACCGAATCCGAGCGGCACATCCAGGCTGCCTTGGACCATGTGATGCAAGGCCGTACCACGCTGGTAATCGCCCACCGCCTGTCGACCATCGAGAAGGCCGACCAGATCCTGGTCATGGACCAGGGTCGTCTGGTAGAGCGCGGCACCCATGCCGAACTGCTCGCGGCTAATGGCCATTATGCCCGCCTGCACGCCATGGGCCTGGATGAGCCGGTCAAGGCCGATATCACCTGAGTCCTCCCTGATCGGGGCCGTAACGGCCCCGATTGTCACGGGAATTTTCCGGGGACGATCTGGCCATAAAGCCGTCGACTACCCTGTGCTAATATCCTGCCCCTGTTCATTATTTTCATATGGGTTGCCCATGAAGTTGTCCATGCCGCGTTTCGATCAAGCCCCGGTACTGGTGGTCGGCGATGTCATGCTCGACCGCTACTGGCATGGCGGTACTTCGCGTATCTCGCCTGAAGCGCCAGTCCCGGTGGTCAAGGTCGATCAGATCGAGGATCGCCCCGGCGGCGCGGCCAACGTTGCCTTGAACATCGCCGCTCTGGGCGCACCGGCTTCGTTGATCGGCGTTACCGGCCAGGACGAGGCTGCCGACAGCCTGGCCAACAGCCTGCAGGCTGCGGGTGTGCGGTCGGTGTTCCAGCGCATCGCGCACCAGCCGACCATCGTCAAGCTGCGGGTCATGAGCCGGCACCAGCAGCTGCTGCGTATCGATTTCGAAGAGCCGTTCGCCACTGACCCGCTGTCGCTGGGGGCCGAAGTCGACAGCCTGCTCGAAGGCGTCAAGGTGCTGGTCTTGTCGGACTACGGCAAGGGCGCACTGAAAAATCACCAAAGCCTGATCCAGGCCGCGCGGGCCAAGGGCATTCCGGTACTGGCCGACCCCAAGGGCAAGGATTTTTCCATCTACCGTGGCGCCAGCCTGATTACCCCGAACCTCAGCGAGTTCGAAACCATCGTTGGCCGTTGCGCCGATGAGGCCGAACTGGTCGCCAAAGGCTTGCAGCTGCTGAAGGAGCTGGACCTGGGTGCTGTGCTGGTAACCCGTGGCGAGCACGGCATGACCCTGCTGCGCATTGGCCAGCCGGCGCTGCACCTACCGGCGCGGGCGCGTGAAGTGTTCGATGTGACCGGTGCCGGCGATACCGTCATCTCCACCCTCGCAGCGGCCATTGCGGCTGGCGAGGACCTGCCCCACGCGGTGGCCCTGGCTAACCTGGCCGCAGGCATCGTGGTCGGCAAGCTGGGTACCGCTGCCATCAGCGCCCCCGAGCTGCGCCGGGCGATCCAGCGTGAGGAAGGCTCCGAGCGCGGTGTGCTGGGCCTGGAGCAACTGCTGCTGGCCATCGATGATGCACGGGCGCACAAAGAGAAGATCGTCTTCACCAATGGCTGCTTCGACATCCTGCATGCCGGGCATGTCACCTACCTGGAGCAGGCGCGGGCCCAGGGCGATCGCCTGATCGTCGCGGTCAACGACGACGCTTCGGTCAGCCGCTTGAAAGGGCCGGGCCGGCCGATCAACAGCGTCGATCGGCGTATGGCCGTACTGGCCGGGCTGGGTGCAGTGGACTGGGTGATCAGCTTCCCGGAAGGCACCCCGGAAAACCTGCTGAGCCAGGTCAAGCCGGATGTGCTGGTCAAGGGTGGTGACTATGGCATCGACCAAGTGGTGGGCGCTGATATCGTCAAGGCCTATGGCGGCACCGTGAAGGTGCTGGGCCTGGTCGAGAACAGCTCGACCACCGCGATTGTCGAAAAGATTCGCAAGAACTGATACCGCTGGGGCCGCTTTGCGGCCCAATCGCCGGCAAGCCAGCTCCCACAGGTACAGCGCAAGCCTTGAGAATTGCACAGGCCTTGTGGGAGCTGGCTTGCCGGCGATTGGCTGCGCAGCAGCCCCAGGTATTCACTTGTGAAGTGAGGTGCGGGCCCGCGCCAGCAGCGCGCGGGCCTTGTCGCCAAACCGCTGCAGGTGCGATGCCCGCGCCGGTTTGCTCTCCACCAACCCCTGCTGCTTCACCCAGTCCTTCCAGCGCACCCGCTCGTCGGTCACCACCCAGCCTTCCTGCCGGGCGAAACTTTCAGCCAGGTACAGCCCGCGTGTGCTCGCCGGCACCAGCTCGTCCTTCTTCAGCGTGTACAGCTCCGCCAGTGGCTGGCCGTCCTTCAACGGCATCAGGTACAGGTCTGGCCGTTTACGGTTGAGTCGCGCGACCAGTTGGTCGCCCTCCAGCCGCTCATCGACGTGGAACAGGCTGAGTTTCTTGGCTTCCCGGGGCACTTGCAGGCGCATGTCGTAGATCAGCTGCAGCGAGGCGGTGGGCAAGTGCACATAGGCCCGCGGCCGTTCCAGTAACATCAGCTTGCCGCAGTGCACGGGCCGCGCGGCGCCGGACTCTGGGGCAAGCACGAAGTGTGGCGTTTCGCGGTAGTGCAGGGCGGCGGCGTAGGGCACGGGCAGCCAGGTGTCGTTGAAGCGCCCGCCCAGCCAGCCTTCCGGGGTTTCCAGCAGGCATTCCTCGGCCACCTCCTGAACAGCCGTGTGCAAAGGCAGGTTCAGCTCCTGTGCGGGTACATAGCCAGAAATCAGTTTTAGTACTACATCGCCCCGGTCTTGCCGACGCTGACGTACCAACACCCAGTAATCGCGGTTTTGCCAATGCAGAGTAAGCCGCACCGACACACCCAGGTTGGCCAGTTCGACCACGAAACGCTGCGTATCGGGCAGCTGGATGGCCTTGCGCCGCTGTTGGGTTTGGGCAAAGTTCAGCGGCATGCCGATGCTCTGGTAGATCAGGCCTTCGGGCGTGGCTTCTACATGCAGTGGCAGTGTCTTGAAGTTGCTCGGGTTCTTGCGGATCAGCGTTCGCGCCACGAGGCTCCTCCTTGCGTCGGGTCATTCTCCTGGCCCGTGGGCCAGGGGCAACTCAGTGCTGGCCCAGGATACGGGCGACAGTGGCCACGTTGTGGGCCAGGTGCAGCGGATTGATGGTGCCGACGATAGCACTGCTGACGCCCGGATGGGCGAACAGCAGCTCGAAGCTTGCCTGCACCGGGTCAACGCCCGGGGCCAGGCAGATATGCCCGCTGGCCAAAGCCTTCTTTACCAGGATGGCCTTGCCGTGTTCGGCAGCGTAGTCCAGCAGCGGGCGTTCTGCCTGTTCGTTGAGGTTATAGGTGACCATGGCACAGTCGCCTTGCTCCAGCGCTTTCAGGCCGCCGGCCACGGTCTTGCCGGACAGGCCAAAGCCGAGAATCTTGCCCTCCTGCTTGAGCTCGGCCAAGGTCTGGTAGACCTCCTGCTGTTCGAGGATCGCCAGGTCGTTGCCGTCGGAATGCACCAGCACCAGTTCGATGCGGTCGGTTTCCAGGCGGCGCAGGCTGCGCTCCACCGAACGGCGGGTGTGGGCGGCACTGAAGTCGAAGTGCGACAGGCCGTTGTCGAATTCTTCGCCGACCTTGCTGACGATCACCCATTCATCGCGTTGGCCGCGCAGCAGCGGGCCCAGGCGTTCTTCGCTGCGGCCGTAGGCGGGGGCAGTGTCGATCAGGTTGATGCCCAGTTCGCGAGCCTGCGCCAGCAGCATGCGGGCTTCGTCATCGCCGGGGATGGTGAAGCCGGTGGGGTATTTCACACCCTGGTCGCGGCCCAGCTTGACCGTGCCCAAACCCAGCGGTGAAACCTTGAAACCGGTGCTGCCCAGCGGGCGGTGGAAGTCGTGCAGGGTTGGCAGGGTCATGGCAGCAGTTGCTCCCAGGCCGGTACACCCAGCGGTGGGCGTGGCAGGCCGGCCAGGTCGGCTTGTGCTTGCGGGCGGATGCCGTCGCGCTCCAGGTGGGCGATGACCCGGTCGCTGAAGTCCGGTGCCAGCGCCAGCTTGGTCGGCCAGCCGACCATCAAGCGTTGCTGGTCGGCGAGGAATGCGTTGTCCGGGCGTACCAGGCCCGATTGTGCGGGTTCTGCACGGTCGACCCGCAGGGTAGCCCAGCGCACCAGGCTCTGGTCGACCCAGGGCAGCAGGTTGGCGATTTCCTTCTGCGCCGCAGCAATCTGTGCTGCAGGATCGCGCGCCACGCCATCGGCTTCGGCCAGGTCCCCGCCGAGGTACCACACCCACTGGCCATCGGCTGCCGGGTGGGTGGTCACCGTAACGCGCGGCTTGGGCCCGCCACCGAGGCAGTGGGCGTACAACGGCTTGAGGTTCGGGCCCTTGGCCATGACCATGTGCAGGGGGCGTGTCTGCATTGCGGGCTGGTGCAAGCCGAGGGTGTGCAGCAGGTCTTCGGTGCCGGCACCTGCACTCAATACAACGCGCTGGGCACGGATTTCGCGGCCGTCGACGCGCAGACCGACCAGTTCGTCGCCTTCGCTCAGCGGTTCGATGTGTTCGCCTGCCAGCAGGCTGTCACCCGCCAGTTCGGCCAGGTTGGCCAACAGGCTGGGCACGTCGATGACCAACTCGGCCAAGCGATACACCTTGCCCTTGAAGGCGCGGTCCTGCAGTGCAGGCGGCAGTTGCTCGCCCTTGACCTGTTCGACACGGGTGCGCACGGCCTTGCTGGCGAAGAAGCTTGTGAGGTTGCCGGCCAGGGTGCCTGGCGACCACAGGTAGTGGGCATCGGACAGCAGGCGGGTACGCCCGAGGTCGAGTTCGCCGTCGCCCGCCAGGGCCTCGCGCCAGCGGCGTGGCATGTCGGCGATGGCTTCCGAGGCGCCGGTCAGGGCGCCGTGCAGGGCGTACTTGGTGCCGCCGTGGATGATGCCCTGGGACTTGATGGTCTGCTCGCCGCCAAGGCTGGCGCGTTCCACCAGCACTGTCGAGTAGCCCTGGCGGCGCAGGCGGGCATTGAGCCAGAGGCCTGCGACCCCGGCGCCGACGATCAGCACGTCAGTGGAAATGGCAGATGGCATGGCGGTACCTCGAAGACTGGGACAGCTGGCAAGTATACAGCCTATACCTGTGAGGGCCCTATCGCCGGCAAGCCAGCTCCCACAGGGGTAGTGGAAGTTGCAGGCTGTGCACTACACCTGTGGGAGCTGGCTTGCCGGCGATAGGGCCCTCAGAGGTTGACTCAATGCCCCGCCGTCTTTGAGAACAGCTGAATCACCACCACCCCACCCACGATCATGGCCATGCCCAGCATCGCCGGCACATCCAGCTTCTGCCCGTAAATCACCAGCGCCGCCACACTGATCAGCACAATCCCCAGCCCCGACCAGATTGCATAGGCGATCCCCACCGGAATGCTGCGCACCACCAGGGTCAGCATCCAGAACGCGATGCCATAGCCGACCACCATCAGCAGCAGTGGCAGTGGCGTGCTCAGGCCTTTCACCGCTTTCATGGAGGCAGTGGCGATAACTTCGGCGCAGATGGCAATGGCGAGATAGGTGTAGGCATTCATGGCAGGATCCTCCGGTAACTGGTCGGGCATTCTAGACCTTGCCCAGATGCGGTAAAGTCATTACCTATCAGATATGGGGATAGGTTGATGGCTGAGCAATGGAACCTGGAGCAGCTGCGAATTTTTCTGCGCGTCGCCGAATTGCGCTCCTTTTCTGCCGTTGCCCGCGAACAACGCAAGGCTCAATCGGCCATCAGCAATGCCATCGCCCTGCTGGAGGCAGACCTGGGCGTCACCTTGTTCGAGCGCAGCAGCGGCCGGCAACCGAAGCTGACCGAAAATGGCAGTGCGCTACTGGAAGATGCCCGCGAACTGTTGCGTCAGTGCGAACACCTGGATGGTCGTGCCCTGGCCCTGATGCGCGGGCAGGAGGCCTTGCTGCGTGTGGCCCAGGACGAGGCCATGCCGTATCAGCCGGTGATCGACAGCCTCGACGAACTGGCCAGCCGTTACCCGTTCCTGGAGGTGCAGCTGGCCAGCGGTGCCCAGGGCGATGTGGCGCGCAAACTGGTGGAGCGGCGCGCCGATCTGGGCCTGTTCTTCCACCACGAAAGTATCCCGGCCTCGCTGGAGCGGCGGGCGCTGGGCAGTGTGGAGATGGTTACGGTATGCGCTGTCGGCCATCCACTGGCCGGCGAAGGCCGGGTCACCCGGCAACAACTGGCGCGTCACCGGCAATTACTTATCACCCCACAGCAAAGCGGTTACCCCGGCGGCGAGGCGATCAGCCCGCAGGTATGGCGTGCCGACAGCTTCTACGCCATGGCTGAACTGCTGATGCGCGGCCTGGGCTGGGCCTGGCTGCCGCGGCATGTGGTGCAGTACCCGACCTACCAGGCGCACATGGTCGAGCTGGACAGCGAGTGGCGCCCGCCGGCCTTGGTGGCGGAACTGGCCTGGCGCCGTGATGAGCCCCTGGGCCCGGCCGCGCAGTGGCTTGCCGAGCGCTTTGCAGTGCACCTGCGCGCGATCGGGTAAACTTCGCCTCCATGAATAGAACACTCTATACCTTGCTGTTTCACCTGGGCCTGCCGCTGGTTGCGCTGCGCCTGTACCTGCGCGCACGCAAGGCGCCTGCCTATGGGCAACGCATTGGCGAGCGCTTTGCCTGCAAACTGCCGGCAATGCGCCAGGGCGGCATCTGGGTACATGCGGTGTCGGTGGGCGAAAGCATTGCGGCAGCGCCCATGGTTCGCGCCTTGCTCAAGGCCTATCCCGAGCTGCCGGTCACGCTTACCTGCATGACGCCGACCGGTTCCGAACGCATTCGCGCCATGTTCGCCGACGAACCCCGCGTGCAGCATTGCTACCTGCCCTACGACCTGCCATGGGCCGCCGGGCGTTTTCTCGACCATGTGCAGCCGAAGCTGGGCATCATCATGGAAACCGAGCTGTGGCCCAACCACATCCACCAGTGTGCCAAACGCGGCATTCCGGTAGCGCTGGCCAACGCGCGATTGTCCGAGCGCTCGGCACGCGGCTACGGGCGCTTTGCCAAGCTGACACGCCCGATGCTGGCGGAAATGAACCTGATCGCCGTGCAGACCGAAACCGAGGCGCAACGCTTCCGTGCCCTGGGCGCGCGCCCTGAGTGCGTGCAGGTCACCGGCTCGATCAAGTTCGACCTGAAGATCGATGAGCAATTGCTACCGCGTGCCAGGGCATTGCGTGAGCAGTGGGGCGCCGAACAGCGCCCGGTGTGGATTGCCGCCAGTACCCATGACGGTGAGGATGCGCTGATTCTGCAGGCTCATCGGCAGTTGTTGCAGGTGCATGGCGATGCCTTGCTGATCCTGGTGCCGCGGCACCCAGAGCGGTTTGCTGCGGTGCATGCGCTGTGCAGCGAGCAATTCACCACCGTGCGCCGTTCTGCTGCAGCGCCGGTCGATGCGCAAACCCGCGTGTTGCTGGGCGACACCATGGGTGAGTTGCTGTTCCTCTATGCGCTGGCCGATATTGCCTTTGTCGGCGGTAGCCTGGTGCCGACCGGTGGGCACAACCCGTTGGAGCCGGCGGCGCTGGCGTTGCCGGTGCTCATGGGGCCGCATGTGTTCAACTTCCTTGAAATCAGCGCGATGTTGCGTGAGGCGGGGGCGTTGCAGCAGGTGGACGATGCCGACGGGCTGGCCGGGGCGGTGCGGCGGCTGGTCGAGTTGCCGCAGGATGCGCAGCGCATGGGCGAGGCGGGCAGGGCGGTGATGCAGGCCAATCAGGGCGCGTTGCAGCGCTTGCTCGATGGCCTGGGTGCGCTTATCCGCTGACTTTTGCTTTGGTTTTCCTGGCCTCATCGCCGGCAAGCCAGCTCCCACAGGTACTGCACAAGGCTTGAGGCCAGTGAGGAACCTGTGGGAGCTGGCCTCAAGCCTTGTGCAGCCCCTGTGGGAGCTGGCTTGCCGGCGATGAGGCCATCAAAAGCAACCCGGTCTGTGAGCAATACACCCCTGTTTCAAGGGCGGCGCTCAAAGTTCTTGGCCGCTGCTGCAGCCAGGTCTGGCGGCAGGAAGTCCTTGTCCGGGTTGTAGTCCGGTTTCAGGTAGCGCTTGAGGTCCTGCAGGTCTTGCGGGCTGAGGGTGCCGGCCGCCTGCTTCAGGCTCAGGTTGTCGAGGATGTAGTCATAGCGGCTGTTGTTGTAGTCGCGCACCGAAGTGTACAGCTGGCGCTGGGCATCGAGCACGTCGACGATGTTGCGGGTACCCACCTGGTAGCCGATTTCAGTAGCTTCCAGCGCGCTCTGGTTGGAGATGATCGACTGCTTGCGTGCTTGCACCTGTTCCACATCGGTGTTCACCGCGCGGTGCAGGTTGCGGGTGTTTTCCACCACCTGGCGGCGCAGGCTTTCGCGCTGTTGCTCGCTCTGGCTCAGGCGCTGGTAGGCCTCGCGTACCTGCGAGCTGGTCAGGCCGCCGCTGTAGATCGGGATGTTCAGCTGCAGGCCAACGCTGGTCTGTTCGACATCGCCGCTGTAGCGCACGCCCAGTTGCGAAGGGTTGGTAAAGCCGAGGTTGTCGTTGTCACCCTTCTGGTACTTGGCCACTGCATCCAGGGTCGGCGCATGGCCGGCCTTGCGCTGGCGCAGGGTCTCTTCGGCGGCGGAAACCGCATAGTTGGTGGCCAGCAGGTTGAGGTTCTGGCGGCCGGCGGTTTCGACCCAGGCCTTGGCGTCGTTTGGCGTGGGTACCTGCACCGGCAGGGTATGCACCACGCCTTGGATCGAGGTGTATTCACGGTTGGTCAGGGTAACCAGCGCTTCAAAGGCATCCTGCACCTGGCGCTCGGCGATGATCCGGTTGGCACGGGCCGTGTCATAGCTGGCCTGGGATTGCAGCACGTCGGTCTTGTCCGACAGGCCCACATCGAAGCGTTCGTTGGACTGGTCCAGCTGGCGTTTGAACGCGGCTTCCTCGGCCTTGGTGGCGGCCAGGTTGTCCTGCGCGCGCAGCACGGCAAAGTAGTTTTGCGCGGTTTGCAGGATCAGGTTCTGTTCAGTGGCCGACAGCTCCAGCGCTGCCTGTTCGTTGGCCGCTTCAGCTGCCTGCAGCTGGAACCAGCGATCAGCGCGGAAGATTGGCTGGGCCAGGGTCGCGCTCCATGAGTTGCCGCTACGGTTGGAGGTGATGGAAGGCTCGTCCAGCTTGGTGCGGGTGTTCAGCATCTCGGCATCGGCCGAGAGGTTTGGCAGCAACCCGGCGCGGGCCTGCGGCACCACTTCGCGGCGGGCGCCATAATCGGCACGTGCCGCAGCCAGGTCGGCGTTGTTGTCTACCGCTTCCTGATAAACGCTGACCAAATCGGTTTTGACTGTCGAGGGCACGTCCACTGCCCAGGCCACTCCGTTGGACGCACAAGACACGGCTATCGCCAGTGAGAGTTTGCGCAGCATAGAGGCAATCCTTGTACGAAATTTAATTACTGAACTGTTGAGTATCGAGTGACGGGCCAGTGTAGTGCCATGCGCCCCTGGCAACAATCGCCCGGTGTGCCTTTCATCATCCGCGCATTTACCCGCTTGGCTTTGCCGACCACTCCAGTCTAGACTGCGCATGTTCTTGTCGGGGTGCCTTGAAGCAAAGGCTGAGATCGCAGAGGTGCGGATCCCGTTGAACCTGATCAGGTTAGCGCCTGCGTAGGGAACAAGATTGCTCGCCTTCCCGGGGAGCCTCTTGTGCCAGGTCCGGGAATGTCGCAGCTGCATGCAGCTTCAGGCACCCCCATATCCGGCACTGCACTCGTCCATGGGTGCGTCCGCGCTTTTCAGGTTCTCCCCGACATTCCACTGCTAGGAAGCCGTCTGGAGAGCCTGTGATGACCAAACAAGAAAAAGCGATCAACCTCAGCGAATCGGCACAAGTCGATCAGCAGTCCGTGCAACCGTTCCCGCGCTCGCGCAAGATCTATGTCGAAGGCTCGCGCCCGGACATCCGCGTGCCCATGCGTGAAATCAGCCTGGACGATACCCCGACCGATTTCGGCGGCGAGACCAACGCGCCGGTACTGGTTTACGACACGTCCGGCCCGTACACCGACCCCGACGTCATCATCGACGTGCGCAAGGGCCTGGCCGACGTGCGTTCGGCGTGGATCGAGGCGCGCGGTGACACCGAGCGCCTGGGCGGGCTTAGCTCCGACTTTGGCCAGCAGCGCCTGAACGATGCCGAACTGGCCAAGTTGCGTTTCGCCCACGTGCGCAACCCGCGCCGTGCCAAGGCCGGCGCCAACGTCTCGCAGATGCACTATGCCCGCCAAGGCATCATCACCGCCGAGATGGAATATGTCGCCATCCGCGAAAACATGAAGCTGCAAGAAGCCCGCGCCGCTGGCCTGCTGAACGAGCAGCACGCCGGCCACAGCTTCGGTGCCAACATCCCGAAAGAAATCACCCCCGAATTCGTCCGCCAGGAAATCGCCCGTGGCCGCGCGATCATTCCGGCCAACATCAACCACCCGGAAGTCGAGCCGATGATCATCGGCCGCAACTTCCTGGTGAAGATCAACGGCAACATCGGCAACAGTGCCCTAGGGTCCTCGATCGAGGAAGAGGTGGCCAAGCTGACCTGGGGCATTCGCTGGGGCTCGGACACGGTCATGGACCTGTCCACCGGCAAGCACATTCATGAAACCCGCGAGTGGATCATCCGCAACTCGCCGGTGCCGATCGGTACCGTGCCGATCTACCAGGCCCTGGAAAAGGTCAACGGCGTGGCCGAAGACCTGACTTGGGAGCTGTTCCGCGACACCCTGATCGAGCAGGCCGAGCAGGGCGTGGACTACTTCACCATCCATGCCGGTGTGCTGCTGCGCTATGTGCCGCTGACCGCCAAGCGCGTCACCGGCATCGTCAGCCGCGGTGGCTCGATCATGGCCAAGTGGTGCCTGGCGCACCACAAGGAAAACTTCCTGTACACGCACTTCGACGAAATCTGCGAAATCATGAAGGCCTACGACGTCAGCTTCTCGCTGGGTGACGGCCTGCGCCCCGGCTCCATCGCCGATGCCAACGACGCCGCGCAGTTCGGTGAGCTGGAAACCCTCGGCGAGCTGACCAAGATTGCCTGGAAGCACGACGTGCAGTGCATGATCGAAGGCCCGGGCCACGTGCCGATGCAGTTGATCAAGGAGAACATGGACAAGCAGCTGGAGTGCTGCGACGAGGCGCCGTTCTACACCCTCGGCCCGCTGACCACCGACATTGCACCGGGCTACGACCACATCACCTCGGGCATTGGTGCGGCGATGATCGGCTGGTTCGGTTGCGCCATGCTCTGCTACGTCACGCCCAAGGAACACCTGGGCCTGCCGAACAAGGACGACGTCAAGACCGGCATCATCACCTACAAGATCGCCGCCCACGCTGCCGACCTTGCCAAGGGCCACCCGGGCGCGCAGATTCGCGACAACGCCCTGTCCAAGGCACGCTTCGAGTTCCGTTGGGAAGACCAGTTCAACCTCGGCCTGGACCCGGACACCGCCCGTGCCTTCCACGACGAGACCCTGCCGAAGGAGTCGGCCAAGGTGGCGCACTTCTGCTCGATGTGCGGGCCGAAGTTCTGCTCGATGAAAATCACCCAGGAAGTGCGTGAGTACGCTGCCAAAATCGAGGCCGTGGATGTAACGGTCGAGCAAGGCATGCGCGAGCAGGCCGAGCGGTTCCGCCAGGAAGGCAGCCAGCTGTACCAGAAAGTCTGACTGCATAGCTGCCCCCTGTAGGAGCGGCCTTGTGTCGCGATGGCCCGCAAAGCGGCCCCGGCATTATCAGCGGTGAAGCTGAAACCGGGGGCCGCTTTGCGGCCCATCGCGACACAAGGCCGCTCCTACAACGACCGCGTACATCCATATTCCTCTGCCGAGCGCCAGCAAGCATGACCACCCCCAGCCGATTCTCCCCCGACCACCCTGTCCCCACCCACCAGCGTATCTTCGGCGCCCGCGACCTGTTCTCGCTGTGGTTCTCCCTCGGCATCGGCCTGATGGTGCTGCAAGTCGGCGCGATGCTGGCCCCAGGCCTTGGCCTTGCCGGCGCGGTGCTGGCCATCGCCCTGGGCACCGGGGTCGGGGTGCTGTTGTTGGGCGCCGCTGGCGTCATCGGCAGCGACACCGGCCTGTCCGCCATGGGCACCCTGAAACTCAGCCTGGGCAGCCATGGCGCGCGCTTGCCGGCTGTGCTCAACCTGCTGCAACTGGTGGGTTGGGGCGCCTTCGAGATCATCGTCATGCGCGATGCCGCCAGCCTGCTGGGCGCGCGGGCGTTCGGCGATGACAGTGCCTGGAACAGCCCGATGCTCTGGACCCTGTGTTTCGGTGCCCTGGCCACCCTGCTGGCCGTCAGCGGGCCCCTGGCTTTCGTGCGCAAGGTGCTGCGCGCCTGGGGTATCTGGGTGTTGCTGGGCGCTTGCCTGTGGCTGACCTGGAACCTGTTCGCCAAGGCCGACCTGGCTGAACTGTGGGGCCGCGCCGGTGACGGTTCGATGTCGCTGGCCGTGGGCTTCGACATCGTCATCGCCATGCCGCTGTCCTGGCTGCCGCTGATCGCCGACTATTCGCGCTTCGCCCGCAACGGCAAGCATGTGTTCGGCGGCACGGTCATTGGCTATTTCATCGGCAACACCTGGCTGATGAGCCTGGGCGTGGCCTACACCCTGGCCTTCGCTGCCAGTGGCGAGGTCAATGCCCTGCTGCTGGCCCTGGCCGGCGCCGGGATGGGCATTCCGTTGCTGCTCATTCTGCTGGACGAGTCGGAAAAGGCCTTCGCCGACATCCACTCGGCAGCGGTTTCCACCGGCGTGCTGGTGCCTGTGAAGGTCGAGCACCTGGCGCTGGCCATCGGCGTGCTGTGCACCCTGATCGCCCTGCTGGCACCACTGGCCCAGTACGAGAACTTCCTGCTGCTGATCGGGTCGGTGTTCGCACCGCTGTTCGGCGTGGTGCTGATGGACCACTACGTGATCCGTCGTCGTCGCCTGCCGGCGCAGGTGGGTGGCTTGCACTGGCAGGCACTGGTGGCCTGGTTTGCGGGGGTGGTGGCCTATCACCTGATTGCCGCCAACGCCCCGGAGCTGGGGGCTACCCTGCCAGCACTGCTGCTGGCAGGTGTACTGCATGGGTTACTGAGCCTTAGCCGCGGCCGGGAAACAGCTCAGGCTTGAGTACGCCATTCAGGCGCGGGTAGGGGATTTTCAGCTCCACGTGGCCCATGGAATAGGGCGCGATGGCGTAGACCTCGTACTTGACCACTAACGCGCCGTACGTCAGGGCGATGTGCGGCGACTTCTTGAATGGCCAGGTCTTGACGAACTCGGCGTCCTTGTCCATGCCCACGCTCATCAGCCAGGCGCGGTGCGACTCCTCGACGGTTTTCCAGAAGGTGTCCTCCTGGCCTGGCACCAGCATGTCCTGCAGGGTCAGCACCTTGTCCAGCTTGCGCGAGTAGTTGATGAAGCCGCGCCCGGGCATGCCATGGGCGCCACCGCTGTCCAGGTAGCTGGATAACTCGATGATCACCAGCCCGTCATGCTGCTCGCGTACCTTGGCTTGCAGATAACTGCTGTTACGTTTGTCGGCACTGGCCAGGTATTGCTGTTCGTAGGCCTGCAAGGTGCTTGGCGCGGTGCCATGCTGATTGTCTTCGGTCAGTTGCAGCAGGCGTTTTTCGACGATGCCGTCGAGCTTGGGCAGGGCCGGGAAGTGGACCATGTCGATGTTCACCAGCGGGCAGTCACTTTCGCTGCAGCCGGGTTTGACATGCTCCCAGGCGTCGCGCTTGACCTCGAGCGGGGCCCGGTAGTTGGGCGTGAACAGGCTCTGGCAGGCGCCCAGAGCGAGTGCCAGCACGGCCACGGAAGTCAGTTTGACAAGTGTCATGATGATCCTTGCAGAACAGGGAAAAGTCGGCCTTTGACCGTCTGCGCGGCCTTCAGTTCGCCACTAAGCTAACAGAGTGAAGACGCGCTGTCCCGAGTGTGCGAACGGTTGCTGGAAAGGGGTGAAACGGGCAAGCGTGCAGAGTAGGATGGCGCGATGCGGTAATTGAGGTAACGAGGATTTCCATGTCAGACACGTTGAATTCGGTGCCCAAGGCGGTCGAGATCGTCAAGCGGGCCAATTGCTTCCAGGGCTTCTACAAGCTCGACAAGGTGCACCTGCGCCACGAGCTGTTTGCTGGTGGCATGGGCCGCGAGATCAGCCGCGAACTGTTTGTGCGCCACGATGCGGTGTGTGTGCTGCCTTACGACCCGTTGCGCGATGAAGTGGTGCTGATCGAGCAGTTCCGTGTCGGCGCGCTGGACAAGGTCGCCAACCCCTGGCTGATCGAGATGGTCGCCGGGCTGATCGACAAGGATGAGCAACCCGAGGAAGTCGCCCATCGCGAAGCCGAGGAAGAAGCCGGCCTGACGTTCAGCGCCCTGTGGCCGATGACCCGCTACTTCCCGTCGCCCGGCGGCAGTGACGAATACGTGCACCTGTTCCTTGGCCGTTGCAGCAGCGAGGGCGCGGGCGGGCTGCATGGCCTGGAAGAAGAGGGCGAAGACATCCGCGTGCGCGTGTGGTCGTTCGAGGATGCCTTGCAGGCGGTGCGCGACGGGCGCATCTGCAATGCGGCGACTATCATCGGCTTGCAATGGCTGGCGCTGAACCGTGACGAAGTAAGAGGTATGTGGAAGTGAACCTGCTGCGCGAGCGCTATCGAGTCGACCTGGTCGGGCTGCAGGCCGCCTGCGAGGCCAACTACGCCCGGCTGATGCGCCTGTTGCCCGACATGCGCACCACCCAGAGCTCGCGCCGCATCGGCATGACCCAGGGCGACCAGATGCTTGGCGTGCTGGTGCTGGACGTGGTGTTGGCCTGCCCGTACACCACCACCTTGCATGTGCGTCAGGAGCACAGCTTGCCGTGGCTGCCGGTGCCGCACCTGGAAGTGCAGGTGTACCATGATGCACGCATGGCCGAAGTGGTCAGTGCCGAACACACCCGCCGCCTGCGCAGTATCTACCCGTATCCGAACGAGGCCATGCACCAGCCGGACGAAAAGGCCCAGCTCAACCTGTTCCTCGGTGAGTGGCTGAGCCACTGCCTGGCTTGTGGCCACGAACTGGCAAGCGTTCGCTGACATGTACCCAGACAACACGCGCCCTGTTCATGTGGTGCAACTGACCGACGCCCATCTTTTCGCCGACCCGGCCGGCAGCATGCTGGGGCTCAATACCCGTGACAGCCTGCGCCATGTGGTGGCCCAGGTGCGGCGCGAGCAGCCGCTTGTCGATTTGCTGTTGTGCACGGGTGATCTGTCCCAGGACGCCAGCGTTGCCTCTTATCAAGCGTTCCGGGATCTGACTGCGCCGTTTGCCGTGCCCACTCGCTGGTTGCCGGGCAACCATGACGAGGCCCGGGTCATGGCCGAAGTGGCCCCGGAGCTTGTGCAGGCGGTAACCGATATTGGCGCCTGGCGTATTGTCATGCTCGACACGGCGGTGCATGGGGCGACACACGGTCTGCTGGAGCGTGACCAGCTGGCAGTGCTGGAAGCCGCCTTGAAAGAGGCGGGCGAGCGGCATTGCCTGGTGTGTTTCCACCATCAGCCGGTGGACATCGGCTGCGCCTGGATCGCGCCGATCGGCTTGCGCAATGCCCAGGCCCTGTTCGACATCGTCGGGGCTTATCCACAGGTGCGGGCGTTGCTGTGGGGGCATGTGCATCAGGAATGGGATGAGCTGCGCGAGGGCCGGCGCCTGCTGGCTACGCCCTCGACCTGTATTCAGTTCGCGGCCGGCAGCGAAGACTTCAAGGTGAGCGAGGAGCAGCCCGGGTACCGCTGGTTGCGCCTGCACGCCGACGGGCGGTTGGAAACCGGGGTGGAGCGGGCCACGGACTTTGAGGTGAAACTCGACTTCGATAGCCCAGGTTATTGAAGAATCCGGGGCCGCTGCGCGCCCCATCGCCGGCAAGCCAGCTCCCACACCGACCGCATCGGCTTCAAGCCATGTGTGGTATCTGTGAGGGCCGGCAAGCCAGCTCCCACACCGACCGCATCGGCTTCAAGCCATGTGTGGTATCTGTGAGGGCCGGCAGGCCAGGTCCCATACAGACCGAATCGGCTTCAAGCCATGTGCAGTACCTGTGGGAGCTGGCTTGCCGGCGATGGGCTGCGCAGCGGCCCCGGCTTTCTTGAAGAAATTGTTGCGAAACCCGTGACACTGCGTCAAAACCCGGCGAACGCGCTACACTGCGCGTCCCTGCGCCCGCATCATCAGGCGCGAAGCCACAGATTCCGGGGGCAGCATGTCGGGTTCCATCCTCTATATCCATGGCTTCAACAGCTCGCCACTTTCAACCAAGGCGCGCCAGCTCGAAGCCGTGATGCAGCAACTGGGCCTGTCGGCCCAGCTACGTGTGCCCGCCTTGCATCACCACCCGCGGCAGGCCATCGCCCAGCTCGAAGCGGCCATCGCCGAACTGGGTGCGCCACTGCTGGTGGGCAGTTCGCTCGGCGGCTACTATGCCACTCATCTGGCCGAGCGCCATGGCCTCAAGGCGCTGCTGGTCAACCCGGCGGTAACCCCGCACAAGCATTTCGACGGGTACCTGGGCACTCAGCGCAATCACTACAGCGGTGAAACCTGGGAGCTGACCCACGATCACGTACAGGCCTTGGCCGAGCTGGAAGTGCCGGCCCCGGTAGATGCCAGCCGCTATCAAGTGTGGCTTCAGACGGCCGATGAAACCCTGGACTATCGCCATGCCGAGCGCTATTACCGTGCATGTGCGCTGCGTATCCAGGCCGGTGGCGACCACAGCTTCCAGGGCTTCGCCGAGCGCCTGCCGGCTTTGCTGGCGTTTGCCGGTATAGCTCGCGGGCAGTATGCGGCGCTCGATTTTTCTGTATTTTGACTTTTTTGCACTCACCAGACTGACGACGAGACCCTATGGCCAATCCCAGCGCTAGCGCCTATAACGCAGACGCCATCGAAGTCCTCTCGGGCCTTGACCCGGTCCGCAAGCGGCCGGGCATGTACACCGATACCAGCCGCCCCAACCACCTGGCCCAGGAAGTCATCGACAACAGTGTCGACGAAGCCCTGGCCGGCCACGCCCGTTCGGTGCAGGTCATCCTGCATGCCGACCACTCGCTGGAAGTCAGCGACGATGGCCGCGGCATGCCAGTGGACATCCACCCGGAAGAAGGCGTGTCCGGGGTCGAGCTGATCCTTACCAAGCTGCACGCCGGCGGCAAGTTCTCCAACAAGAACTACCAGTTCTCCGGTGGTTTGCACGGTGTGGGTATCTCGGTGGTCAACGCCCTGTCGACCCAGGTGCGCGTGCGCGTCAAGCGTGACGGCAACGAATACCAGATGACCTTCGCCGATGGCTTCAAGGCCAGCGAGCTGGAAGTGGTCGGCTCGGTCGGCAAGCGCAACACCGGCACCAGCGTCTACTTCAGCCCAGACCCCAAGTACTTCGACTCGCCCAAGTTCTCCATCAGCCGCCTCAAGCATGTGCTCAAGGCCAAGGCCGTGCTGTGCCCCGGCCTGCTGGTCAGCTTCGAAGACAAGGCCAGCGGCGAGAAGGTCGAGTGGCACTATGAAGACGGCCTGCGTTCGTACCTGGTCGATGCGGTCAGCGAGTTCCAGCGCCTGCCTGACGAGCCGTTCTGCGGCAGCCTGGCGGGCAACAAGGAAGCCGCAGACTGGGCGTTGCTGTGGTTGCCAGAAGGCGGCGACAGCGTCCAGGAAAGCTACGTCAACCTGATCCCCACTGCGCAGGGCGGCACCCATGTCAATGGCCTGCGTCAGGGCCTGCTGGATGCCATGCGTGAGTTCTGCGAGTTCCGCAATCTGCTGCCGCGCGGCGTGAAGCTGGCGCCAGAGGATGTCTGGGAGCGCATCTCTTTCGTGCTTTCGATGAAAATGCAGGAGCCGCAGTTCTCCGGGCAGACCAAAGAGCGCCTGTCGTCGCGCGAGGCGGCTGCCTTTGTTTCCGGCGTGGTCAAGGACGCCTTCAGCCTGTGGCTCAATGCCCACCCCGAGCTGGGCATGCAACTGGCAGAGCTGGCCATCAGCAACGCCGGGCGCCGCCTCAAGGCCAGCAAGAAGGTCGAGCGCAAGCGCATTACCCAGGGCCCGGCACTGCCGGGCAAGCTGGCCGATTGCGCCGGCCAGGACCCGATGCGTGCCGAACTGTTCCTGGTCGAGGGTGACTCGGCAGGTGGCTCGGCCAAGCAGGCACGGGACAAGGAGTACCAGGCGATCCTGCCGCTGCGCGGCAAGATCCTCAACACCTGGGAAGTGGACGGTGGCGAAGTCCTGGCCAGCCAGGAGGTGCACAACATCGCCGTGGCCATCGGTGTCGACCCGGGTGCCACAGACCTGGCGCAACTGCGCTACGGCAAAGTCTGCATCCTTGCCGACGCCGACTCCGACGGCCTGCACATCGCCACGCTGCTGTGCGCGCTGTTCGTCCAGCACTTCCGCGCGCTGGTGGAAGCCGGGCATGTGTACGTGGCCATGCCGCCGCTGTACCGCATCGACCTGGGCAAGGAAATCTACTACGCCCTCGACGAAGCCGAGCGTGACGGCATCCTCGACCGCCTGGTGGCCGAGAAGAAACGCGGCAAACCGCAGGTCACCCGCTTCAAGGGCCTGGGTGAAATGAACCCGCCGCAGCTGCGTGAAACCACCATGGACCCGAACACCCGGCGCCTGGTGCAGCTGACCCTGGATGACGTCGAGGCCACCTGCGAGCTGATGGACAAGCTGCTGGCCAAGAAACGCGCCGGTGACCGCAAGAGCTGGCTGGAAACCAAAGGCAACCTGGCCGAGGTCATGGTTTGATTCGGCACGTTCTTGCCGTTTGCCTTGCGTTGGTTGCCTTGCCCGCCCTGGCCGGTAACTGGCCGGAGCTGAAGCTCAGTGCCGAGCACCCGATCGACGGCATGCGCGGTGGCAACCTGTCCGGCCTGGCGCAATGCCGGGGCGGGCTGTGGGGTGTGTCCGACCGCGACGACGACCGCATCTACCGCTTCGACCAGCAGAACCCGACCTGGCGCGCGCAACCGCTGACCTTTACCTCGCCACCGCCGCCGGAAAGCGGCCTGCCGTGGGGCCTCAAGTCGCGCAATTGGGCGGCGTCCTACATTCGCGGGGGGGAGCTGGACTTTGAAGGCATCACCTGTGACCAGGCGGGTAACCTGTACCTGGCAAGCGAAGCCCATGCCGCCGTGTTGCAGTTGCCGGTGCAAGGCGAGCCGGACTGGTTGAAAATCGACCCGGCCATGGTGCGGCAGGCCCGCGCCAGTGGCATGCTGCTGAACTTCAATGCCCTGTTCGAAGGCCTGGCGATCAACCCGGCGGGCGACCGCCTGTGGCTGGCCGCCGAACGCGAGCGCCGTGGCCTGGTGGCCATCGAGCGCCAGCAATCGGTGTGGACCTGCGGACGCAGCTGTGTGCTGCTGAGCGAGGCCGGGGTCGAGATGCAGCCTGCGCAAATGCCCAACGCCCGGGCACTGTCGCGCGACTTTGCCGACCTGGCCTGGTTCGAGGGCAAGCTGTTCACCCTCGAACGCAATGCCTACCGGGTCTGTCGGCGGGATGCCGACAGCGGCAAGGTCGAGCGCTGCTGGTCGTTTGCGGCCGATGCCCTGGTCGAGGCGCGCCGCTACCCGCAACCGTTCGGCCTGGCCGAAGCCCTTGTGATCGATGCCAAGGGCGCCTGGATCGGCCTGGACAACAACAACGGCGCCCGCGCCGATGGCGAGACGCGCCCGATCGTCTGGCGCTTCGAGGCACCGGAAGGTGGCTGGAGCGCCAAGCCATGAGCCAGGCGCCGGGCAAGCGGGCGGGCAGGGTACTGATGATCGTCGCCTGGGCGGCGGCGCTGTTCCTTGCCACGCGCTTTTTCGGCCAGTGGGAAGACAGCCAGCGCAACCCCAATGCCCAGGTGCAGTCCGAGCATGGCGACGGCTTTGTCGAAGTGCGCCTGCTGGGCAACGGCCAGGGCCACTTCATGGTGGATGGCGCGATCAACGGCCAGGTGGTGCATTTCATGCTCGACACCGGCGCCACCGATGTGGCGATCCCCGAGGCGTTGGCCCGTGGCCTGAACCTTGAACGCGGCAGCCCGGTGCTGCTCAGTACCGCCAATGGCCGCACCGAAGGCTACCGCACACGCCTGGCCAGCCTGCAGCTGGGCGATATCCGCCTGCAGGATGTGCGCGCCATCGTGGTGCCGGGGCTGGACGGGCAAACCGTATTGCTGGGCATGAGTGCCCTGAAACAACTTGAATTTACCCAGCGCGGCGGCACCATGCTGCTACGCCAGAACCTGAAATGACGAGGCCCGCATGAGCGACTCACTGGAACTCAGCCTGGACGGCGTCGAACGCCGCTCGCTGGCTGACTTCACCGAACAGGCCTACCTCAACTATTCCATGTACGTGATCATGGACCGCGCCTTGCCGCACATCGGCGATGGCCTGAAGCCGGTGCAGCGACGCATCGTCTATGCCATGAGCGAGTTGGGGCTCGATGCCGATGCCAAGCACAAGAAGTCGGCGCGTACCGTCGGTGACGTGCTCGGCAAGTTCCACCCCCACGGCGACTCGGCCTGCTACGAGGCCATGGTGCTGATGGCGCAACCGTTCAGCTACCGCTACACCCTGGTCGACGGCCAGGGTAACTGGGGTGCGCCGGACGATCCGAAGTCGTTTGCCGCCATGCGTTATACCGAGGCGCGGCTGTCACGCTACGCCGAAGTGCTGCTCAGCGAAGTTGGCCAAGGTACCGTGGATTGGGTACCGAACTTTGACGGTACCCTGCAGGAGCCAGCCGTGCTGCCGGCGCGCCTGCCCAACATCCTGCTCAACGGTACCACCGGTATCGCCGTGGGCATGGCGACCGACGTGCCGCCGCACAACCTGCGTGAAGTGGCCAGCGCCTGCGTGCGCCTGCTCGACGAGCCAAAGGCCACCATCGAGCAATTGTGCGAACACATCCAGGGGCCGGATTACCCCACCGAGGCGGAAATCATCACGCCACGGGCAGAAATCCTCAAGATGTACGAAAGCGGCCGCGGCTCGATCCGCATGCGTGCCGTTTACCGCGTCGAGGATGGCGACATCGTTGTGACTGCACTGCCGCACCAGGTCTCCGGGGCCAAGGTGCTGGAGCAGATTGCCGCACAGATGCAGGCCAAGAAACTGCCGATGGTGGCGGACCTGCGTGACGAATCCGATCACGAGAACCCGTGCCGCATCGTCATCATCCCGCGCTCCAACCGTGTGGATGCCGACGAACTGATGCAGCACCTGTTCGCCACCACCGACCTGGAGAGCAGCTACCGGGTCAACGTCAATATCATTGGCCTGGACGGCCGCCCGCAGTTGAAGAACCTGCGTGCAATATTGGTTGAATGGCTGGAGTTTCGTACCAACACTGTTCGCCGCCGGCTGCAGCATCGCCTGGACAAGGTAGAAAGGCGCCTGCACCTGCTGGATGGTTTGCTCACCGCATTCCTCAACCTGGATGAAGTGATCCACATCATCCGTACCGAGGAGCACCCCAAGCAGGCCCTGATTGCCCGCTTCGAACTGAGCGAAATCCAGGCTGAGTACATCCTCGAGACCCGCCTGCGTCAGCTGGCGCGCCTGGAAGAGATGAAAATCCGCGGTGAGCAGGACGAACTGCTCAAGGAACAAGCCAAGCTGCAAGCGCTGCTGGGCAGCGAGGCCAAGCTACGCAAGCTGGTGCGCAGCGAACTGATCAAGGACGCCGAAACCTACGGCGACGCGCGCCGTTCGCCCATCGTCGAGCGCGTCGAAGCCAAGGCCCTGTCGGAAAACGAGCTGATGCCGACCGAGCCGGTCACCGTGGTGCTGTCGGAGAAGGGCTGGGTGCGTTGCGCCAAAGGCCACGACATCGACGCCACCGGTTTGTCGTACAAGGCCGGCGATGGCTTCAAGGCCGCGGCAGCCGGGCGTTCCAACCAGTTTGCCGTGCTCATCGACTCTACGGGCCGCAGCTACTCGGTGGCGGCTCACAGCTTGCCCTCGGCACGTGGTCAGGGCGAGCCGCTGACCGGCCGCCTGACGCCACCGCCAGGGGCCACCTTCGAGTGTGTGCTGTTGCCGGAGGACGACGCGCTGTACGTGGTTGCCTCGGATGCGGGCTACGGCTTCGTGGTCAAGGGTGAAGACTTGCAGGCCAAGAACAAGGCCGGCAAGGGTTTGCTCAGCCTGCCTAACGGCGCCAAGGTCATGACCCCGCGCCCGGTGGCCAATCGCGAGCAGGACTGGCTGGCAGCCGTGACCACTGAAGGCCGCCTGCTGGTGTTCAAGGTCAGCGACTTGCCGCAGCTGGGCAAGGGCAAGGGCAACAAGATCATTGGCGTGCCGGGCGACCGGGTCGCCAGCCGTGAAGAATTTGTCACCGATCTGGCCGTGATTGCCGAAGGCGCGACCCTTGTATTGCAAGCCGGCAAGCGTACCCTGTCTCTGAAAGCGGACGACCTGGAGCATTACAAGGGCGAGCGCGGACGGCGAGGCAGCAAGCTGCCACGCGGCTTCCAGCGCGTCGATGGGTTGCAGGTGGAAGTGCCGGCGTAAAGGGCAGAAATGTCTGGAACGGCAATTTCAGCGCCGTTCCGGGCAGAAATGCTGGAGTCGGACGGTTATTTCGCGGATGATATGGCCCTCGCGGTGCCGACGTAGTCGTGTGCCCGTTTGAATCTATATGTATCACTGCGGTGGCCTGTAGGCGACCGCCTGGATGGGATGATGAAACTTCTGCGCCTTCCATTTGCGCTGTTGATGACTGGCCTGCTGGGCCTTGGCGGGTGCACCATGCATCAGCCGGTTGCCCTGTACCAGCTCGACAGTGGTGATCCTGGCCAGCCGTCGCAGAGTGCGGGCATGGCCGTGGTACTCGGCCCGGTATCGGTGGCCGATTACCTGCAGCGTGAGACGTTCCTGCAGCGTCAAGCCGACGGCAGCCTGAGCGCGGCCACTGACGGCCGTTGGGCGGGCAGCCTTTCGTCGGATATCGACCAGCTGCTGGTGCGTCAACTGGCCTGGCGCCTGGACAGCCAGCGCGTTGTGCTGGCCCCGGCGACCGCTGGCTTCAGCCCGGACGTGCAGGTGCTGTTGTCGATCACGCGCCTGGACTCGGGCAAAAACCAGCCGGCCATCCTGGATGCCCAGTGGCGTCTGCTGGACCGCCGTGGCCATGTGCGTGACAACCGTATCGTTCACCTCGAGCAGCAGCATGAGGGTACCGAGTCGTCGCAGGTGCAGGCCCAGGGCCAATTGCTGCAGAAGTTGGCCGAACAGCTGAGCACAGCGGTGAAACCGCTGGCAAACCAGCCGGCGATTGCCGAAGAAGCACCGAAAAAGCCCGCTGCACCGGTGCAGGTCAAAAAGGGGCCGGAGAAATCCAAGATTCCGATGGCCTCGCCGATTCGCACCGACATGGAAGTTTATCGGTTCTGATCGAACTGACACCCACAAAAAAGCCCGCATCTCTGCGGGCTTTTTTGTATCCAAAGGATAGATGCGCCTTTGTGGGAGCGGGCGTGCCCGCGAACACCGGCGCAGCCGGTGCCATGCACCGCGGCGCCTGATTCGCGGGCGCGCCCGCTCCCACAGGGGGAACTGTCAGGCGCGGCGCTCGTGCATGCGGGCCAGCTGCCGTTCCAGCATCGACGGGTAAGGCTCCATCAAGCGCTCCACACAGCAGGCACCCTCAGGGCTGGCAATCGGGCGAATGCGGGCGCGCTGGCGAATCAGCGCGTCATCGCTGATCTGCCGCTCCACCAGCAACAGGTTGCGGCTGTGCTGCGACAGTGCCAGGGCATCCTGGGCCTTTTCGGCCATCAGCAGGTCTACCAGCTCCAGCCCTTGCAGGTCGTTGCCCAGGACCAGGCCCAGTTGCAGCTGAAGGGTGATGCCGCTGTCGGCCACTTCGATCTGCAGGGCATGGCCCAGGGCGCGCAGCAGCTCGCCGCAGCAGATGGCGTTGGTCAGGTAGTCCTCGCCACAGTCGCGGCTGTGGAACAGTACCAGGGTGCTGCCGTCGTTGAGCGTGTGGGTTTCACCGTCATAGAGCGAGGCAGCATGCTCCAGGCAATCGCGGTAGCGTTCGGTCAGCTCGGTCAGGCGGGTGCGCGGCAGGCGGCGCAGTTGCTCTTGCGAGCCCAGTTGCACGGCTAGTACGGCGCTGTACTGAGGCTCGTCAGACTCGACCGGGGCGGCTTTGGGCGCACTGTCGTCGTCCATCAGGCCGGCGAAGGCTTCGTCGTCCTCTTCCTCGGCCAATGCGGCAACCTTGGGGCGCGGTGCGGCCTTGGGGGCCGGCGCTGCGTCCTGGAAGTCGTCGAAATGCTCGTCGTCCTCTTCCTCCAGCTCTGGCTCCGGCGGTGGCGGCGGGGCCAGGCGCGCATGCAACTGGCGGGCGATGTCGCCGATCTCATCCTGGCGGTCGGTGGCCGGGGTATAGGGCTGCGGGTCTCGCAGCCACACCCGCAATTGCAGCAGCGGCAGGGTGATGTGGCGGCCCTGTCGCAGGCTCAGGCTGAGGGCCAGGGCCAGCAGGATGGCTGCCATGATCCCCATGCTCTGCAGGCTGATCAGCATCGGCTGCTGGAACTGGCTCATGTCCAGGCTGATGCGCAGTTGCCCGGCCGTCACGTCCTGGAAGGTGATCTTGGTCTGGTACAGGCCCTCGGCCTCGCCCAGCAGGCTGTTGCGCGGGCGCTGGCCGGCCTCGGCGAGGATGCGGTTGTCCACGCTGTAGATGGCCGCGTGGGCTACCAGCGGGTTTTTCACCAGGTTGCCCAGCAGCACGTTGAGACTGAGGATGTCGTTGGACACCAGCAGCTCGGTCGCCGAGGTGGCGGTCTGGGTGGTCAGGCTCTGGCCAAGGGCATCGGCCTGCTCGTGCATGGCCTGCTTGAACTGCAGGCCCATCACGCAGGCATAGATCACCAGCGCCAGCGCGACCAGGAAGATGTTGGTGCAAGCGATGCGCAGTGCCAGCGGCACGCGGCGTTGACTCAGGGCACGATAGATCATCAGGAAGAAATTGTCTGGTTTGACGGGCGTGGGCCGGTTCACTGAGCTCGGCTCTTAATGGCAGAAAGTGTGGGGCAGTATAGCGACCCGGGTTTTGTCGGCAAAGTATCGTTGGCGCCCGATGGTCACGGAAAATCGGTAGAATGCGCATTTTTCATCGAAGTCGGAGCCAGGTTGTGCGCGAAATCGTCCTGATCAACATCACCGGTGAGGACCGTCCCGGTCTCACTGCGGCTATCACCGGCGTCCTGCTGCAGGGCGGTGTGAGCATCCTCGACATCGGCCTGGCGGTCATGCACGGCACTTTGTCGTTCGGTATCCTGGTCGACATCCCTGACAACGAAGTGGCTACCGCCCTGCTGCAAAGCGTGCAGGCCAAGGCCCATGAACTGAACCTGCAGGCCCGCTACACGCCGATTTCCGAGGCGGACTACCAGCACTGGGCTGACGGCCAGGGCGAAGCGCGCCATATCGTCACCCTGCTTAGCCGCAAGATCACCCCCGAGCAATTGCAGCGGGTGAGTGCGGTGATCAGCCAGTACGGCCTCACCATCGAGCGCATCGAGCGTTTGTCGGCGCGCGTGGCGCTGGATGCCGAAACCGACAAGGGCAAAGCGGCCATCGAAATCTCCGTGCGCGGCGCGCCGAGCGATGCCCAGGCCCTGCGTGCCGACTTCTTTGCCCTGGCCGAAGCGCTGAGCATCGACATCGCCTTCCAGAAGGACGACCTGTTCCGCCGCAACCGCCGCCTGGCGGTGTTCGACATGGACTCGACGCTGATCGAAGCCGAAGTCATCGATGAACTGGCCAAGGCGGCCGGCGTGGGTGAGCAGGTGGCCGCGATCACCGAGCGCGCCATGCGCGGTGAGCTGGACTTCCGCGCCAGTTTCAAGGAGCGCATGGCGCTGCTCAAGGGCCTGGATGTGGGTGTGCTGGACGAAATCGGTGCCTCGCTGCGCCTGACCGAGGGTGCCGAAAACCTGTTCGCCGAGCTCAAGCGCCTGGGTTACAAGACCGCGATCCTGTCCGGTGGCTTTACCTACTTTGCCCGCCAGGTGCAGGCGCGCCTGGGTATCGACTATGTGTTCGCCAACGAGCTGGAAGTGGTCGACGGCAAGGTGACCGGTGTGGCTGTCGAGCCGATCGTCGATGCCCAGCGCAAGGCCGAGCTGCTGCAACAGCTGGCCAGTGAAGAAGGCTTGCAGCTGGAGCAGACCATCGCCGTGGGTGATGGCGCCAACGACCTGCCGATGCTGTCGCTGGCCGGCCTGGGCGTAGCGTTCCGCGCCAAGCCGCTGGTGCGCCAGTCGGCCAAGCAGGCGATTTCCACCCTGGGGCTGGATGGCGTGCTGTACCTGTTGGGCCTGCGCGACCGCGACGCCCGCGGCTGACACAAGAACCTGGGGCTGCTTCGCAGCCCTTCGCGGGCATGCCCGCTCCCACAGTGATCGCGCTTTGTGGGAGCGGGCGTGCCCGCGAAGGGCCGCACAGCGGCCCCAATGAAAAGGCCCCGCATGAGCAGGGCCTTTTTCATCCAGCTTGAATCAAGCCTGGGCGGGTTCTGCCAACAATTGCCCCATGCTTACAGCGGAGCCAGCGCCCAGGTTCTCAGCCCACTTCACCTGCTCCGGCCCGAACAGCACGATGGCGGTCGAGCCCAGCTTGAAGCGGCCCAGCTCGGCACCTTTCTCCAGGTGGATCGGCGCACGGCTGGCTTCGTCGTAACGGAAGGTCTTCAGCTCACGCTTGGGCGGCGTCACCAATCCAGCCCACACGGTTTCGATCGAGGCGACGATCATCGCACCCACCAGCACCACGGCCATCGGCCCGCGCTCGGTGTCGAACAGGCACACCACGCGCTCGTTGCGGGCGAACAGCTCGGGCACGTTCTCTGCGGTGGTCTGGTTGACCGAGAACAGACGGCCCGGCACATAGACCATTTCGCGCAGGGTGCCGGCCAGCGGCATGTGCACGCGGTGGTAGTCCTTGGGCGACAGGTAGATGGTGGCAAACTCGCCGCCCATGAACGGCGCTGCCAGGGCCGGGTCGCCGCCCAGCAGCTCTTGCGCGCTGTAACCGTGGCCCTTGGCCTGGAAGATGCGGCCGTGCTCGATCGGGCCGAGCTGGCTGACGGCGCCGTCGGCCGGGCACAGGATGGCGCCCGGGGTTTCGTCCAGCGGGCGTGCACCGGGCTTCAGGGCGCGGGTGAAGAACGCATTGAAGTGCTCGTAAGCGCTCAAGTCCTCGACCAGCGCTTCAGACATGTTTACCTGGTAGCGCTTGGCGAACCAGGCGGTAAAGGCATTCTTGAACCAGCGCACGCGGCACTCGGCGATGCAGCCGGCCAGCCGTGACAGCAGGTGGTGCGGCAGCAGGTACTGGCTGATGATGAACAAACGGGATTTCATGCAGGTTCCTTAAACTTCTACAGGCGTGTCCGGGTGGTTGCCCCATTCGCTCCACGAGCCGGCGTAGGCCTTGACGCGTGGGTAGCCGAGGGCCTTGGCCACCAGATAAGTGAAGCCGGAGCGGCGGTGGGTCTGGCAGTGGGTGATCACTTCCTTGTCAGGGGTGATGCCCAGTTGCTCGAGGACTTGTTTGATGTCCTGGCGAATGCGCAGGTGGTCGTTGAGGTCCATGCCGGCGGTCCACTCGAAGTTGATAGCACCGGGTATGTGCCCGCCCTTTGCTGCCAATACCTTCTCGCCGCTGAATTCCTGCGGGCCGCGAGCGTCCCAGATGACCAGGTCATCGGCGCCCAGGCGGCTTTGCAGGTACTCGCGGGTGGCGGTGGGGGCGTTGTCGATACGCAGGTGCACCGGGCTGTTGCCGCTGGCGGGCACGTCGGTGGACAACGTGTCTGCCGGCCAGGCCTGGATACCGCCATTGAGGTAGTGATACGCCTTGTGGCCGATCACGTCGAGCAGCCAGATGAAGCGCCCGGCCCAGCCACCGCCTTCATCGTCGTACACCACATAGACAGCGTCGTCGCGGTGGCCGAGTTCGCTGAACAGTTTTTCCAGCTCGCCCAGGGGCGGCAGCAGGCCGGGCGCAGGAGGCTGGCCAAGCTGGGTACGCTTGCCTTCGACAAAGCGTGCGCCGGGGATATGCCCGCTGACATAGCGGTTGGCACTGCTCAGGTCGACCAGGATCAGCTGTGGCGAACCCAGGCGTGGCAGCAGGTCCGCGGCTTCGATCACCAGGGGCAGGCCGGAAAAGTCAGTCATCCACGGTCTCCAGTGTGGAAAGAGGGGCGATTGTAGCGCAAGGCTCAGCCCTTGCGGTTGGCAAACACCGACAGTGCCCGCTCGGTGCATTGTGCGGTCTTGCCGAAGGCCTGCACGCTGATATCGGCCAAAGGCCGGCAGCCCTGGTCGGCCACTATCAGCATCAGCACCTGGTCGTTCACCGCCAGCGAGCGCAGCAGCACGTGCTCGCTGCGGAACAGGGCGCGCAGCGGGGCTGGCAGCAAGGCCGAGAACTGGCTGTGGTTTTCTGGGGTGATGCGCAGCTGCCCGGCCTGCGCCATCAGCTTTTGCAGCAGTTTGTTTTGTGACACCTGCAGGGCCAGGGCCCCCGCCTCTTTGGGTAGACCGGCAATCTGCTGCACGCGCAGGTAGTCACTGGCTTTATCCAGGCTCAGCAGCATGATGCGTTGCATGCCGCAGGCCAGCAGGGCTTCGCGGGCCTGGGTGGCCAGGTGCACGGTATTGGTGAACGGGCTGGGCTGGGCCAACAGGTCCTGGCACAGCTTGCGCCAGCGCGCCAGGTCGTCGCTGCTGGGTGGCGGCGGCGCCAGCATGTCCGGGTGCGGGCGGCGCTGGTGCCAGGGCCAGATCAGTGCTTCAGCCGGGTGGAACAGGGCATGCCTGGCGTGGCGGCGGGCGCTGGCGGCAGCTTGTTGGTGTACTTGCTGCTGCACGTCTTCCAGCGAGGTCTGCAGGTACAGCGCCGTCAGCAGTTGCCAGCGCAGCAGGTGCGGGTTGTCCCAGCCCACCTGCGCCGCCAGTGCAAGGTTGTTGGCCAGCAGCACGGTGTTGGCCGGCTGGTTGAACCAGCGGCGCAGGCCGGGCTCGGCATCCAGGCGGTGTTGCTGGCTGAGCAGGTCTTCGTCGCGGGCGATGCTGAGCACTTGGGCCAGTTGTTCGCGTTCCTCCAGCAGCAGGCGGTAACCCTGTGTTACCCACTGCGGCAGGCGCCAGTACTCCGCCATGGTTTGGCACAGCGCCATGATGCGCACGCCAAACAGCTCATCCTCTACCTGGGCGGCGTCCTCACCCTTGTGGATAACCCGCAGCTCCCAGGTGTCGAGCAGCTTGGGGTAGGCCAGTGCCAGCGGCCACAGCGGTGACAGGAACAGCAGGCTGCCCCAGTGAATTTCCTGCCACAGGCGTGCCAGGCGGCTGGCGAACAGGCCGCTGGCCTGCTGCGAAGCGTGCTGGCTGATCAGCTGGAACTGGCTGAGCACTGGCGGGATTTCTTCGACGGGCAGCGCGGGCAGGCGCTTGAGGAGTTGCTCGCTGCGCGCCAGGCCCAGGCGGTTGAGGGCGACTTCCAGGCTTTCGGCGGGCTCGGCCTGGCTGGCGTTGGTGGGGTGATTCGCTTCGCGCATCACCGAAAGCACCAGTGCCGGGCTGTCCTGCATCAGTTCGGCGATGTCGCGCAGCGAGCGGCGGCTATCGTGGATGGCAGCCATGACCCGGTCGTAGCTGTGCTTCGGCACGGGGATGCGAACACTCTCTAGCAGCTTTACCCAGGCCTCTAGCGTACGCGGAGCCTGAGCGGGCACCTTGGTTTCGATTGGCATTTTGACATCAGTCCGAACTGGCTTTTCGCATTGAGTGGCTATAGTCTGGCGCAGTTCTGCCGATAAGTAGAAGAAGAGTTTTAAAGCTCCCGTCTCTTCCCCTGACCACGACAGCAAGTGCTTTGAACCTATGGCTAAAATTATCGGCATCATCGTCGTATTCGCGAGCGTGCTCGGCGGCTACGTGCTCTCCCACGGCAAGATCGCGGCGCTGATCCAGCCGTTCGAAGTACTGATCATCGGCGGTGCGGCCTTTGGCGCATTCCTGCAGGCCAACCCTGGCCACATGACCATGCACGTCATCAAGAAGTCGATGAAGATGTTCGGCTCGCGCTTCACCCATGCCTACTACCTGGAGGTGCTGGGCCTGGTGTACGAGATCCTCAACAAGAGCCGTCGCGAAGGCATGATGGCCATCGAGGCCGACATCGAGGACGCCGCCGCCAGCCCTATCTTCGCCAAGTACCCAACGGTGCTGGCCGACGAGCGCATGACTGCGTTCGTGTGCGACTACTTGCGCATCATGTCCACCGGCAACATGGCCCCGCACGAACTCGAGGGCTTGTTCGACATGGAGCTGCTGAGCATGAAGGAAGAGCTGGAGCACCCGTCCCATGCGGTGACCGGCATCGCTGACGGCATGCCTGGTTTCGGTATCGTCGCGGCGGTACTGGGTATCGTGGTAACCATGGCCTCGCTGGGCGAGGGCGACCAGGCAGCCATCGGCATGCACGTGGGTGCGGCGCTGGTCGGTACTTTCTTCGGTATTCTGGCTGCCTACGGCTTCTTCGGCCCGCTGGCCAAGTGCCTGGAGCACGATGCCAAGGAGGAGCTGAACCTCTACGAATCGATCAAGGCTTCGCTGGTTGCCTCGGCCTCGGGCATGCCACCTTCGCTGGCCGTCGAGTTCGGGCGCAAGGTGCTGTACCCAAGGCACCGCCCAAGTTTCGCCGAGCTGGAACAAGCGGTTCGCGGTCGCTGAGTCATGGAAAACAATCAGCCCATCATCGTCAAGCGCGTCAAGCGCTTTGGCGGCGGCCACCACGGCGGCGCCTGGAAAATCGCCTTTGCCGACTTTGCTACGGCAATGATGGCGTTCTTTCTGGTGCTGTGGTTGATGTCCACGGCCACACCGGAGCAGAAAATCGCCATTGCCGGCTACTTCCAGGACCCGATCGGCTTCTCGGAAAGCGGCACGCCCTATGTCATCGACCTGGGTGGTTCGCCTGAACTGGCACCGGAGAAAACCATCAACCCGGAAGTCAAATCCGAGCCGATGCCCGAGTCCACAACCCAGATGAGCAAGGACCAGGTCGAGACCATGGCCGAGCAGGTCGAGCGCGAGCGCCTGGAGTTGCTGCTGCAGGAACTGCAGAACAAGGTGGAAGAGAACCCGCAGCTGCAGAAGTTCAAGGACCAGATCCTGTTCGAAATCACCCAGGACGGCCTGCGCATCCAGATCATGGATGCCGAGAACCGGCCGATGTTCGACATCGGTAGCGCCCGCTTGCAGCCGTACTTTGAAGACATCCTGCTGGCCATGGCCGACACCATCAAGGCGGTGCCGAACAAGATCAGCATCAGCGGCCACACCGATGCCAAGCCGTATGCCGGCAGTGGTGAGTTCGGCAACTGGGAGCTGTCGGCCAACCGTGCCAACGCTGCGCGCCGTGCGCTGGTGGCTGGGGGTTACCCGGACGGGCAGGTGGCGCGGGTGGTGGGTTATGCCTCGTCGTCGCTGTTCGACCGCAAGGACCCGTTCAACCCGGTCAACCGCCGTATCGATATCATCGTGCTGACCAAGAAGGCCCAGCGCAATATCGAGGGTGAGCAGGGTGCGCCGGAAGCGCCGGCCGCCGACCCTGCTGCTCCGCCAGCCAGTGGCGCTGTGCCGGGGGCTGGCGCACCGCAAGCCCCAGGGGCAACTGAGCAAGCACCGATGCAACCGCGTGAGCTGCGCCAGAAGCTGAACATCTTTGAAGATGGCACACTGAAGATGGATGAGGCCAAGGAGCAGTAAGCGGCTTTTTTGTGCGGGCGACTGTTCTACACAAAACCTGAACGCTGGCGCGATCACTGTGGGAGCGGGTTTACCCGCGAAGCATCCAGCGCGGTGGATGGCACCGGCGTTGCCGGTGTTCGCGGCTAAAGCCGCTCCCACAGGGGATCGCGGCAAATTTCATTTCAAGCGTTTCAGTAGCTGTCTTCGGTCAGGCTGGCAATGATCGAGCGGTAGCTGTTCATGCGTTGCGGCTTGATGCGCCCCTCGTCCAGGGCCTTGAGCAGCGCGCAGCCCGGTTCGCGGTCATGCTTGCAGTCGCGGAAGCGGCAGGTGCCGAACAGGTCGCGGAACTCGATAAAGCCATCTTCCACGTCGTCGCGGCTGACATGGCCAAGGCCGAACTCACGGATGCCCGGCGAGTCGATCAGATCGCCGCCGTTAGGGAAGTGGTACAGCCGCGCGGTGGTGGTGGTGTGGGTACCTTGGCCAGACCATTCCGACAGATCGCCGACACGGGTGCCAGCGTCCGGCAGCAGGCTGTTGACCAGCGACGACTTGCCCACCCCTGACTGGCCGACGAACACACTGATGTGGCCGTCAAGCAGCTGCTGCAGGCGCTGCATGCCGTCGCCCTGGTGTGCCGATACTTCCAGCAGCGGGTAGCCCAGTTCGCGGTAGACTTCCAGCAGCGCATGCAGGCCGGGGCCGTTCTCGTCATTGATCAGGTCGGCCTTGTTCAGCAGCAGCAGCGGCCGCAGGCCAGCGTGCTCGGCCGCTACCAGGTAGCGGTCGATCAGGTTTGGGTGCGGCTCTGGCGCAGGGGCGAACACGATCACGATCAGGTCAACGTTGGCGGCCACCGGCTTGAGTTGACCGTGGTTGTTTGGCCGGCACAGTTCGGTGCTGCGCGGCATCTGCGCCACGATTACGCCGATGCCCTGGTTACCCGCACGCCATACGACACGGTCGCCGGTGACCAGCGCCGGCAGGTTGGCGCGCAAATGGCAGCGGAACACCTGGCCTGCGGTTTCGCCATCCTGGGCTTCAACTTCTACCTGCACGCCAAAGTGCGCGATCACCAGGCCCAGTTGCTCTGGCCCCAGGTCGCCGCCTTCCAGTTCCTGCAGCGCATGCTGCTCGCGTTTGGCGGCGCGAGCGGCGCGCTCGCCCTGGATTTTTTCGATCCGCCAGTTCTGGCGGCGATTGAGCTGGCGTTTGGCCATGAAGGTACCGTGTGAAAGGCCCGGGTAGGGCATTGAAAACGGCTGGCAGTTTAGCACGCCAGGCTCTGGACCATTGTGCTTACCTTTGATGCGGTGAATGGGCGTGCATTGGCCACTAGGCTAATATGACGGCCTATATGAGGAGCCCCTGCATGCAAAACCCACAGAACCTGATCTGGATCGACCTGGAAATGACCGGCCTGGATCCGGACAGTGATGTCATCATCGAGATGGCCACCATCGTTACCGACAGCCAGCTGAACACCCTGGCTGAAGGGCCGGTGATCGCCATCCATCACAGTGACGAAGTGCTGGCGCGCATGGACGAATGGAACACCCGTACCCATGGTGCTTCGGGCCTGACCCAGCGCGTGCGCGAGAGCAAGGTCAGCATGGCTGAAGCCGAGGCGCAGACCATCGCCTTCCTCGAGCAGTGGGTGCCCAAAGGCAAGTCGCCGATCTGCGGCAACAGCATCTGCCAGGACCGCCGCTTCCTCTACCGCCACATGCGCAACCTGGAAAACTACTTCCATTACCGCAACCTGGATGTCTCCACCCTGAAGGAACTGGCCGCGCGCTGGGCACCGGACGTGCGTGACAGCTTCAAGAAGGGCAATACCCACCTGGCGCTGGACGATATCCGCGAGTCGATCGCCGAGCTGCGCCACTACCGCGAGCACTTCATCAAGCTGTGAACCGAAAAGGCGCAGATATTGTATCTGCGCCCCCTTTTGGTGCCCTGGGCAACTGGTTAGACTGCGCGCCTTTCTCGCACGGACCCGCGCCATGTTGTTGATGCTCTACCTCATCGCTATCACCGCCGAAGCCATGACCGGCGCCTTGTCTGCCGGGCGTCGCGGCATGGACTGGTTCGGCGTGGTGCTGATTGCCTGCGTCACCGCCTTGGGTGGCGGCTCGGTGCGCGACGTGCTGCTCGGGCATTACCCGCTGACCTGGGTGAAGCACCCGGAGTACCTGGTGCTGACCAGCTTTGCGGCGTTGCTGACCATTTTCATTGCGCCGATGATGCGCCGCCTGCGCTCGCTGTTCCTGGTGCTCGATGCCCTGGGGTTGGTGGCCTTCACCCTGATTGGCTGCATGACCGCGCTGGAGATGGGGCAGGGCATGCTGGTGGCGTCGATAAGTGGGGTGATTACCGGCGTGTTTGGCGGGATCTTGCGGGATATCTTCTGCAACGACATTCCACTGGTGTTCCGCCGTGAGCTGTATGCCAGCGTGTCCTTTGCGGCGGCGTGGTTCTATCTGGGGTGCGTGTATTTCAAGGTGCCGGCAGAGCAGGCGATGCTGCTGACCTTGTTTGGCGGGTTCCTGGTGCGGTTGCTGGCGATCCGCTTCCACTGGGAAATGCCCAAGTTCCACTACAACGACCAGCAGTAGGTCATTTTTCAGCCCTGAGGCAGTCTTTGTGGGAGCGGGTTCACCCGCGAAGAATGCAACTCGGTGTATGGCACCGGCTGCGCCGGTGTTCGCGGGTGAACCCGCTCCCACAGGGGCATGTGGTTATTGGATGTTGTGTCGGGCCAATGCCCACTCCACATGCTCGCGCACCAGTTCTGATTCATCCTCGCGCCGGGCTTTCAGGGCCTCGATCACAGGAATGGTGGAAGGCGCATTGCCCAACCCCACCGCCAGGTTGCGCAAGAACCGCTCATACCCCGCCCGCCGCAATGGCCCGCCCTCGGTCTTGCGCAGGAAGGTGCGTTCATCCCACAGGAACATCTGCGCCAACTCGGCATTCTCCAGCCCATGCCGCGGCTGGAAGTCCTGTTCCTGGGTGTGCTTGGCAAAGCGGTTCCATGGGCAGACGATCTGGCAGTCATCGCAACCGAACACCCGGTTACCCATCATTGAGCGCAACTCGACAGGGATTGCGCCCTTCAGTTCGATGGTCAGGTATGAGATGCAACGCCGGGCATCCAGCACATAAGGCCCGACAAATGCCTGGGTGGGGCAGATGTCCAGGCAGGCCTGGCAGCGCCCGCAATGTTCGCTGGTCGTCGCGTCGTCCACCGGCAACGGCAGGTCGACAAACAGCTCGGCAAGAAAGAAGTAACTGCCCGCCTTGCGGTTGAGCAATAAGGTGTTCTTGCCGATCCAGCCCAGCCCGGCCTGTTCGGCCAGGGCCTTCTCCAGCACAGGGGCGCTGTCGACGAATGCGCGGTAGCCGAACGGGCCAATGGCTTCCTGGATGCGGTCGGCCAGGAACTGCACACGCTTGCGCACCAGCTTGTGGTAGTCCCGGCCCAGCGCATAGCGCGATATGTAGGCCTTTTCCGGCTGTGCCAGGCGCTGCGCCATCTGTGTGTCGCCGGGCAGGTAGTCCATGCGCAGCGACACCACACGCACCGTGCCGGGAATCAGCTGCTCGGGGTGCGCGCGCTTGCTGCCGTGCGCACCCAGGTACTCCATCTCGCCCTGGTAGCCGGCATCGAGCCAGCGCTGCAGGTGGTGTTCGTGTTCGCCAAGGTCGACCCCGGCGATGCCAACGTGGGCAAAACCGAGTTCCTGGCCCCAAATCTTGATCGATTGGGCCAGTTGGGCGAGGTCAGGTGTGCAGCTGGACATGGATGGGCAAGGCAATACGGGCTCAGGTGCGTATAATTCTGCCAGACATTGGAGCCTTTGACCCCATGCCGCAGACCAAACACCCCAGCCATGCCCCGCAACGGCTCAGCAGCGTGACCGTCGCGCACCTGCCGACACGGCATGCGCATGCCCATAAAGGCGACTTCGGCCATGTAATGGTGGTGGGTGGCGACCTTGGCACCGGCGGCGCGGTGCTGTTGAGCGCTGAAGCCGCCCTGCGCTGTGGTGCCGGGCTGGTCAGCGTAGCGACGCGCCCCGAGCATGTTGGCGCGAGCCTGGCCCGGCTGCCCGAAACCATGTGCCTGGGCGTCAGCTCGGCCAACCAGCTGATGGGCGTGCTGGAGCGCGCCTCGGTGCTGGTGGTTGGCCCGGGGCTGGGGCAGGCGGCGTGGGGGCGTAGCCTGCTGTCGGCAGTGGCCAACGCCGAGCGGCCGCAGGTGTGGGACGCCGATGCCCTGAATTTGCTGGCGCGTACCCCCCTGGCCCTGCCCAGTGGCAGCATCCTCACCCCGCACCCGGGGGAGGCGGCGCGGCTGCTGGGTATTTCCACCGAGGCGGTGCAGGCCGACCGCCAGGGCGCTGCGCGCAAGCTGGCGCGCCGTTACAACAGCGTTTGCGTGCTCAAGGGCGCCGGTACGCTGGTGGCCGACCCGGCCGGGCAGCTGATGCTGTGCGAGCGGGGCCACCCGGCGATGGCCGGGGCCGGCCTTGGCGATGTGCTGACCGGTGTGCTGGCGGCGTTGCTGGCCCAAGGGCTGGATGCCTGGCAGGCCGCTGGCCTGGGGGTGTGGTTGCATGCCTGTGCAGGTGAGCGGCTGGGTGTAAAAGGTAGAGGCCTGGCGGCCAGTGATCTGGCGCCGGTCATTCGTGAGTTACTCGAGGAGCATTCTGCGTGTCTGGCATAACCCTGTTTCTGGCCGATGAAGACGCCACGGTCAAGTTTGGCGCAGCCCTGGCCGAGGTGACCGGCGGTCGCGGCGTGATCTTTCTTGAAGGTGACCTGGGTGCGGGCAAGACTACGCTTTCCCGAGGGCTGATCCGTGGCCTGGGCCATACCGGTGCAGTGAAAAGCCCGACCTTCACCGTGGTCGAACCCTACGAAATTGGTGGGGTGCGGGCCTTCCACTTCGACCTGTATCGCCTGGTCGATCCGGAGGAGCTGGAGTTCATGGGTATTCGTGACTATTTCGAGGGCGACCCGCTGTGCCTGTTCGAGTGGCCACAAAAGGGTGCGGGCGTTTTGCCAAAGCCTGACCTGACCATTACCATGACCCCCCAAGCGGGCGGACGCTCGCTGATCCTTTCGCCGCAGGGGGCTCGCGGCGAGGCCTGGTGCGTGGCACTGGCCAAACACTATAAACAGTAAGTGGGGTAGGTATGCGCATACGCGCACTGGTTGCCATCGTTGGGCTGCTGCTGACAACGGTGACCGTTGACGCTCTGGCCGTCACTCAAGTCAAGAGCGTGCGCCTGTGGCGCGCGCCAGACAACACGCGGCTGGTCTTCGACCTGTCTGGCCCCGTGCAGCACAGCGTCTTCACCTTGAGCGCGCCTGATCGCCTGGTTATCGACATCAATGGCGCGACACTGGCCGCGCCATTGAACGTGGCCACCTCCAACACGCCGATCACCAGCGTGCGTTCGGCTCAGCGCACCCCGACCGACCTGCGGGTGGTGGTCGACCTGAAAAAGTCGGTCACCCCGAAAAGCTTCACGCTGGCGCCGAACGCCCAGTACGGCAATCGCCTGGTGGTCGACCTGTACGACCAGGAAGCCGATGCCATTGCGGCCAGCGCGCCACCGCCGGCCCCGGCGCCGGTACAGACGCCGGCTACCACACCAGCGGTGCCGGTATCCCCGGCCCAGCCCGCCATCAAGTTGCCGCCGGTACCTAGCGGCAAGCGTGAAATCGTGGTGGCCATCGATGCCGGCCACGGTGGCGAAGACCCGGGTGCATCCGGTTCGCGCGGCCAGCATGAAAAAGACATCGTGCTGCAGATTGCCAAAGAGCTTCAGCGCCAGATCAACAGCGAAAGGGGCTTCCGTGCCGAATTGACCCGTACGGGCGACTATTTCATTCCGCTGCGCAAACGCACCGAAATCGCTCGCAAGAAGGGTGCCGACCTGTTCATCTCGATCCACGCCGACGCCGCGCCGTCGCGGGCTGCATTTGGTGCTTCGGTGTTCGCCTTGTCCGACCGCGGCGCCACCTCCGAGACCGCGCGCTGGCTGGCAGACACGGAAAACCGTTCCGACCTGATCGGCGGTGCCGGCAACGTCAGCCTCGATGACAAGGACCGCATGCTGGCCGGCGTGCTGCTGGACCTGTCGATGACCGCCACGCTCAGCTCCAGCCTCAACGTGGGGCAGAAGGTGCTGGGCAACATGGGCCGTGTCACCTCGCTGCACAAGCAGCGTGTGGAACAGGCCGGCTTCATGGTGCTGAAGTCGCCGGATATCCCGTCGATCCTCGTTGAAACCGGGTTCATCTCGAACAACAACGAAGCTGCCAAGCTGGCCACCGCCAGCCATCAGCAGGCCTTGGCCCGTTCGATTCATACCGGTGTGCGTCAGTACTTCCAGCAGAACCCGCCGCCGGGTACCTATATCGCCTGGCTGCGTGATACCGGCAAGATTGCCGCCGGCCCACGTGAGCACACCGTGCGCCCTGGCGAAACCCTGGCGATGCTCGCCGTGCGTTACCAGGTCAGCGTGGCCAGCCTGCGCAGCACCAACAGCCTCAAGACGGATGAACTGAAGGTCGGCCAGCGCCTCGACATCCCTGCAACCACATTGGCCGCGCAATGAGTGGCGGTTCGCGCATCCAGCTGCTCAGCCCGCGGCTGGCCAACCAGATCGCCGCCGGCGAGGTAGTCGAGCGGCCGGCCTCTGTCGCCAAGGAGCTGTTGGAAAACAGCCTGGACTCCGGCGCCCGACGCATCGACGTGGACGTGGAGCAGGGCGGCGTCAAGTTGCTCAAGGTACGGGACGATGGCAGCGGAATTTCTGCTGACGACCTGCCGCTGGCCTTGGCCCGACACGCCACCAGCAAGATTCGCGAGCTGGAAGACCTTGAAGGGGTATTGAGCCTGGGTTTCCGTGGCGAGGCCTTGGCATCGATCAGCTCGGTGGCGCGGCTGACCCTGACTTCGCGTACCGCCAGTGCCACCGAGGCCTGGCAGGTCGAAACCGAAGGCCGTGACATGACCCCGCGCGTGCAGCCGGCGGCGCACCCGGTGGGTACCTCGGTAGAAGTCCGCGACCTGTTCTTCAATACCCCGGCGCGGCGCAAATTCCTGAAGGCCGAGAAAACCGAATTCGATCACCTGCAGGAAGTCATCCGCCGGCTGGCGCTGGCGCGTTTCGACGTTGGCTTCCACCTGCGCCACAACGGCAAGAGCATCCTCAGCCTGCACGAGGCCCATGACGAAATGGCCCGGGCGCGGCGGGTGGGCGCCATCTGCGGCCCGGGCTTCATGGAGCAGGCGCTGCCGATCGACGTCGAGCGCAACGGCTTGCGCCTGTGGGGCTGGGTGGGCCTGCCGACCTTCTCGCGCAGCCAGGCAGACCTGCAGTACTTCTTCGTCAACGGCCGTGCGGTGCGCGACAAGCTGGTCGCCCACGCTGTGCGCCAGGCTTACCGTGACGTGTTGTTCAATGGTCGGCACCCGACATTCGTGCTGTTCCTGGAGCTGGAGCCCAACGGCGTCGACGTCAATGTGCACCCGACCAAGCACGAAGTGCGCTTCCGCGAGGGGCGTTCGGTGCACGACTTCCTGTATGGCACCCTGCACCGCGCACTGGCCGATGTGCGTCCGGAAGACCAGTTGGCCGCGCCTGCCGCCGTACCCGAGATAATCCGCCCCACCGGCCAGCAGGCCGGTGAGTTCGGCCCGCAGGGCGAAATGCGCCTGGCGTCGCCAGTGCTTGAGCGGCCCCAGGCGCCGCAGCATGCGATCTCCAATGGCGGCAGCGGCGCCGGTTACCAGTACCAGTACACCCCACGCCCTTCGCAGCCGCTGCCGGCCGCCGAGGCGCAGGCGGTGTATCGCGAGTTCTACAAACCGCTGGAAGACGGAGCGGCACCGGTAACCACGCTGCCCGAAAGCCAGGGTGATATTCCTCCGCTGGGCTATGCACTGGCGCAGCTCAAGGGTATCTACATCCTGGCCGAGAACGCCGTTGGCCTGGTGCTGGTGGACATGCACGCTGCCCACGAGCGCATCATGTACGAGCGCCTCAAGGTGGCCATGGCCAGCGAAGGCCTTAGCGGCCAGCCGCTGCTGGTGCCCGAAACCCTGGCCCTGAGCCAGCGTGAAGCTGATTGCGCCGAAGAGCATGCACAGTGGTTCCAGCGCCTGGGCTTCGAACTGCAGCGCCTGGGCCCCGAGACCTTGGCGATTCGCCAGATTCCGGCCTTGCTCAAGCAGGCCGAGGCCAACCGCCTGGTTCAGGACGTACTTGCCGACCTGATGGAGTACGGCACCAGCGACCGTATTCAGGCCCACCTCAATGAACTGCTCGGCACCATGGCCTGCCACGGCGCCGTGCGCGCCAACCGGCGCCTGGCAATCCCCGAAATGAATGCCCTGCTGCGCGACATGGAAAACACCGAACGCAGTGGCCAGTGCAACCATGGCCGTCCCACCTGGACCCAGATGGGCCTGGACGATCTGGACAAACTTTTCCTGCGCGGTCGATGAAATGAGCGGCAAGCCCCCTGCAATATTCCTGATGGGCCCGACGGCGGCCGGCAAGACCGACCTGGCCATCGAGCTGACCAAAGTGCTGCCGTGCGAGCTGATAAGCGTCGACTCGGCGCTGGTCTATCGCGGCATGGACATCGGTTCGGCCAAGCCGTCAAAAGAAATTCTGGCTGCCCACCCGCACCGCCTGATCGACATCCGCGACCCGGCCGAGAGTTATTCGGCCGCGCAATTTCGCGCCGATGCCCTGGAGGCCATGGCCGACATCACTGCGCGGGGCAAGGTCCCGCTGCTGGTGGGCGGCACCATGCTCTATTACAAGGCGTTGATCGATGGCCTGGCCGACATGCCGGCAGCGGATGCCGCGGTGCGAGCCGACCTGGAAGCCCAGGCCCAGGCGCTTGGGCTGGCCGAACTGCACCGCCAGCTGGCTGAGATAGACCCGGAATCGGCGGCGCGCATCCACCCCAACGACCCGCAGCGCTTGATTCGCGCGCTGGAGGTGTACCGGGTGAGTGGCGAGAGCATGACAGCCCATCGCCAGCGTCAATTCGCGGAAAGTCGCGGCGCAGACGCAGGCGCTGGCGGACATTTGCCCTATACTGTCGCGAGTTTGGCGATTGCTCCTACAGATCGTCACATTTTGCATCAGCGAATTGCGTTACGATTTTCGCAGATGTTGGAACAGGGCTTCGTTGACGAGGTCCGATCGCTGCGAGCCAGAAGTGACTTGCACGCCGGGCTGCCGTCTATACGGGCAGTGGGTTATCGGCAGGTCTGGGATTACCTGGACGGCACGCTGACTGAGAATGAGATGCGAGAACGCGGTATCATTGCTACCCGGCAGCTGGCCAAGCGGCAGTTCACCTGGTTGCGTGGCTGGCCTGATGTGCACTGGCTTGACAGCATGGCCTGCGACAATCTGTCCCGCACCTTGAAATACCTTGGGGCCATCTCCATATTGAGCTGAGTCCCTGCTGATTGCCGTCTATTCTTGCGAAGGGGCGGCCTAATTTATCGATTTTCTTGATTTTCTATTATTTATCCTTACAGGAGTGCGGCATATGTCAAAAGGGCATTCGCTACAAGACCCTTACTTGAACACCTTGAGAAAAGAAAAGGTTCCGGTATCCATCTACCTGGTCAACGGCATCAAACTGCAGGGCTCGATCGAATCGTTCGACCAGTTCGTGGTACTGCTGAAGAACACCGTCAGCCAAATGGTCTACAAACACGCCATTTCGACCGTGGTGCCTGCCCGTCCGGTTCGCCTGCCAAGCCCGTCCGATTCCGATCTCGGCGACAGCGAGCCAGGCAACGCCTGATAGGAGCCTGCATTGTTCTTTGAGCGCCACGGTGGTGGTGAACGGGCGTTGCTCGTTCACTTGGAAGGTCAGAACCCTGAGGCGCGCGAAGATCCGCAGGAGTTTCGGGAGCTGGCACTGTCGGCCGGGGCGGACATCGTCTCGCTGGTGACTGTGACAAGGCATCAGCCAACGGCCAAATACCTGATTGGCAGCGGCAAGGTCGAGGAATTGCACGACCTGGTCCATGCCGAACAGGTAGACCTTGTGATTTTCAATCACACCCTTACGCCCAGTCAGGAGCGCAACCTCGAACGTGTGTTCGAGTGCCGTGTGCTCGATCGTACCGGGCTGATCCTCGATATTTTCGCCCAACGGGCGCGTACCCATGAAGGCAAGCTGCAGGTCGAACTGGCCCAGCTTGATCACATGAGCACGCGGCTGGTGCGCGGCTGGACCCACCTTGAGCGACAAAAAGGCGGTATCGGCCTGCGTGGCCCGGGTGAAACCCAGCTGGAAACCGACCGCCGCCTGTTGCGGGTGCGCATTCGCCAGATCAAGTCACGCCTGGAGAAGGTACGCAGCCAGCGTGAGCAGGCGCGTCGCGGGCGCAAGCGCGCGGATATCCCTTCCGTTTCGCTGGTGGGTTACACCAACGCCGGCAAGTCCACGCTGTTCAACGCCCTGACCGAATCCGAGGTGTACGCCGCGGACCAGCTGTTCGCCACCCTCGACCCGACCCTGCGCCGGCTTGAGCTCAACGACCTGGGGCCGATCGTGCTGGCCGACACCGTGGGCTTCATTCGCCACCTGCCGCACAAGCTGGTCGAGGCATTTCGGGCTACGCTCGAAGAGTCGAGCAACTCCGACCTGCTGCTGCACGTGATCGACGCCCATGAGCCAGAGCGCATGGAACAGATCGAGCAGGTGCTGGCCGTGTTGGGCGAGATTGGCGCGGAAGGCTTGCCCATCCTCGAGGTGTATAACAAACTCGACCTGCTCGAAGATGTCGAGCCACAGATCCAGCGCAATGCCGACGGCAAGCCGGAACGGGTCTGGGTATCGGCACGCGATGGGCGTGGTCTGGAGCTGGTTGGCCAGGCGATTGCCGAGTTGCTGGGGGATGATCTGTTTGTCGGTACCCTGTGCCTGGAGCAGCGTTTTGCCCGCTTGCGCGCGCAATTCTTTGCTCTGGGTGCCGTGCAGAGTGAAGAGCATGATGAAGAAGGGCGCAGCCTGCTGAGCGTGCGACTGCCCATGGTCGAATTGAATCGCCTGGTCAGCCGCGAAGGCATGGAGCCGCAAGTGTTTGTCGAGCAACACACTTTGCAATAAATGCTCGTCGAGGTCGCCGGGCAGCAGTGACAGGCATTCTGTAGCATTGGACGGCGCGCCGTGGGCGCGTCTTTGCTTTATCAGATGGAGAGCGCTATGGCTTGGAACGAGCCGGGTGGCAACTCGAACAATCAGGATCCCTGGGGCGGCCGCCGTGGTGGCGGTGGCGGTGGTGGTGACAAGAAAGGTCCGCCGGATCTGGACGAGGCCTTCCGCAAACTGCAGGACAGCCTGAACGGCATGTTCGGCGGTAACAAGAAACGTGGCGGCGGTGACCGCAATGTCGGCAAGGGCGGTGGCCTGGGCCTGCTGGGCATCGGCCTGGCGGTACTGGCTGCCATCTGGCTGTACAGTGCCGTGTACGTGGTCGACGAGCAGGAGCAGGCTGTGGTGCTGCGCTTCGGCAAGTACCATGAAACGGTCGGTCCCGGCCTGAACATCTACTTCCCGCCGATTGATCGCAAGTACATGGAAAACGTCACGCGTGAGCGTGCCTATACCAAGCAGGGCCAGATGCTGACCGAAGACGAGAACATCGTCGAGGTACCGCTGACCGTCCAGTACAAGATCAGCAACCTGCAGGACTTCGTGCTTAACGTCGACCAGCCTGAGGTGAGCCTGCAGCACGCGACCGACAGTGCCTTGCGCCACGTGGTGGGTTCCACCTCGATGGACCAGGTGCTGACCGAAGGCCGTGAACAGATGGCCGTGGATATCCGCGAACGTCTGCAGCGCTTCCTCGACAACTACCGTACCGGTATCACCGTTACCCAGGTCAACGTACAGAGCGCGGCAGCCCCGCGTGAAGTGCAGGAAGCCTTCGACGACGTGATCCGTGCCCGCGAAGACGAGCAGCGTGCCCGCAACCAGGCCGAGTCCTACGCCAATGGCGTGGTGCCGGAAGCCCGTGGTCAGGCCCAGCGCATCATCGAGGACGCCAACGGTTACCGCGACGAAGTCATCGCCCGGGCCAAGGGTGAGGCCGACCGCTTCACCAAGCTGGTGACCGAGTACCACAAGGCACCTGAGGTGACCCGTCAGCGTCTGTACCTGGAGACCATGCAAGAGGTCTACAGCAATTCGAGCAAGGTCATGGTGGCAACCAAGGACGGGCAGAACAACCTGCTCTACCTGCCACTGGACAAGATGGTCGAAGGCAGCCGCAATTCGTCCGCGCCAACCACCAGCGTGTCGCCATCGGCCAACGATGCGGCCGCCCGTGCGGCGCAGGACCTGCAACAGCAACAGCAGCCGCTGCGTACTAGGGAGAGCCGCTGATGAGCAACAGATCGCTGATCGCCCTGATCGCCGCCGTCGTTCTGGCCATCGTGGCCTGGAACAGCTTCTACATCGTGTCCCAGACCGAGCGTGCGGTACTGCTGCGCTTTGGTAAGGTGGTCCAGGCGGACGTTCAGCCAGGCCTGCACGTGAAGATTCCGTACGTGAACCAGGTGCGCAAGTTCGACGCCCGCCTCATGACCCTCGACGCCCCGACCCAGCGGTTCCTGACCCTGGAGAAGAAAGCGGTGATGGTCGACGCCTACGCCAAGTGGCGCGTCAAGGATGCCGAGCGCTTCTACACCGCCACGTCCGGCATGAAGCAGATCGCCGACGAGCGTCTGTCGCGTCGTCTGGAAAGCGGCCTGCGCGACCAGTTCGGTAAACGTACCCTGCACGAGGTGGTTTCCGGTGAACGTGACGCACTGATGGCCGACATCACTGCATCGCTAAACCGCATGGCCAACAAGGAGCTGGGCATCGAGGTGGTCGACGTGCGCGTCAAGGCCATCGACCTGCCGAAGGAAGTCAACCGCAGCGTGTTCGACCGCATGAGCACCGAGCGTGAGCGTGAAGCTCGCGAGCACCGTGCCAAGGGTAACGAGCTGGCTGAAGGTATTCGTGCCGATGCCGACCGCCAGCGCCGTGTGCTGCTGGCCGAGGCCTACCGCGAAGCAGAAGAAACCCGTGGTGACGGCGACGCCCAGGCGGCCGCCATCTATGCCAAGGCCTACAGCCAGGACGCTGATTTCTATGCGTTCCACCGTAGCCTGCAGGCATACCGCGAGAGCTTCTCGAGCAAGAGCGACGTGCTGGTCCTGGACCCGAAGAACGAGTTCTTCCGTTACCTGGACAAGAGCAAGCCGTGATGCTCAGGCCCTGACTTTCGTGCAGGGGCGCCCCGCCGGGCAGCTAAAATACCAGGCGGGGTGCATCCTGAATGAAAAGGGGTGTATGATGAGGCAGCCGGGAAATTTCCCGGCTTTTTTGCGTCTGAAAGGTTGATTGGCGAAGCGCCAGTTGACGGTTTGGTCAGCTCGCAAGGCAATTCGAGGGTATCGGGTACGGTGGCTGCGCTGGGATCAGTGCTGCCCGCTGCTGTGCGCGATACCGGCTTTACTGACGGCTCGCCAGCTGGCAAGCCGCCCGGACCAGAGGGGAAAAGGCGTAATGGCAACGGTAGACCGCTGGCTGCTGCCAGATGGCATCGAGGAAGTACTGCCACCTGAGGCTGCGCGCATCGAGATCGCGCGCCGTCAGGTGTTGGACCTGTTCCAGAGTTGGGGCTACGAGCTGGTCGTCACCCCGCATATCGAGTACCTGGAGTCGCTGCTCACCGGCGCCGGCCAGGACCTGGATCAGCGCACCTTCAAGGTAGTGGACCCGCAGTCCGGCCGCCTGATGGGCTTCCGCGCCGACTTCACCCCGCAGGTGGCGCGCATCGACGCCCACACCCTGCGCCGTGAAGGCCCGAGCCGCCTGTGCTACGCCGGCAGCGTGCTGCACGCCCAGCCGCGTGCACTGTCCACCTCGCGCAGCCCGATCCAGCTGGGCGCCGAGCTGTATGGCGATGCCAGCCCGACCAGCGACGTGGAAGTCATCAGCCTGATGCTGGCCACGCTGCAACTGGCCGATGTGCCGGACGTACACATGGACCTGGGCCACGTCGGTATCTACCGCGGCCTGGCCCGTGCTGCCGGCCTGTCCGGTGCGGTCGAGCAGCAGCTGTTCGACGCCCTGCAGCGCAAGGCCGTCGATGAAGTGCAGGCGCTGACCGCCGACCTGCCGAAGGACCTGGGCAACATGCTGCGCGCACTGGTCGAACTGTGCGGTGGCCGCGAAGTGCTGGCCGAAGCCCGCGTGCGCCTGGGCCGTGCCCCGGCCAGCGTGCTGGCTGCACTGGACGACCTGCTGGCGATCGCCGATCGCCTGACGTCGCGCTACCCGGACCTGCCGCTGTACTTCGACCTCGGCGAACTGCGCGGCTACAACTATCACACCGGCGTGGTATTCGCGGTGTTCGTGCCGGGCGAGGGTCAATCGATCGCCCAGGGCGGGCGCTACGACGACATCGGCGCCGACTTTGGCCGGGCCCGCCCGGCCACCGGTTTCTCCACGGATTTGAAGACCCTGGTCACACTGGGGCGAGCGGAGGTCGTATTGCCAACGGGCGGCATCTGGATGCCGGACAGTGGCGACGCGGCCCTCTGGCAGCAAGTCTGCCAGTTGCGCACCGAGGGCCAGCGTGTGGTCCAGGCCCTGCCTGGCCAGCCGTTGAGTGCTGCTCTCGAGGCGGATTGTGATCGGCAATTGATTCAGCAAGACGGGCGCTGGCAGGTTCTGCCGCTGGCCCAGTGAGTTTCTGCGTCGGCAACAGGCCGGCAACCAAGTTTGCGTGAATGAGGACCAATGTAATGGGTAAGAATGTCGTCGTCCTGGGCACCCAGTGGGGTGATGAGGGCAAAGGCAAGATCGTCGATCTGCTGACCGAACATGCTGCCGCCGTAGTGCGCTACCAGGGGGGCCACAACGCGGGTCACACCCTGGTGATCAACGGTGAAAAGACCGTTCTGCACCTGATTCCGTCCGGCATCCTGCGTGAAGGCGTACAGTGCCTGATCGGCAACGGCGTGGTCGTTGCCCCGGACGCCCTGATGCGCGAAATCACCAAGCTGGAAGAAAAAGGCGTACCGGTGCGCGAGCGCCTGCGCATTTCCCCGGCTGCGCCGCTGATCCTGTCGTACCACGTGGCCCTGGACCAGGCCCGCGAAAAAGCCCGTGGCGAAGCCAAGATCGGCACCACCGGCCGTGGTATCGGCCCAGCCTACGAAGACAAGGTCGCGCGCCGCGGCCTGCGTGTGGGCGACCTGTTCCACCGCGAGCGTTTCGCTGCCAAGCTGGGTGAGCTGCTGGACTACCACAACTTCCAGCTGGTGAACTACTACAAAGAGCCGGCCATCGATTTCCAGCAAACCCTGGACGAGTGCATGGCCTACGCTGAACAGCTCAAGCCGATGATGCTCGACGTCACCGCCGAGCTGCACAACCTGCGTCGCGCCGGCAAGGACATCATGTTCGAAGGTGCCCAGGGCTCGCTGCTGGACATCGACCACGGTACCTACCCGTACGTCACCAGCTCCAACACCACCGCTGGCGGTATCTCCACCGGTTCCGGCGTTGGCCCGATGTACCTGGACTACATCCTGGGCATCACCAAGGCCTACACCACTCGCGTGGGTTCCGGTCCGTTCCCGACCGAACTGTTCGACGAGACCGGCGCTACCCTGGCCAAGCGTGGCCACGAGTTCGGTTCCACCACTGGCCGTGCCCGTCGTTGCGGCTGGTTCGATGCCGTCATCCTGCGTCGCGCCATCGACGTCAACAGCATTTCGGGCATCTGCCTGACCAAGCTGGACGTACTGGACGGCCTGGAAACCATCAACATCTGCGTTGGCTACAAGAACGAGAACGGTGCTGTCATCGACGCGCCTTCCGATGCCGACAGCTACATCGGCCTGGAGCCGGTGTACGAAGAGATGCCAGGCTGGAGCGAGTCGACCCTGGGTGCAAAAACCCTGGAAGAGCTGCCGCAAGCTGCGCGTGACTACATCAAGCGCATCGAAGCGTTGGTTGGCGCGCCGATCGACATCATTTCGACCGGCCCGGACCGCAACGAGACCATCGTGCTGCGTCACCCGTTCGCCTGATCTGCCCTCCAGGCTGATCTGACGCCGTGGCCCTGAAAAGGGCCGCGGCGTTTTCATTTGTGGTGTATGCCTGCACTGGCCCTATCGCCGGCAAGCCAGCTCCCACGGCATCTTCATCGGTCTCGAGATGTGTGAAGTTCCTGTGGGAGCTGGCTTGCCGGCGATAGGGCCGGTATTGGCAACCCCTTTGCTGAACCTTGGCGTTTATCCCTGCTGCCTTCGGCACAACCCTTGCTGTAAGAAGTTTCTGTAGATGCCATCAAAATAGTGGCGCCAGAAAACACGAGGGTTACACCGTGTCTGCCATCCTCTCACTGTTACGAAGCCGCCTTTTGCGGCCTGTGTTTGTTGCCCTTGGTATCGCTCTTTTGGTGCAGGTGCTGGTTGCCGTTGCGCTCACCCGAAGCACGGTCACCGCCCTGGAAGCCGACCTTGGCGAACGCCTGGGCAACGACAGCCGCCAGCTGGCCAACGACCTGGAGCAAGCCGGGCAAGACGTGCGCTCGGGCCTCGACGGCCTGTCCAGCAGCACCCGCCAGCGCCTGAGCGCCGGGTTGTCGGAGCGCCTGCAAAGCGAACAGCAGCAACTGCGCAGCACCCTGGAAAAGAACCTGAAGGACTCCGCCAACGACATGGCCGAGCTGCTGGCGTCGGTTGCCCCGCGGGCGATCTGGGACAACGACGTGCCGGTGCTCTCCGACTTTGCCCGGCGTGCCCAGCGCAACCCCAACGTGCTGTTCGTGGTGTACGACGATGCCCAGGGCCAGCACCTCACCCGCTATTTGAACCGGCAAAACCCGATCAACCAGGCTTTGATGGACAAGGGCCAGGGCGAGCGTGCGCTGGACAAGGTGATCGATGCCGCCCGACACGACCCGGCGGTGTACTTTGTCGAAGCTTCGATCAGTCCCAATGGCGCAGAAATCGGCAAGGTGGTGATGGGGGTTTCCACCGCCGGCATCGACCAGGAGCTCAAGGCCCTGGACCAGCGCTTCGCGGCGCTGATTGCCAGCGGTGAGCAACTGGTTGGCGACAGCCTGGTGGGGGCTGCCGCCGACAGCGGCAAAACCCTGCGTGAGCGCCTGGAGAAGGCGCAAGGCAGTGCTGCAGCGATGCAGGCCAATACCGCACAGACTGTGCGCGATGCCGCTGCCGAACTGCGCTGGCGCATTGGCCTGGGCCTGGTGCTGGTTGGCCTGGGTGTGCTGCTGGTGGTGGCCGTGGTGCTTGGCCGCCGAGTGCTGAGCAAGCTGCGCCTGCTGATTGCTGCCCTGGACGACCTGGCGGCGGGCGAAGGCGACCTGACCAAGCGCGTGCCGCTCGACAGCCGCGACGAAATTGGCGACATGGCTTCGGCGGTGAACCGCTTTGTCGACAAGCTGCAACCGATCGTGCGTGAGGCGGGCGAGGTGGCGCAGCGTACCGGTGTCGAGATTGGCGCGATGGCCCAACGCAATGCCGGCGCCGATGCGGCTGCGGCACTGCAACGCGATGAAGTGGCAGCCAGCCTGCGCGACCTTTCGAGCATGGCCGACGAAGCCCAGGCTGAAAGCCACGCGATGCAGGCGGCCTTGAAACAGGTGGTGGATATCCGCCAGGCCACCGACGAAAACAGCCGCACCTCGACCCAGCTCGCGGGGTTGATCGAGAACCTGGCAGGCCAGGTAGAGACCGGCTCCCAGGTGATCGAGCGCCTGGCCAAGCAGAGTGAGCAGATTGAAGTGGTGCTGACAGTGATCCACGGCATTGCCGAGCAGACCAACCTGCTGGCGCTGAACGCGGCCATCGAAGCCGCCCGGGCGGGTGAGACCGGGCGCGGGTTTGCCGTGGTCGCCGATGAGGTGCGGGCGCTGGCGAGCAAGACGCAAAGCTCCACGGGGGATATCCAGTCGCACATCGCGGCGCTGCAGAAGGGCGCCAAGGAAGCCGTGGCGACCATCAGCCAGGCCGGGCTCAAGGCCAGCGAAGGGCTGCTGGTACTGCGTGATAACGAGCGCCGGCAGCAGTCCGTGCAGGCGGCGGTAGAGCAGGTGCATGCGGCCATTGGCCTGGCCACCCGTGCCGCCGAGCAGCAGGCGAGCGGGGCGCAGGCAGTGCGTGGGCGGGTGGAGACTATCCATGCCCAGGCTGAGCGATCAGCTCAGGTGGTGATGCAGACCACGGCCAGCAGCAAGGTGCTGGATGACCTGGCCGCGCAGCTACGGGCAAGCCTTGGCCAATTCCGCGCCTGACGCGGTGCCTGTAGGAGCGGCCTTGCGTCGCGATGGGCTGCGCAGCAGCCCCAGGATATCGGCATTAATGCAGATATTGCCGGGGCTGCTGCGCAGCCCATCGCGACGCAAGGCCGCTCCTACAGTGGGCGGTGTTGCTATGCTGTCGGCGACACATGACAAAAGGACTTGCTCATGTCCGCCCAACTAATCGCCGCCCAGGCTGACCTGAATTTCCTGCACAGTGACAGCGTACAGCTCACTGACCCGATGACCGCCCTGCAAGCCTACTGCGCTATGACCTCGGACGTCCCCGACTGGCTGGCCCGGGCCTTCCGCTTTCGCGACTTCATCTCACGCCGTTTCAATGTTGCCGATATCCACGGCTTCACTCGCGCCGATCCAACGCATGTGCCAGCCGTTGGTGAGCGCCTGGACTTCTTCACTGTCGAGACCATCAGCGACCAGCAACTGGTGCTGACTTCGCGCGACACGCACTTGGCGGTGATGGTCTGCATGGATGTGTACGGGCAAAGCTTGAGCGTGACCACATCGGTGCTGTGCCTCAATACTTTTGGCCGGTTGTACATGCTGCCGGTCGGCATGGTGCATGGCCTGATCGTAAGGAAAATGCTGGAGAAGCTTTAAGCAGCATCGAACCTGACCAGGAAACATTCTTTTACTGATCAAATCGTCATCATCGTCGAATCTGTAGGAGATTTCCCAAATATTCCTTGATAGGGCGTTTGCTGTTGCAGTGGCTGACACAGGGGTTAGTGTCGTATTGGGCTGGCGTCAACCGAGCTGTCAATTCGTAACGCTTGCGTGCTTGGGCGGGAGTAGGAGTGCAGAAAGGCTGAGTATGTCGAGAAGAGTTCGCTAGTTGCGAGCTTGGGGCTAGGAGGAATGGGTGGATATGTTGGGGGCCTATTGGGGCAATAGCATGTGTTGCCGTAGGTATTCCCACCGGTGGAACGGCAACTTTCGCATGTGCGGTATTGGGAGGGGCGGCTGGAGGTGTTGCTGGCGGTGAGTTTGGTGAGGTATTGGGAGAAAGAGTGGGGGAGATTTTGTATGAGGCAGTGCGATGAGTAACTTGCACATGGCAGTGCTTGGAGTGTTTGTAATTATTTCTCCGTTTTTGATGTTTGGTGTGTGGGTATTCGTTGCGTATCGATATCTGGATCGTATCGAATCAATCTTGTCAAATAGCCGAATGGTGGCCGTGAACAGAGAAATATATTCTCATGCTGGGCTGCTCGGGAAAGTCATGCGGCTAGGGTCAATTTCTGCAATGCTATCTATGAAATATTTTAGCGTTCGAAAGGGGCTATTAGATAGCAATGATGTTAGTAAGGCTCCCGTCGACCTGCAAAGGCTGTTAGTGCGCTTGTGGACTGTACAAATTTTGCTGATTGCACTGATTGTTCTGTTTTTTGTTTGGATAGAGTACTTGAGGTAAGCTCGTGTGTGTCGTACGAAATTCCAGGCTACTCGCCAGCCTGGATTCGTTCTCAAGCCTTGGAGTCCATCAAGAAGACGCTAGAGGAAATTGATGAACTGCATAGAGCATATTTGGGTGAAGGATCACTCAGGGCGCGTGATGAGTTTTATGCAAAGCGAGCGGCCTTGTTCCTGACGCTGGAGGGCAAACTCGAAAAAATGGCCGCGTTCGGATCAGGTTTGCGTAACAGGGGCTCGATCAAGAGGATGCTGGAAATATCCACCAAAAGCTATCTGCATACAGGGGAAGTTGCTAGGTATGCAGATAAAGTGACCGGTGTTGCGAGTGCGGCGAACTTTATAAAAAAAGGGACTTATCTTGGCTCGGCATTGGAAGTGGCTTCTACAGGCCTCGCCATCCACAAGGCTTGCACTTTAGGTCGAGAGGAAGATTGCAGAAAAGCCAGATATGTAGAGACCAGCGCCTTGGCCGGTAGGATGTCTGGTAGCGCCGGTGGTGGGGTGGCGGGAGGTGCGTTGCTAAGCTCTCTGTGTGTAGCGATTGGAATTCCTTCGGCGGGGTTTGGAGGGATCACATGCGTCGTTATTGGTGCGGCGGTGGGAGGTAAATACGGAGGGGACTACGGTGGGGTGTGGGGTAGCGGTCTGGGGGAGTTGATTTATGAGAGAGTGCGAGAATGAGTACCGAAGCTTTGACGATAATCGCGTCTATCCTGCTCGCTTGTATGGCAATCAGCGTGTGTGTGATGATTTACTTGGCTTGCCGATTTATAGAGGCTGTCGAAAAATCTTTAGCGAAATGCAAGTATATTCAGAGTAATAGGGAGAGCTTTTCAGCGGCTGGTCTTGTTGGAAAATTAATGCGTACTTGCCTGGCGGCAAATATGCTCATGATTCCAGGGTTGTTTGTTCGAAAAGGTGTGGCAGATATTTCAGATCTCGAGAGTTTCCCAAGGTCTATGAAAAGAGTTTTGTTATCGTCTTGGGTGGGGCTTGTAGTATCGACGACCTTGTTCTTTGCTTTCAACTGGCTACTGGAAGTTTTAAAGTGAACTTGTGGTGAAGTCTCAGGTGGTAAATATTTTGGTGACATACTTTATCGTAGTGTAAATCCATGGCAATCAATGTGATAGAACTAGTTGTATTGGCCTGTTTTGTTTTGGCGGTACTATCGCTCTTGGTGTTGGTGTATTTATCGTATCGTTATCTAGAGTTCATAGAAACCATGCTTTCCAACTCTAGCTTTGTGGTGGGGAATAAAAACCTGTATTCACGGGCGGGCTTGATTGGGCGTGTCATGCGGATCTGCACGGTGTCGATATTATTGACGGTGCCAAAGTTATTCGTGTATAGGGGGCTGGTTGACTCACGGGAGGTAGATAGGTTTCCGGTGGCGATGCGGTGTGTATTGGTTGTGTTATGGAATCTTATGCTGATCTCGTTTTTAATCTTTATCTGTATGAGTGGATAATGAATTGGTGGCTGCGAATGTTGGGGTCATTGGCCGGGTCGCCGGTGCGCACAATTAGAAGCTCGGCGGTTATTGGGGTATCGAAACTGCGCCATGCTATTTGAAATCTATAGAACAGTATCCGAGGGGGGCAGCGTACCTGCTGGAAACCAAACTATCAAACGGGTCGGAACCAACCATCAGATCTCTGCCAATGCCTACGATCTCATCCTTGGCGGAGTACTGCTGTGGGGCTTTGCCGTCCACTGATACCTGATAACCACACTGCCAGCTGAGATCGTTGGGGGCCATTCCCATGATGTTGTTCTTGGCGGGTTTCAGGATCACTGCGAAGACAGGGGTCGTTATACCTTCAGTCTGAAACCGCGCAGAGACATCATCGATCTGTCTCTGCGGGTCTTGTGGGTCATGTCCAGGAAGTGCCTTGTGCAGGCCACGGTAAGCGTTTGCCGCTGATCTTGATGACAGCCTTTTTGTACAGCGCCTCGTCACGGTCCAGGCTGCTCGGCAGCCTGGACGGGTTCTCACGCCTTGTTTAGATACATCCGCGTAGTGAGCAGATACACCGGCAACCCCGAAACCAAGATCAACAAGGCGGCATAAGGCGCCGCTGCCGCGAACTCGACGTTGGCTGTATGCGCCCACACCTCGGTGGCCAGTGTGGTCATGCCCGTGGGGCTGAGCAGCAGGGTGGCTGTCAGCTCCTTCATGGCATCCAGGAACACCAGCGCAAAAGCCGCGGCCATGGCCGGGAAGATGATCGGCAGGGTCACCCGGCAGAACGCGGCAAAGCTGCTGGCACCCAAGGTACGGGCCGCTTCTTCCAGCGTTGGCGAGGCCTTGTTCAGCGCGGTGCGCACCGGCGACTGCGCCAGTGGCAAAAACAGCAGCGCATAGGCCAGCAGCAGCAATGCCGTGGTCTGGTACAGCGCCGGCACGTAGTGCAGGGCGAAGAACACCAGGGTCAGGGCAATCACCAGGCCGGGCAGGGCGTGCAGCAGGTAAGGCAGGCGCTCGGCCCAGATTGCCAGGCGACCCTTGTAGCGCACCACCAAGAAGCTGATCGGCAGGGCAAGCAGTACACAGAAGCCCGCACCGCCCAGCGACACCGACAGCGAGGTGAACAGCGCCTTTGAGATGGCCGCCACCGGGAACGCTGCCGACGACCCCACGCTCAGCCAGTAGCCGAGCATGGCCAGCGGAATACCGCTGCCCAGCACCGCCAGGCCCACGCAAAACAGCTGTGCCAGCACCGCCCAGCCACGCAGTTGCACCGGTTGCGCACGCCGCGCTACGCCCTGGCCGATGCGCACATGGCGGGCTTTGCCGCGTACGCGCAGTTCCAGCCACAGCATCACCAGGCACATCGCCAGCAGCACGGCAGACAGCATGGCCGCGTTGGCATTGCTGAACTCCAGTTCGAACTGTTGGTAGATTGCGGTGGTGAAGGTTTGCAGGCCGAGGATCGACAGCGCACCGAACTCCACCAGCATGTGCAGGGCAATCAGTAGCGCGCCGCCGAGCATCGACGGCCACAGCAGCGGCAGGGTGACCTTGCTGAACACGCCCCAGCGGCTGCAACCCAGGGTGCGTGCCGACTCCTCCAGCGACGTGTCGAGGTTGCGCAGGGTTGCGGCAACGGGCAGGAACACCAGCGGGTACTTGGACAGGGCCATGACCATGATCGCCCCGCCGAGGCCTTCGAAGTCCGAACTCAGCGACACCCAGGTGAAGCTGCTGACGAACGACGGCACGGCGAACGGCAGGCACAGCACCACGCCCCACAGCCTGCGGCCGGCCAGGTTGCTGCGCTCCAGCAGCCAGGCCAGCGCCAGGCCGACCACCATGCACGTCAGCGTCACCCCGACCATCAGCAACAGCGTGTTGCGCATCAGCCCCCAGACAAAGGGGCGCCACAGCAGGTGCAAGGCTTCGCGCCAGCCGGCTTCCCAGGCTTTGATGGCGACATAGGCCAGTGGCAGCAGGCTCATCGCCACCAGGAACAGCACAGGCAGCACCACCCAGATGGAGGGGCGCTTGCGGCGCGGTACGAAGCGCACCGGCGCCGGTGCGGACAGGGCGGCAGTCATCAGAGCAGGCCGACCTCGCGCTCAAGCTCGATGGCTTCCTCGGCGTTACCCAGGTCGGCCGGCGAGATCTTCGGCGGGCGCAGCTCGTCGAACGGCTTCAGGCCACGGTCAGAAACCATGCCCTTGTGCAGCGGGTACTCGGCGGTGGTCTGGGTGATCACGCGCTGGCCTTCTTCGCTGGCCATCCAGTTGAGCAGGGCCTGGGCTTCTTTCGGGTGCTTGCTGGCCTTGACCACGGCCGCGCCGGAAATGGTGACAAGGTTGCCGGCATCGCCGTCGGCCAGGTAGTAGAGTTTGGTGTCCAGCTTGCCGCGTTCGCGTTCAAGCGCGTACCAGTAGTAGTTGTTTACCAGTACCGCAGCCACTTCGCCTTTTTCCACGGCTTTGAGGGCGACCATGTTGTTGGTGTAGGTCTTGCCAAAGGCTTTCAGGCCAGTCAGCCATTCTTCGGTGGCTTCACGGCCGTGCATTTTCAGGATGGCCACGGCCTGCTCCTGGAATGCGCCACTGGTGGGTACATAACCCACGCGGCCTTCCCACTCAGGGTTGGCGAAGTCCATCACTGTGGTGGGCAGGTCTTTCTCGTCGACCTTCTTCGGGTTGTACACCACGATGCGCGTACGGGCCGTAATGCCCATCCAGGTGCCGTTGGCGCCAACGTATTCCTTGGGCACCAGGTTCGAGGTGGCGTCGTCGATCTTCGCCAGCAGGCCCAATTCGCCCAGGTTGTTCAGGGGCGGGGATTCTTCGGTGTAGATGATGTCGGCGGGCGAGCGGTCGCCTTCCTCGATGATCTGGCTGGCCAGCTGGTTGCTGCTGCCCTTGCGGATATCGATGTGAATACCGGTCTTGGCCTCGTAGGCCTTGGCGATGGCTTCGCCGATTTCCTTGTGCTGACCGTTGTACATGGTCAGGGTGACCGGTGCGTCTGCCATGGCGGCCGGAGCGCCGATGACCAGGCTCAGCACGGCGGCGGCCAAGGTGCGCATCAGCGGTTGCGGGCGGATCGTCATGCGGGTACTTCCTCGCTTACGGCTACATATTTGGAAACAATGGTAAACGAAATTGTTTCTCAAGTGGCCGTGTGACGAGAAATTCATGGGCAGACCATCGTTCAGTCTTCGAGAGTTGTGTTGGGCACTTCGCGGGCTTGCCCGCTCCCACAGGTATCGTGCAGTCTTCAAACCTGTGGTGTGCCTGTGGCAGCGGGCAAGCCCGCGAAAAGGCCGCAACAGGATTACACCTTGCTGGCAATCACCGCAGTGACCGGAGCAACCGGGTACCTCAGGCCATCCTCCTGCCGCACGTCGACAAACCCCGTGTGGCGCAACCTCTCGGCCAGCTCCCCAGCGGGCAACACATACCGCCCCTGCATGCGCATATGCAGGTAATAAGGCAGCACCCGCGCCGCAGTCTGTTTGTCTTCTGGTACCTCGGCATGGCAGCACACCAGCACGCCGCCGGGGTTCAGCGCCGAATGCAATCGCCGCAGCAATTCATCAAGGTCGTGGGCAAAGTGAAACACCGAGGAGCACCAGATCAGGTCGTATCCACTGCCAAAATCATCACGATCCAGATCCCCGCCAATGACCCCAAGGCGCTTTTCCAGCCCGGCGCGAACAATATTCTCCTGGGCCACTGCTGCAGTTTCGGCAAAGTCGAACACTACCCCGTGCAAATCCGGTAGCTGCCGGGCGAGGGCGATGGCGACCAGGCCAGGCCCGCCGCCCAGGTCCAGTATCCGTTGCAGGCGCGGTGCCTGCGGCAACCGTTCGATCAGCGCGCGCGCCACATCCACAGTAACCGCCTGCTGCTCCTGGGCAATCTGCACGCGAGCCGCCTCGGCCCAGCGCTGAGCCATTTCCGGGGTGGGGGCTGATGCGGGTGGCAAGCCATTGCGCAGTGCGTGCTCCAGTGGCTGGCCAGCCTGGCGCAGCACTTGATGGCGGAAGAGCAGGGCGTCGCCGCAGTAGTCGCTGGCACTTCGAGTCAAAAAGCGTTGGGCGGTTTCGCCATTGCGGTAGTGGCTGCCTTGTTCGTCGCGCTCGAGCAGCCCTTGGGCCCAGAGCATTTCCAGGAGGTAGCCGGTATTGAAGGGTTCCAGGTCCAGCTTTGTAGCCAGTTGGGCCGGGACGATGGATTGCTCGAGGTGTTCGAACAGGTTGATCGACAGTGCTACGCGCAAGGCATCGGCGGCGAGGCCCGCCAGTTGCAGGTCCCAGCACGCTTGCAGTGGGTGAGGGGTGGTCAGGTCCATGCTCATCGTTCGCTCGCTCCATGAGAGAAAGCTCAATCCTAGATAGGAATCATTCTGGATTGCAATGGAAGAGATGACGGGTAGGGAGGGGTAGGCAAAAAACGCAGGCAAGAAAAAACCCACTAGCAAGCTAGTGGGTTTTTGTATGGTGCCCAGGAGAAGACTCGAACTTCCACGACCTTGCGGTCACTGATACCTGAAACCAGCGCGTCTACCAATTCCGCCACCTGGGCAAAGCTTTACATCATCTGTAGAAGGCGACTATCGTTCGCTTTCACACAGTAGTAACAGATCCTTGGTCATCTGTTACTTGAAAATATTTGGTGCCCAGGAGAAGACTCGAACTTCCACGACCTTGCGGTCACTGATACCTGAAACCAGCGCGTCTACCAATTCCGCCACCTGGGCACACATTCGAGATTAAAAGATGCTTTACAGCGCCGTTCATCTCTACTACAACGTCGGGGTTGTCCGTCGTTGTGGTGCGCACTATACGGACGCTCCCCAAGGCTGTAAACCCCCCAATCAAAAAAAATTTCAAAAAATTCAACTTGTTGATTCCACAGGCCTATTACCGTTCTGGATGCACAGCAGTGGGGGCTGTCCAAGGCAGACATTTCCGGTTTCAATAGGCCTATGCCAGAATTCCTATCTATATACCCCAAGGTGAACCCCTTCTGATGGCCGATTGGCAATCCCTCGATCCCGAGGCCGCTCGCGAAGCGGAAAAATACGACAACCCCATTCCCAGCCGTGAGCTGATCCTGCAGCGCCTTGCCGACCGCGGCGAGCCCGCTGCGCGCGAGGAGCTGGCGAAAGAGTTTGGTCTGTATGAAGAAGACCAGATCGAAGCCCTGCGCCGCCGCCTGCGTGCCATGGAGCGCGATGGCCAGCTTATCTATACCCGGCGCGGCACTTATGCCCCGGTGGACAAGCTCGACCTGATCTGCGGCCGTATCTCCGGCCACCGCGATGGGTTTGGTTTCCTCATTCCCGATGATGGCAGCGATGACCTGTTCCTCAGCCCGTCGCAGATGCGCCTGGCTTTCGATGGCGACCGCGCGCTGGCGCGTGTTTCCGGTACCGACCGCCGTGGGCGCCGTGAAGGCGTGATCGTCGAGGTCATCTCCCGTGCCCATGAAAGCGTGGTCGGCCGCTACTTTGAAGAGGGCGGCATCGGCTATGTAACCCCGGACAACCCGAAGATCCAGCAGGAAGTGCTGGTGACCGCCGGGCGTAACGGTGGTGCCAAGATCGGCCAGTTCGTCGAGATCAAGATCACCCACTGGCCAACACCGCGCTTCCAGCCGCAAGGCGACGTGGTGGAAGTCATCGGCAACTACATGGCGCCGGGCATGGAAATCGACGTTGCCCTGCGCAGCTACGACATCCCGCACGTCTGGCCCGATGATGTGGTCAAGGAAGCGCGCAAGTTCCGCTCCGAAGTCGAAGACAAAGACAAAGAGAAGCGCGTCGACCTGCGTCATCTGCCGTTCGTCACCATCGACGGTGAAGACGCCCGCGATTTCGATGACGCTGTCTATTGCGAACCGCTGGGCAAGCTGCGCCTGTTCTCCGGTGGCTGGCGCCTGTATGTGGCCATCGCCGACGTGTCCAGCTACGTGCGCCTTGGCTCGGCCCTGGACGTCGAGGCCCAGCAGCGCGGTAACTCGGTGTACTTCCCCGAGCGCGTGGTGCCGATGCTCCCCGAAGAGCTGTCCAACGGCCTGTGCTCGCTGAACCCGCACGTCGACCGCTTGGCCATGGTCTGTGAAATGACCATGAACAAAGCCGGCCAGATGGTCGACTACCAGTTCTACGAAGGTGTCATCCACTCCCACGCCCGCCTGACCTACAACAAGGTCAGCAGCATGCTCGAGCACGCCCGCACCCGTGAGGGCAAGGCGCTGCGCGAGGAGTACAAGGCGGTCGTGCCTGACCTGAAGAACCTGTACAACCTGTACAAGGTGCTGTTGGATGCCCGCCACACCCGCGGTGCCATCGACTTCGAGACCCAGGAAACCCGCATCATCTTCGGCGATGAGCGCAAGATCGCGGAAATTCGCCCGACCGTGCGCAACGAAGCCCACAAGCTGATCGAGGAATGCATGCTGGCGGCCAACGTGGCCACCGCCGAGTTTCTGCAGAAGCACGGCGTGCCGGCACTGTACCGCGTGCACGACGGCCCGCCGCCGGAGCGCCTGGAAAAACTGCGTGCCTTCCTGGGTGAGCTGGGCCTGAGCCTGCACAAGGGCAAAGACCCGTCGCCGAAGGATTACCAGGCCCTGCTGGCGAGCATCGCCGGGCGCCCGGATTTCCACCTGATCCAGACGGTCATGCTGCGCTCGCTGAGCCAGGCCGTTTACAGCACCGAGAACAACGGCCACTTCGGCCTGAACTACGAGGCTTATACCCACTTCACCTCGCCGATCCGCCGTTACCCGGACCTGCTGGTGCACCGCGCCATCCGCAGCATCATCCGTTCCAAGGTAGACACCCCGCACGTCAAGCGTGCCGGCGCCATGAGCATCCCCAAGGCGCGCATCTACCCGTACGACGAAAACACCCTCGAGCAGCTTGGCGAGCAGTGCTCGATGACCGAGCGCCGGGCTGATGAAGCCACCCGTGACGTGGTCAACTGGCTCAAGTGCGAGTACATGAAGGACCGCGTGGGCGAAACCTTCCCAGGCGTGATCACCGCGGTGACCGGCTTCGGCCTGTTCGTCGAGCTGACCGATATCTATGTAGAAGGCCTGGTGCACGTCAGTGCGCTGCCGGGCGACTACTACCACTTTGACCCGGTCCACCACCGCCTGTCCGGTGAGCGCACCGGGCGCAGCTTCCGCCTGGGCGACACGATTGAAGTCAAGGTCATGCGTGTTGACCTGGACGAGCGCAAGATCGACTTCGAAGTGGCCGACAAGACGCTGGCTGCGCCGATTGGCCGCAAGCAGCGCGGCGCCGCGCCGGCTGCCGACAAAGCCGACAAGCCCGAGCCAGCACCGGTCGAGGCCAGGGCCACGCCGAAGCCGCGCAGCCGCAAGAGCGAAACCTCCGAGGCGTATTTCCCGAAAGACGCCGTGCAGCGTAACGCCGAAGTGCGCAAGAGCCGTGAAATGAAAAAGGCGCTGATGAGCGATGCCCGCACCGGCAGCTCGTCGAGCAGCAAGTCGGACAAAGGTGGCAAGGCCGCCGGCAAGCCGACCAAGCACCGTAAAGGCCCGCCGAAGTCCGGTGCGCCACGCAAGAGCAAGAGCAAGTCATGAGTCAGCTGGAAAAGATCTACGGCGTGCATACCGTGCAGGCATTGCTGAAGCACCATCCGAAGCGGGTCAAGCAGATCTGGCTGTCGGAAGGGCGCAGCGAGCCACGCCTGCAGACGCTGCTGGCGCTGGCTGCGGAAAACCGCGTGCAGGTTGGCCAGGCCGAGCGCCGTGAGATGGATGCGTGGGTCGAAGGCGTGCACCAGGGCGTTGTCGCCGAGGTGAGCCCAAGCCAGGTGTGGGGCGAATTGATGCTCGAAGAGTTGCTCGAGCGCACCGAAACGCCGCCGCTGATCCTGGTACTGGACGGTGTCACCGACCCGCATAACCTTGGCGCGTGCCTGCGCACGGCCGATGCGGCCGGTGCCACGGCGGTGCTGGTGCCCAAGGACAAGTCGGCGACCCTGACGCCTGTAGTGCGCAAGGTGGCGTGCGGCGCGGCAGAGGTGATTCCGCTGGTGGCCGTGACCAACCTGGCGCGCACGCTGGAGAAACTGCAGCAGCGTGGCCTGTGGGTGGTGGGTACTGCCGGCGAGGCCGAGCAGGAGATCTACCAGCAGGACCTGACCGGGCCTCTGGTGATGATCATGGGCGCAGAAGGCAAAGGCATGCGCCGGCTGACCCGTGAACATTGCGACTTCCTGGTGAAGTTGCCGATGGGCGGTAGCGTCAGCAGCCTGAACGTTTCGGTGGCGACCGGGGTTTGCCTGTTCGAAGCCGTGCGTCAGCGTCAGGCCAAGCGCTGATCTTCACCCTGTTCCGGCCCATTCGCGGGCGCGCCCGCTCCCACAGGCTTTTCACTGGCTTTCAAGCAGTGGGGCGCTGTGGGAGCGGGTTTACCCGCGAAAGGGCCGGTAGCCTGTGAATATGTTTCAGGCTGTTCAAATATTCGCCAATTGCCTTGCTTGTGCGCCACGCCTTCTCTACAATTGCGCCCCTTGCCGAGCTGGCAGGCGCTCATGTGCCTCCCCTCCGTGCAAGACATACAGTGTCATTCACTCCTTGTCTGACCAGATACGCTGGCAGACTACTAACCCGTAAGGAGCATTCATGCGTCATTACGAAATCATCTTCCTGGTTCACCCGGACCAGAGCGAGCAAGTCGGCGGCATGGTTGAGCGTTACACCAAGCTGATCGAAGAAGACGGTGGCAAAATCCACCGCCTGGAAGACTGGGGCCGTCGTCAACTGGCCTACGCAATCAACAATGTTCACAAGGCTCACTACGTGATGCTGAACGTTGAGTGCACCGGCAAGGCCCTGGCCGAGCTGGAAGACAACTTCCGCTACAACGATGCCGTTATCCGTAACCTGGTCATCCGTCGCGACGAAGCCGTTACCGGCCAGTCCGAGATGCTGAAGGCTGAAGAAAACCGCAGCGAGCGCCGTGAGCGTCGTGAGCGTCCTGAGCATGCTGACTCCGCCGAAGGCGACGACAGCAATGACAGCGACTCCAGCGATAACGCTGACGAGTAATCCACGGACCTTTAGAGGAGCCTATTAAATGGCACGTTTCTTCCGTCGTCGTAAATTCTGCCGCTTCACTGCTGAAGACGTGAAAGAGATCGACTTCAAAGATCTCAACACCCTGAAAGCTTACGTATCCGAAACCGGCAAGATCGTTCCAAGCCGCATCACCGGTACCAAAGCTCGTTATCAGCGTCAGCTGGCTACCGCTATCAAGCGCGCCCGCTTCCTGGCCCTGCTGCCCTACACCGACAGCCACGGCCGCTGAGACCGGGCCGTCGACAAGCAGTAAGGGATTAGCATGCGAGCGTTAGCAAGTTTCATCATGCGCGGTCGTGTGCAGGCCACCCTCGTGGTGGTCATCAGCGCGGTACTGCCGCTGCTGTTCTGGTTGAGTGCCGCTGCCTGCAGCCTTGTGCTGCTGCGGCGTGGGTTCAAGGATGCTACAACGGTCATCGCCGGCGGCCTGCTGGCGGGTCTGGCCGTGTGGGTCATGGGCGATCCCATCACCTTTCTGGTGATTGCGGGTGCCCTGGCCCTGGCCGCCATGTTGCGTGCCGAGCATCCCTGGAGCCGGGTGTTGCTGGTCAGTGCCGTGTTCGCCGTGGCTTTCAGCCTCGTGCTCGATCTGGCGCTGGCACAAACCTTCGATGTGCTGGCCAAGGCGTTTGCCGAAGCCATGCCGAAAATCGAGGGGCAGCCGGTACTCTCCGGTGAGCTGATCCGCCCTGTGCTGGTCGCTTCCACAGCAGTGACGGTGCAATTGTTCAGTGTGCTGGCCTTGGTGCTGGCGCGCTACTGGCAGGCAGCGTTGTACAACCCTGGAGGCTTCGGTCGCGAGTTTCGCGCCCTGAAGTTGCCAAAACAGACCATGGCGGTCTTGGTGGCAGTGATGGTGGTGGCTCCGTTTATCGGGCCGCAGTTCATCATCCTGGCATCGGCTTCGAGCCTGGTACTGGTACTGGCCGGCATCGCTTTGATGCATGGGCTGGTGGCACAGGGCCGACTGGCCGGTTTCTGGCTGGTGGGCATGTACGTAACGCTACCGCTGATCATGCAGCTGATTTATCCGTTGCTGGTGGTTTTGGCCATTGTCGACAGCCTGATTGATTTTCGCGGTCGCAAGTCCCCCAAGGGGAATGACTCCGCGAACGGTGAAGGTTAAAAGTTAAGAGGTTTTACCAAATGGAACTGATCCTGCTGGAAAAAGTCGCTAACCTGGGCAACCTGGGCGACAAAGTAAAAGTTAAGGCTGGTTACGGCCGTAACTTCCTGCTGCCATTCGGCAAGGCCACCGTTGCCAACGCCGCCAACCTGGCTGCGTTCGAAGAGCGTCGCGCCGAGCTGGAAAAAGCAGCTGCTGACCGTAAATCGTCGGCTGAAAGCCGCGCTGCCCAACTGGCCGAGCTGGAAGTGACCATCACTGCCACCGCTGGCGACGAAGGCAAGCTGTTCGGTTCGATCGGCACCCACGACATCGCTGACGCCCTGACCGCCTCCGGCGTTGAAGTGGCCAAAGCTGAAGTTCGTCTGCCGAACGGCACCATCCGTCAGGTTGGCGAATACGACGTAGCCGTGCACCTGCACAGCGACGTTGAAGCCACCGTACGCGTGGTCGTCGTAGCTGCCTAAGCTGCGCTAACTGGCTGGCTCCTTGCGGGTCAGGCGGTTAACATCGGGCACGGTCCTGTTTAGTACAGGCCGTGCCCTTTGTCTTTTTCATCCTCCAGAATTATTTCGTGGCCATGAACGAGATCACCACCTCCGAACAGCTAGACCTGCAAACCGCCGCCCTGAAGGTGCCGCCGCATTCCATCGAGGCCGAACAGGCCGTGCTCGGTGGCCTGATGCTGGACAACGAGGCCTGGGAGCGAGTGCTGGACCAGGTGTCGGACGGCGATTTCTACCGGCATGACCACCGGCTGATCTTCCGCGCCGTGCACAAGTTGGCCGATGCCAACCAGCCATTTGACGTGGTGACCCTGCACGAGCAGCTGGACAAGGAAGGCCTGTCCTCGCAGGTAGGCGGCCTGGCTTACCTGGCCGAACTGGCCAAGAACACCCCGTCCGTGGCCAACATCAAGGCCTACGCCGCGATCATTCGCGAACGGGCCACACTGCGCCAGCTGATCAGCATCAGCACGGACATTGCCGACAACGCGTTCAACCCGCAGGGGCGCAACGCTGCAGAGATTCTGGACGATGCCGAGCGGCAGATCTTCCAGATCGCCGAGGCACGGCCAAAGACCGGCGGCCCGGTAGGTGTCAACGAGCTGTTGACCATGGCCATCGACCGCATCGATACGCTGTTCAACTCCGACAGTGATATCACCGGTATTTCTACCGGCTACACCGACCTGGACGAGAAAACCAGCGGCCTGCAGGCAGCCGACTTGATCATCGTCGCCGGCCGTCCGTCGATGGGTAAAACCACCTTCGCCATGAACCTGGTGGAAAACGCCGTGCTGCGCAGCGAAAAGGCGGTGCTGGTGTTCTCCCTCGAGATGCCAGGTGAATCGCTGATCATGCGTATGCTGTCGTCCCTGGGCCGTATCGACCAGACCAAGGTGCGTTCCGGCCAGCTGGACGACGACGACTGGCCGCGGCTTACCTCCGCAGTCAACCTGCTCAACGACCGCAAGCTGTTCATCGACGATACCGCCGGCATCAGCCCGTCGGAAATGCGTGCGCGCACGCGTCGCCTGGCGCGTGAGCACGGTGAAATCGGCATGATCATGGTCGACTACCTGCAGCTGATGCAGATCCCGGGCTCTTCCGGTGACAACCGCACCAACGAAATTTCCGAAATCTCCCGCTCGCTCAAGGCCCTGGCCAAGGAGTTCAACTGCCCGGTCATTGCCCTGTCGCAGCTGAACCGCTCCCTGGAACAGCGCCCCAACAAACGCCCGGTGAACTCCGACTTGCGTGAATCGGGTGCAATCGAGCAGGACGCCGACGTGATCATGTTCGTGTACCGGGACGAGGTGTACCACCCCGAGACCGAGCACAAGGGCGTGGCCGAAATCATCATCGGTAAACAGCGTAACGGCCCCATTGGCTTCGTGCGCTTGGCGTTTATCGGCAAGTACACCCGCTTCGAAAACCTTGCGCCGGGCATGTACAACTTCGACGATGACGAGTAAAGGGCGATTGCTGTTGGGGGTTCAAGCACTAGGGGCTGACTCCGTATTGCATGAAGGCGGCCATGTACTCGTCGCGGCAATTTCAGCGTCTATGAGATCGAGCGCCGCTCGATCTGACAGGCGCAGCAACCTGTCAATAATCAGATTTTTCCCGTTGCGCGTAGGCCATTTCTGAAATAGCTTCCTACGGCCTTTACACCATTGCGGTGGTTTTCTGGGCGGCCTAGTCTGGCCCTGTCGTTGGAAAAACAGCGACCGGGCCTGCAAGCCTGATCAGGAACGAATGTTGTTCACCGCAAGCCAATGGCACGCCATTGGGCTCGCTTGATGGTGGCTGCGTGCGGGAGGTTTTCGAACCTGCCGGTTTTCGTTCTCTGTCCGGTCTTGCAGACCCGTACGTGGCCGCCACCCATCACACTGCAAGTCATGAGTGCGGCTCTATGTGAATCTACAGAGAGCTATAGCATGCTGAAAATTTTTCCCGATCCACCCCTCAATCCCCTTTCCTTGAACACAGCTCTACTCAGGCCGAATGCCCACCGTAAGGCTTGATTGATATTGCGCCTGGCCGGGCCCTTTCGCGGGTGAACCCGCTCCCACAGGATCACCACAGCTTTCAGGCTTGCACAGTACCTGTGGGAGCGGGCGTGCCCGCGAAAGGGCCGGCATGAAGCAGTGAGGGGTTGGCCTTCAGGCTGCATGAAGGCCGCCGTGTGTTCGACACAGCAGTTTCTGCGCCTGTGAGATCGAGCGCCGCCCGCGCGGCGCATCGCGAGCAAGCTCGCTCCTACGTTTGTTTCGGGCCAGTTTCGCCTGTGACAGGCGCGCGCGACCGCCTTGTTTGTACGACGCGATATCGCGCCATGCGCCAAGGCGTTCGCGCGCAAATCCCCCAGGAAAAATTGGCCCGAAACAAACGTAGGAGCGAGCTTCGCTCGCGATGCGCCGCGCGGGCGGCGCTCGATCTCACAGGCGCAGAAACTGCTGTGTCGGACACCTTGCGACTCCACCACAAGCCTCAAGCCATGCACCTGGCAGCCTTCACCCAACCGTCGCCCAACCCACCAATCCCCACGAAGACAGTCGGATTTGGTCAAAATTTGTGCTATATTCCGCGCCCGCGATTTCCCTGCACACCAGAACCGGTCACTGACATGCAAGCAGCCAAACCACTCTACGACTATCCCAAGTACTGGGCCGAATGCTTCGGGCCAGCACCTTTCCTGCCGATGAGCAGGCAGGAGATGGATCTGCTCGGCTGGGATTCCTGCGACATCATCATCGTGACCGGTGATGCCTACGTCGACCATCCGTCGTTCGGCATGGCCATCATCGGCCGCCTGCTGGAAGCCCAGGGCTTTCGCGTAGGTATCATCGCCCAGCCGAACTGGCAGTCGAAAGACGACTTCATGAAGCTTGGCGAGCCGAACCTGTTCTTCGGCGTGGCCGCGGGCAACATGGACTCCATGATCAACCGCTACACCGCCGACAAAAAGATCCGTTCCGACGATGCCTATACCCCTGGTGGCCTGGCAGGCAGCCGTCCGGACCGCGCCAGCCTGGTGTACAGCCAGCGCTGTAAGGAAGCCTACAAGCATGTGCCGATCGTACTCGGCGGCATCGAGGCTTCGCTGCGCCGCATCGCCCACTACGACTACTGGCAGGACAAGGTGCGTCACTCGATCCTGATCGACGCCAGCGCCGACATCCTGCTGTTCGGCAACGCCGAGCGTGCGGTGGTGGAAGTGGCCCAGCGCCTGGCCAGTGGCGAGACGATCGAGAGCATCACTGACATCCGCGGCACCGCGTTCGTGCGCCGTGATACCCCGCAGGGCTGGTACGAGATCGACTCCACCCGCATCGACCGCCCGGGCCGCGTCGACAAGATCATCAACCCGTACGTGAACACCCAGGACACCCAGGCCTGCGCCATCGAGCAGGCCAAGGGCGACCAGGAAGACCCGAACGAAGCCAAGGTGGTGCAGATTCTCGACAGCCCGGCCGTGACCCGGGAAAAGTCGGTAATCCGCCTGCCTTCGTTCGAAAAGGTGCGTAACGACCCGGTGCTCTATGCCCACGCCAACCGCGTGCTGCACCTGGAGACCAACCCGGGCAACGCCCGCGCCCTGGTGCAGAAGCACGGCGAAGTGGATGTGTGGTTCAACCCGCCACCCATCCCCATGACCACCGAAGAAATGGACTACGTGTTCGGCATGCCTTACGCCCGTGTGCCGCACCCGGCCTATGGCAAGGAGCGCATCCCGGCCTACGAGATGATCCGTTTCTCGGTGAACATCATGCGTGGCTGCTTTGGTGGCTGCACCTTCTGCTCGATCACCGAGCATGAAGGCCGCATCATCCAGAACCGCTCGCACGAGTCGATCCTGCACGAGATCGAAGAAATGCGCGACAAGGTGCCGGGCTTCACCGGCGTGGTCTCCGACCTTGGCGGGCCGACCGCCAACATGTACCGCATCGCCTGCAAGAGCCATGAAATCGAGAAGCACTGCCGCAAGCCGTCGTGCGTGTTCCCGGGTATCTGCGAAAACCTCAACACCGACCACAGCTCGCTGATTGAGCTGTACCGCAAGGCGCGCGCCCTGCCAGGTGTGAAGAAGATCCTGATCGCCTCGGGCCTGCGCTATGACCTGGCCGTGGAGTCGCCGGAGTACGTCAAGGAACTGGTAACCCACCATGTTGGCGGCTACCTGAAGATTGCCCCGGAGCACACCGAGCGTGGCCCGCTGGACAAGATGATGAAGCCGGGCATCGGCTCCTACGACCGCTTCAAGCGTATGTTCGAGAAATACTCGAAAGAGGCGGGCAAGGAGCAATACCTGATCCCGTACTTCATCGCCGCACACCCGGGCACCACCGACGAAGACATGATGAACCTGGCCCTGTGGCTGAAGGGCAACGGCTTCCGCGCCGACCAGGTGCAGGCGTTCTACCCGTCGCCGATGGCATCGGCCACGGCCATGTACCACTCGGGCAAGAACCCGCTGCGCAAGGTGACCTACAAGAGTGAAGGGGTTGAGATCGTCAAGAGCGACGAGCAACGCCGCCTGCACAAGGCGTTTTTGCGCTACCACGACCCGAAGGGCTGGCCGATGCTGCGTGAAGCCCTGGAGCGTATGGGCCGCGCCGACCTGATTGGGCCGGGCAAGCACCAGCTGATCCCGTTGCACCAGCCGCAATCCGACACGTATCAGAGCGCGCGCCGCAAGAACTCGACGCCAGCGGGCAGCCACAAGGTGGGCAAGGACCAGAAGATCCTCACCCAGCACACCGGCCTGCCACCGCGTGGCAGCGATGGCAGCAAGCCGTGGGACAAGCGTGAGAAGGCCAAGGCCGAGGCGTTTGCGCGTAACCAGCAGGCGGCCAAGGAACGCAAGGAAGCAGCCAAGGGCGGCAAGGGTAACAAGAAGCCGCGTCAGCCCGTTATTCCGCGCTGATTGATCTATTTTGGGGCTGCTTTGCAGCCCTTTCGCGGCACAAGGCCGCTCCTACAAGAAACCGCGATTCCCTGTAGGAGCGGCCTTGTGCCGCGAAAGGACCGCAAAGCGGTCCCAAAAATCTCAGCTTCAATCAGGCTGCTTGTCGACCCACTTCGGCACCACCGGCGCCACAAAACGGTCCATCCCGTCCAGCAGCGCGTCCGGCTGCTGCCCCAGCAGCAACATCGCCCGATGTTGCGGCCGCACAAAGCCTTCTTCGACGATATGGTCGAGGAACCCGCCCAGTTTCTCGTAGAAGCCGTTCACATCCAGCAGCCCCAGTGGCTTGGCGTGATAGCCCAGTTGCCCCCAGGTCCAGACTTCGAACAGTTCTTCCAGCGTACCCAGCCCACCCGGCAGGGCGATGAAGGCATCGCTCAGCTCGGCCATGCGTGCCTTGCGTGCATGCATGCCGTCGACCACTTCCAGGCGGCTGAGGCCCTTGTGGCCGATTTCGGCGTTCATCAGGCTTTCGGGAATGATCCCGATCACTTCGCCACCGGCCGCCATGGCCGCGTCGGCTACGGTGCCCATCAGGCCGACCGCACCGCCGCCATAGACCAGGGTCAGGCCGCGACGCGCAATGGCCTGGCCAAGTGCGATGGCGGCTTCACGGTAGGCAGGGTTGGCGCCGATGCTGGCGCCGCAGAACACACAAACGGAACGTACGGGCATTGCTCATCTCCTGTCACTCAGGTGGACAGGGTACGGCGCATGCCCGTCGCTTCCAAGGCCGTGTTCATTCCGGGCGGGAGAATTCGCAGATGGCACCCGTGGCCCCGTGGGCATAGGCGGCGAGCAGGCTGTTGATGAAGGCAGAGATGGGCATTTGGTATTGCTCCTAAATGAGAGGTTGTCCCATCGTCTAGTAAAAGGGCATGATGTGCTCTTAGATTGGTTGTATACAATCCATTGAACAATTCTACTGGCTGGCCTGTTGACACCCCCCTTGACCCATATCAGCAAGGGGCCGAACGGTTTCAGGCAGTCTCGCAATTGATAAAACCCTGCCAAGGAGATTCATGATGTTTGCGAAAGCTGTAGCGGTATCCCTGCTGACCCTCGCCAGCGCCTCTGTCTTTGCAGCCGAATGCTCGGTGACTGTCGAATCGACGGACCAGATGTCCTATACCACCAAGGAATTCACCGTCGACAAGAGCTGCAAGGAGTTCACCGTCAAACTGACCCACTCCGGCAACCTGCCGAAGAACGTCATGGGCCACAACCTGGTGATCAGCAAGACTACCGACATGCAGGCCATTGCCACTGAAGGCATGACCCAGGGCATCGAAAAGGGCTACCTGAAGGAAGATAACGCCAACATCATCGCCCACACTGCGATGATCGGCGCACCGGAAAAAGAGACCGAAGTGAAGTTCGACACTTCCAAGCTGGAAGCCGGTGGTGACTACAGCTTCTTCTGCACCTTCCCGGGCCACATCTCGATGATGAAAGGCAAGGTCGTCGTCAAGTAATGACAGCTGTGTAGGCCTCTCGGGCCTATTCGCGGGCACGCCCGCTCCCACAGGTTAATCACTGTTTTCAAGGGCAGTGAAAATCCTGTGGGAGCGGGCGTGCCCGCGAAGCTTTTACGGGGCGAACGGCAGTTCGCGCTTGTGCTGGGTCTTGTGGTAGGTAGCAACGATGATGTCGAACGCCGCCTGATCAACCGGCAACCCATGCAGGAAGGCATCGATCTGCTGGTAGGTCACGCCATGCGATGCTTCGTCCGGCTTGCCCGGCTCCAGGTCCTCAAGGTCGGCAGTCGGCACCTTCTCCACCAGTGACTCCGGTGCGCCAAAGCTGCGCGCAATGGCCCGTACCTGGTTCTTCACCAGCCCGCTCAGCGGCGCCAGGTCGCAGGCACCATCACCAAACTTGGTAAAGAAGCCCATCACCGCCTCGGCGGCGTGGTCGGTACCGATCACCAGGCCCGCGCGGGCGCCGGCGATGGTGTACTGGGCAACCATGCGGGTACGTGCCTTGACGTTGCCCACCACAAAGTCCACCAACGTTGGCGAGCCGTTCTTCAACTCCACCACTTCAGCGGCCAATGCCCGCACCGCCGGGGCGATATCCACGGTGTGCACTTCATCGGCCTTGATCACGTCGAGGCAGGCCTGGGCGTCATGTTCGTCATGCTGCACCTGGTAGGGCAGGCGCACGGCAATGAAGGTGTAGGCCTTGTCGCCGGTTTCGGCGCGCAGTTCATTCACGGCGCGCTGGGCGAGCAGGGCGGCAGTCAGCGAGTCGACACCGCCGCTGATGCCCAGCACCAGGGTCTTGAGCCGGGCGTTGGCCAGGCAATCCTTGATGAACGCCACACGCCGGGCGACTTCGGCCTCAAGCGCGGTAGCGTCGGCGAACGGCGGCTGTACCTTAAGCGCCTGGGCAATCTCTTGCTGAACCGCTTGCATGGGTTACTCCTTGCTGGGGACTTTGAATACGTGGCGCATGTAGGCGACGAAGTTCTCGTCACGGCACTGGGTCTTGGCGGCTTCGTCCGAGATCTTGGCCACCGGCGCGCCGTTGCAGTCGGTCATTTTAAGCACGATGCTCATCGGGGCCACACCCGGTATGTCACATGTCAGGTTGGTGCCGATGCCAAAGCTGACGTTGATGCGACCACGCAGGGCACGGAAGATCTCCAGCGAGCGGGTCAGGTTGAGGCCGTCGGAAAACACCAGGGTCTTGGTCATCGGGTCGATACCCAGCTTCTGGTAATGGGCAATGGCCTTCTCCGCCCAGGCCACCGGCTCGCCCGAGTCGTGGCGCAGGCCGTCGAAGAGCTTGGCGAAGTACAGGTCGAAATCGCCGAGGAACGCATCCATGGTGATGCAGTCGGTCAGGGCAATGCCAAGCAGGCCGCGGTACTCGCGCACCCAGCAGTCCAGTGCGGCGATCTGGCTGTCGATCAGCCGTGGGCCGAGCTGCTGGTGGGCCATGATCCATTCATGGGCCATGGTGCCCAGCGGCTTGATATCCAGTTTCCATGCCAGGTCGACGTTGCTGGTGCCGACGAAGCGGGCCGGGAAGTCGTCGCGTAGCACCCGCACCACGTCTTCCTGGACACGGCTGGAAAAACGCCGACGGGTGCCGAAGTCGGCTACCTGCAGTTCGGCCAGTTCGTCATCGCTGGCATGCGCACGCAGCCAGTCGAACTTGCGGTACAGCTGGTCGCGCGCTTCGGCCAGGCGCATGTGCGGGTGCAGATGGCGGTTGCGCACTTCGCTGATGATGGCCAGCAGCGGGACTTCGAACAGGATCACATGCAGCCACGGGCCCTTCAGGCGCAGGAACAGTTGGTCGTTTTCAATGCCGACGCGTACGTAGCGCAGGTTGAAGCGGAACAGGCGCAGAAAACGCAGGAAGTCCGGCTTGAGGAAGCTGATGCGTTCGAGGAAAGCCAGTTGGCCGTCGTCCAGGGTGAGGTCGCTGAGTAGCTCGAGCTGGTTGCGGATCTCGCCCAGGTAAGGGCGCAGGTCCTCGCCGTTGCGGCAGCGGAATTCCCATTCGACGTCGGCGTCCGGGTAGTTGTGCAGCACACCCTGCATCATGGTGAGTTTGTAGAAGTCGGTGTCGAGCAGGTTGTGCACGATGCGCTCGGCGAATGCGCTTTCGCTCATCAAGGGGGCTCCGGAAGCGGCGAATGGCCGACATTGTGCCAGCCTTTTGGGCCTTGTTGTGTCTGGGCTGGCCTCTTCGCGGGTGAACCCGCTCCCACAGGGCTGCGTATCTGCCAAAACAGAGGTGTTTTTCCGTGCACCGGCTAGCCTTCAAACGGTGCCGCCTGTAGCAGTTGCGCACCAGCGGTGTGCACTTCGGTGACGTCCGCTGTTACAGGGCGGTTGCACGTAAACACTTGCCAGGGTTGCAATGATGGCACATGGCGGTTGCTCCTTGTCTGTACGTGTGGTGGCGCCTGCCGCGCGGCAGACGGTTGCACGCTCAATAAAGAAAAGGCCGTCGGTCGCCTGCAGTGCGCCTGCGCAGTGTGTTTTCCCGGAAGACAAAACCTATGGCACGGCCCTTGCTCTGAGCACAGGGTTGAGAAGTTGTAGTGCCAACCAAAAAAAACTCTAGGAGCACCACCTCATGTCGCAGACGTTTTACAAGAAAGGTTTCCTGGCACTGGCCGTCGCTACGGCCCTGGGTGTTTCTTCGTATGTTCAGGCCGACGTCAAGATCGGTGTAGCGGGCCCGATGACCGGGGCTAACGCGGCGTTTGGCGAGCAGTACATGAAAGGTGCGCAGGCAGCGGCCGACAAGATCAACGCAGCCGGTGGCGTCAACGGCGAGAAAATCGTCCTGGTCAAAGGCGACGATGCCTGCGAACCGAAGCAGGCCGTGGCGGTAGCCAACCGCCTGGCCGATCAGGACAAGGTGATCGGCGTAGTGGGCCACTTCTGTTCTTCCAACACCATTCCGGCGTCCGAGGTGTATGACGAAGCGGGCATCATCGCCATTACCCCGGGCTCGACCAACCCACAAGTGACCGAGCGCGGCCTCAGCGCCATGTTCCGCATGTGCGGCCGTGACGACCAGCAGGGCATCGTGGCCGGTGACTACATCGTCGACGTGCTCAAGGGCAAGAAAGTCGCGGTGCTGCACGACAAGGACACCTACGGCCAGGGCCTGGCCGATGCGACCAAGGCACAGCTTGAGAAGCGCGGCGTCAAGCCGGTGCTGTATGAAGGCCTGACCCGTGGCGAGAAAGACTTCAGCGCCGTGGTTACCAAGATCCGTTCCACCGGTGCCGACGTGGTTTACTTCGGCGGCCTGCACCCGGAAGCCGGCCCGCTGGTGCGCCAGCTGCGCGAGCAGGGCCTGAAGGACGTCAAGTTCATGTCCGATGACGGCATCGTCACCGACGAACTGGTGTCCACCGCCGGCGGCAAGCAGTACGTCGATGGCGTGTACATGACCTTCGGCGCTGACCCACGCCTGTTGCCAGACAGCAAGGCCGTGGTGGAAGAGTTCCGCAAAGGCGGTACCGAGCCTGAAGGCTACACCCTGTATGCCTACGCTTCGGTACAAGCGCTGGCCGCAGCCTTCAATGGCTCCAAATCCAACAAGGGCGAAGACGCCGCCAAGTGGCTCAAGGCCAACCCGGTGCAGACCGTGATGGGCGAGAAGAAGTGGGACAGCAAGGGCGACCTGACCGTGTCCGACTACGTGGTCTACCAGTGGGACAAGGAAGGCAAGTACCACCAGCTGGAAAAACAAAAATAACAACGGCAGCCCGCCCGGGCGCAGGCCCGGGCCATTGCCCCTGCGGTACCTGTCTTTATTCGGAGATCTGCACGGTTCTGCACTGCGGGGGCCGCTTTGTCCGTGGCCTGCCGTGGTCCGCGCCTGTGCAGTCTCACTCAGGTGAGATTGCGTTATGGATGGTATTTTCCTGCAGCAACTGGTCAACGGCCTGACCCTCGGGTCGGTCTATGGCCTGATCGCCATCGGCTACACAATGGTCTATGGCATCATCGGCATGATCAACTTCGCGCACGGCGAGGTGTATATGATTTCCGCGTACCTCGCGGCAATCAGCCTGGCATTGCTGGCCTATTTCGGCGTCGAGTCGTTCCCGCTACTGATGTTGGGCACGCTGTTGTTCACCGTCGTCGTCACGGGCGTCTATGGTTTCACCATCGAACGCATCGCCTACAAACCCCTGCGTAACTCCACCCGCCTGGCGCCGCTGATCAGTGCCATCGGCATCTCGCTGATCCTGCAGAACTACGCACAGATCAGCCAGGGCGCCCGCCAGCAAGGCGTGCCCACCCTGCTTGAAGGTGCCTTGCGTGTCGAAGTCGGCACCGGCTTCGTGCAACTGACCTACACCAAGATCTTCATCCTGATCGCCGCCTTCGTGGGCATGGGCCTGCTCACCTACGTGATCAAGTACACCAAGCTCGGCCGCATGTGCCGTGCCACCCAGCAAGACCGCAAGATGGCCTCGATCCTGGGCATCAACACCGACCGGGTGATTTCCTACGTGTTTGTCATCGGTGCGGTAATGGCCGCCCTGGCAGGTGTGCTGATCACCATGAACTACGGCACCTTCGATTTCTACGCCGGCTTCATCATCGGCATCAAGGCGTTCACCGCCGCAGTGCTCGGTGGTATCGGCTCGCTGCCTGGCGCCATGCTTGGCGGCATCATCCTGGGGATTTCCGAGTCGCTGTTCTCTGGCCTGATCAACTCCGACTACAAGGACGTGTTCAGCTTCTCGCTGCTGGTGATGATCCTTATCTTCCGCCCACAAGGCCTGCTGGGTCGCCCGCTCGTGGCTAAGGTGTGAACATGTCCGTTGCCAAAACTGCCTCTGTCAGCGAAACCAAGGGTTTCGACCTTAAACGCAGCCTGCTGGAGACCCTCGTCGCCGGCCTGCTGGCACTCATCGTGTTTGGCCCGGTCGTCGGCGTAGTGCTCGACGGCTACACCTTCAATGCCGAGCCGCGGCGCGTAGCCTGGCTGGTCGGCGGGGTGATGCTGGGGCGCTTCCTGCTCAGCCTGTACCTGCAGAGCGCCGCTGGCGTTCGCATGCTCCAGGGCTTCGACAGCGGTGGCTCGGGTGTGCATGTGAACGCACCGGACTACAAGTCGCGCTTGCGCTACATCATCCCGGCGCTGGTGGTGATTGCCATCGTCTTCCCGATCTTTGCCAACAAGTACTTGCTGACCGTGGTCATCCTCGGCCTGATCTACGTGTTGCTGGGGCTTGGCCTTAACATCGTGGTCGGCCTGGCCGGCCTGCTCGACCTGGGCTACGTGGCGTTCTACGCCATTGGCGCCTATGGCCTGGCACTGGGTTACCAGTACCTCGGCCTGGGTTTCTGGAGCGTGCTACCCCTGGCGGCCATCGCCGCAGCGTTGGCGGGGTGCATACTTGGCTTCCCGGTGCTACGAATGCACGGTGACTACCTGGCAATCGTGACCCTGGGCTTTGGCGAGATCATCCGCCTGGTGCTGAACAACTGGTTGTCGTTCACCGGTGGCCCCAACGGCATGCCGGCCCCTTCGCCAACCTTCTTCGGCCTGGAATTCGGCCGCCGGGCCAAAGATGGCGGGGTGCCGATCCACGAGTTCTTCGGCTTCGATTACAACGCCAACCTCAAGTTCGTGTTCATCTACGCGGTGCTGTTCCTGGTGGTGCTGGCTGTGCTTTACATCAAGCACCGCCTCACCCGCATGCCGGTCGGCCGCGCTTGGGAAGCGCTGCGTGAAGATGAGATCGCCTGCCGCTCGATGGGCCTGAACCACGTACTGGTCAAGCTTTCGGCGTTTACCCTGGGGGCCTCCACTGCCGGCCTGGCCGGGGTGTTCTTTGCCACCTACCAGGGCTTCGTCAACCCGTCGTCGTTCACCTTCTTCGAGTCGGCGCTGATCCTCGCCATCGTCGTGCTGGGTGGCATGGGCTCGACCGTGGGCGTGGTGATTGCAGCGTTCGTGCTGACCGTGGCGCCCGAACTGCTGCGCAGCTTCTCTGAATACCGGGTGCTGTTGTTCGGGGTGCTGATGGTGCTGATGATGATCTGGCGACCGCGTGGGCTGATCCGCATCAGCCGTACCGGTGTGACCCCGCGTAAAGGAGTGGCGCCATGAGCGACGATATCATTCTCTCGGTCGACAACCTGATGATGCAGTTCGGCGGCATCAAGGCGCTGAGCGATGTCAGCCTGAAGGTCCGGCGCAACCAGATATTCGCCCTGATCGGCCCCAACGGGGCGGGCAAGACCACGGTGTTCAACTGCCTGACGGGTTTCTACAAGGCCAGTGGCGGGCGCATCGAGCTGAACGTGCGCGGCAGCCACACCAACGTCATCCAGCTGCTTGGCGAGCGCTTCCAGGCGGCGGACTTCATCTCGCCGGCGCGCTTTGCCAACCGCATGTACTACAAGATGTTCGGCGGTACCCACCTGGTCAACCGCGCAGGCCTGGCGCGCACCTTCCAGAACATTCGCCTGTTCAAGGAAATGTCGGTGGTGGAGAACCTGCTGGTGGCCCAGCACATGTGGGTCAACCGTAACCTGCTGGCCGGGGTACTCAACACCAAGGCCTACCGCAAGGCCGAGAGCGATGCGCTGGACCATGCCTTCTACTGGCTGGAAGTGGTCGACCTGGTCGACTGCGCCAACCGCCTGGCCGGCGAGCTGTCGTACGGCCAGCAGCGCCGCCTGGAAATTGCCCGGGCCATGTGCACGCGGCCGAAGATCATCTGCCTGGACGAACCGGCGGCGGGCCTGAACCCGCAGGAAACCGAAGCCCTCAGCCGCATGATTCGTGTGCTGCGTGACGAGCACGACATCACCGTGGTGCTGATCGAGCACGACATGGGCATGGTCATGAGCATTTCCGACCATATCGTGGTGCTGGACCACGGCAACGTGATTGCCGAAGGCGCGCCGCAGGAAATCCGCCACAACCCGACGGTGATCGCCGCCTACCTGGGTGCAGATGAAGAGGAACTGGTATGAGTGCACCCATTCTCGAGCTGAAGGACCTGGACGTGTTCTACGGGCCGATCCAGGCGCTGAAAAAGGTTTCGATGCACATCAACGAGGGCGAGACGGTCAGCCTGATCGGTGCCAACGGGGCTGGTAAGTCGACCCTGCTGATGTCGATCTTCGGCCAGCCTCGCGCTGCGTCCGGGCATATCGTTTATCGCGGCACCGACATTACCCGCAAGTCGTCGCACTACATTGCGTCCAACGGTATCGCCCAATCGCCGGAAGGGCGCCGGGTGTTCCCCGACATGTCCGTCGAGGAGAACCTGATGATGGGTACCATCCCCATCGGCGACAAGCATGCCGATGAAGACATGCAGCGCATGTACGAGCTGTTCCCACGGTTGAAGGAGCGGCGTAACCAGCGGGCCATGACCATGTCCGGGGGTGAGCAGCAGATGCTGGCGATTGCCCGGGCGCTGATGAGCCGGCCGAAGTTGCTGTTGCTGGATGAGCCCTCGCTGGGGCTGGCGCCGATCGTGGTCAAGCAGATCTTTTCGACCCTGCGTGAGCTGGCCAAGACCGGGATGACCATTTTCCTGGTGGAGCAGAACGCCAACCATGCGTTGAAGCTGTCCGACCGGGCGTATGTGATGGTCAACGGGGAGATTCGCATGACCGGGACCGGGCAGGAGCTGCTGGTCAACGAGGAAGTGCGCAACGCCTATCTCGGCGGGCACTGAGTTACATCCGGGGCCGCTTTGCGGCCCATCGCCGGCAAGCCAGCTCCCACAGAGATTGCACAAACCTTGAAGGCAGTGTTTTACCTCTGGGAGCTGGCTTGCCGGCGATGGGCTGCAAAGCAGCCCCATTTCCAATGTGGACAACTTGCCGCGCCTTGCTCTCGATACCCGCCAATATTCCCTCGCAAGCCCTTGTTTCCACAGGCTTGATCTTGTCCACGGATAATGTGGAACCGCCTGTGGAAAACATGGTGGCATCTCGCTCCAGCCCTTTGATAACGTGCCCTGCAGCGATGCGATCATTTTTTGATCACATCCTTCCTGTGGATGACTTTTCAAGCTTTTTCACAGACCCGAAAGCACCTCCAAATCAGCGCCAAGGCTGTGGATAACTCTGTGGGAAAACCTTGGACAGACTGCTGCAGGCAGCATGCTTGAAAGCTTTGCATCCTCACCGAAAAGATATCCACCGACCACGCAACGCTGAAAGGGTTCCGCACTGTGGACGAGTTGCCCCCAATCCATGGGGAAAGCCTTGTGGATAACATGCGCATAGCTGGCGCCGAGCCTTCTGCCGCAAGGGTTTGCCGTACATGTACAAAAAATGTACAGCGCCCTGAACGGCTTGCTGCCAGCGCACGGCGCGGGCATGCTGCAAAGCTGCCGATGACAACCTACCGTGAGGAACAGAGCATGACGTCCACCGTATTCATCACTGGCGCCACATCCGGTTTCGGCGAGGCCACCGCCCGCCGCTTTGCCGAAGCTGGCTGGAAGCTGGTGCTCACTGGTCGCCGCAAGGAGCGCCTGGACGCCCTGTGCGCCGAGCTGTCGGCCAAGACCGAAGTACACGGCCTGGTGCTTGACGTGCGTGACCGCAAGGCCATGGAACAGGCCATCGCCAGCTTGCCGGCCGGGTTCGAAAAGATTCGCGGCCTGGTCAACAATGCCGGCCTGGCACTGGGTGTGGATGCGGCGCAGAACTGCAGCCTGGACGACTGGGAAACCATGGTCGACACCAACATCAAGGGCCTGATGTACACCACCCGCCTGCTGCTGCCACGCCTGATCGCCCACGGTCGCGGCGCGTCGATCCTCAACGTAGGTTCTGTGGCGGGCAACTACCCGTACCCTGGCAGCAACGTGTATGGCGGCACCAAGGCCTTCGTCGGCCAGTTCTCGCTGAGCCTGCGCTGCGACCTGCGTGGCACTGGCGTGCGCGTGAGCAATATCGAGCCGGGCCTGTGCGAGAGCGAGTTCTCGCTGGTGCGCTTCGGCGGTGACCAGGCCAAGTACGACGCCACTTATGCAGGCGCCGAGCCGATCCAGCCGCAGGACATTGCCGAAACCATCTTCTGGATCCTCAACCAGCCGGCGCACATCAACATCAACAGCCTGGAGCTGATGCCGGTGAGCCAGGATTGGGCTGGGTTCTCCATCGACCGTTCGGTCAAGGGCTGAAAATAGTCACCGGGGCCGCTGTGCGGCCCATTCGCGGGGCAAGCCCGCTCCCACAAGGTAATTCACTAGCCTAAGGACGATGCAGTACCTGTGGGAGCGGGCTTGCCCGCGAAAGCGTCAGCTCAGGCGCTGCAACCCTTCCAGGCAGGTCGCCAAATGATAGGGCGTAGTAGAAGGCATATCATGCCGGCTGACGTTGCCCTCACCATCCCGGCACTCATACCAGCCCGCTTCCCGCAAGAACCGCGCTTCCAGCACCTGCAACTGCTCCGGCAATTTCGCCTCCCCGCCAGCACGCAGCACCAGCGCTCGCAGGTACTCCGCCTGTGCCCAAACCCGTTGTGTGGCATCCAGCACCTGGCCATCCACATCCAGCATCGCCAGCACTGCCCCATTCTTCACCCCGAACTGCTCGGCAAAGCCGAACGCCCGGTCGATGGATGCATGCAGCGGCGTGTCACGCAGCAGCGGCGAGGTATGCAGCAGGTAGAACCACTCGAACTGGTGCCCCGGCTCGAACCAGTTATCCACAGCCCCGCGTGGCTTTTCCAGCATCAGGCCGTGGGCCGGTTCGATGAAGTGCGCCTGAAGCGCCTGGCACAGTTGCAGCAGCGACTGCTGGGTATGTTCATCGTCACGCACCGCCAACACCTGCAGGAACGCCTCGGCCAGGTGCATCTGCGGGTTCTGCAGCGGGCCGCTGGCGAGGTCGGCCCAGTCTTCGCCCAGGCTGGCTTCGTACAGGCCGTCGTCACGGGCGAACTGCTGGTCGATGATGTCCAGCGCGGCGTTCAGTGTGGATTCCACCAGGCTTTCGCGCACCTTGCCCCAGTAGTGCGCGCAGGCAAACACGATGAACGCGTGGGTGTACAGGTCCTTGCGCCGGTCCAGCGGCTTGCCCTGGGCGTCGATGCTGTAGAACCAGCCACCGTGTTCGGCGTCGTGAAAATGCTTTTGCAGCGAGCGGAACAACGCCGCCGCCCGCTCCGCTGCGCCCGGTTGCCCGATACGGCTGCTGAACAGGTACAGCTGGCGTGCGCAGGCCATGGCCCGATAGCGCTGCACCGGCAAGGGCTGGTGCTGGGCGTCCAGGGCCTCGTAGGGCAGGGCCAGGTCGGCATTCCAGCCCGGGCCTTGCCACAACGGCACGATGCATTCGGCGAAGTGCTGGTTGAAGCGGGCCAGTTCAGGCAGGGTGGGGCGGGGGTCGGACATTTCGGCGCTCGTCGCTGTCGGGCAGGGCGCCATGGTAGCAGAACTGGCGTTTTCAGTAGCCTGTGCCGGCCCCTCGCGGGCTTGCCTGCTTCCACAGGATCACCACAGGCCCGAGCTATTTGGGTTACCTGTGGGAGCGGGCAAGCCCGCGAAGGGGCCGGCACAGGCAACCCATCAGCCCGGGTTGCCCAGCCCTTGCCAATGCCGCGCGCCGACGAAGATGAAGCGTAATTGCTGGGTGATCTTTTCCTGCGCCGTCAGCGCCTGTGGATAACTTGAATCTGGGCTGTCGATAAGCTCGGGCAGGGTAGCGAACACGGTCTTCACCACCAGGTCGGCCATCACCGCCAGCGCGGCGCTGTCAAGGTGCTGCCAGCGCTTCATGCGCGCAAGGTCGGTCGCCAGATCGTCGCTGATGTCCTGGCGCAGGCGGGCAATGGCCTGGCGCACGGCCTGTGAACCGCCGTACTGCTCGCGGGCCAGAAACAGGAACTGCGCGCGGTGGGCAGCCACCACGTCGAGGAAAATGCGCACCGAAGCATCGGTGATGCCGCCCAGTTCGAATTCGTTCTGGCGCACCAGGCGGATGGTCTGGCGGAAGGTGGTGTCGATTTCGGCCACAAGGGCCAGGCCCAGGGCGTCCATGTCGGGGAAATGCCGGTAGAAACCGGTCGGCACGATGCCAGCGGTCTTCGCCACTTCGCGCAGGCTGACACTGCCGAAACCACGGCCACTCTCCATGAGCAGGCAGGCGGCATCGAGCAGGGCCTGGCGGGTCTGTAGCTTCTGTTCGGCGCGCGGCAGCATGATGCGGGCTTCTGTGACGGTAAGGCTGGGCACTCTAGATAAAAAAACAAAGCCCGGTCAATGGACCGGGCCTGGAGGGGAGCAAGCGGTGTGACAGAGGTTGTTCTTTTCCGCCATGGTGATCAGCTCACACGGCTGAGTTCAACCAGGCGATCGGAGCCACCTTCAGCAACGCGGCCAGCTTGTTCGATCAGGCGATCCGAGCCACCTTCGGCAACGCGGCCAGCTTGTTCGATCAGGCGATCCGAGCCACCTTCGGCAACGCGGCCAGCTTGTTCGATCAGGCGGTCCGAGCCACCTTCGGCAACGCGGCCAGCTTGTTCGATCAGGCGATCCGAGCCGCCTTCGGCAACGCGGCCAGCTTGTTCGATCAGGCGGTCCGAGCCACCTTCGGCTACGCGGCCAGTGCGTTCGATCAGGCGATCAGAGCCACCTTCGGCAATGGTTTTCAGCGGCTGGGCGATTTCGGCAGCGCTGGAGCGGGATTCGGCGGTGAGGTGTTGCTCGTCGGCTGGCAGGGCAAAAGCGTTGGCAGCCAGGATGGACAGGGTCAGGGTCAGCAGGTGGCGTTTCATGATTTCGGTGCTCCTCTCGGGGGCTGGAAAGTGGGTACGGAGCCAATGCTACGCTCGGTAACGCCAGAGAGAAGTTCATACGGGTAATGGTAACAATCGACCGCATTGATAGAGGTTGGAAACCGCTCTGGAAAGCGCTTTACAGGTCGGCTTAGGCTGACGTGATGGTCCTGTTGACGGGTAGCAGGCAGCGCCTGACGCGACGTATTGCTGAGCAAAAGGCCAGGAAAACTTCGCTATCATGGCGCTCTCGATAAAACCCCACGGGTTTTCCACAGTCCGACATATTGACTGCCATCGCTGCCCCCGTTTTGTGCCATACCGCAAGGAGAATCACGCAATGACGCGTCCCGCCAGAATCCTCCTCTGGGCCCTCGCCACCCTGTTAACCCTGCTGGCGATTCTGGTGGTGGTGATCGCCACCTTTGACTGGAACCGCGTAAAGCCCCTGCTCAACGAAAAGGTTTCCGAGGCCTTGCACCGGCCCTTCGCAATCAACGGCAACCTGGCCGTGCACTGGCGCACCGAGCCTGAAGAGGGTGGCTGGCGTGCCTGGGTGCCATGGCCGCATTTCATTGCCGAGGACCTGACCCTGGGCAACCCGGAGTGGCTCAAGGAACCGAAGATGGTCGGCCTGGAGCGCGTGGAGTTCCGCCTGGCGCCGTTGCCGCTGGTGTTCCAGCAGATCAGCATCCCGCGCATCGACCTGACCAAACCCACTGCCAGCCTCACTCGCCTGGCCGATGGCCGTGCCAACTGGACGTTCGACTTCGGCCCCAAGGATGAAAACGCAGAACCGTCCAAATGGCAGCTGGATATAGGTGCGATCGGTTTCGACCAGGGTAATGTCAGCTTCGACGACCAGACCCTGAAAACCAGCATGAAGGTGCAGATCGACCCGCTGGGCAAGCCGATCCCGTTCAGCGACATTGTCGGCAAGGCCAGCGCCGAGAAGGCCGGTGGTGCACAGGACTACGCCTTCGGGCTCAAGGCCCAAGGCCGCTACAAAGGCCAGCCGGTGTCCGGCACCGGCAAGATCGGCGGCCTGCTGGCCCTGCAGGACGCCAGCCAGCCGTTCCCGCTGCAAGCCGATGTGCGCATCGCTGACACCCATGTGGTGCTCGCCGGCACCCTGACCGACCCGCGCAACCTCGGCGCGCTCGACCTGCGCCTGCGCCTGTCCGGTGCCAGCCTGGGCAACCTCTACCCATTGACCGGGGTGACCCTGCCGGACACCCCGGCCTACTCGACCGACGGTCGTCTCAGCGCCAACCTGCATGCCGCGCAAGGCGCGACGTTCAACTACCAGAATTTCAACGGCAAGATCGGCGACAGCGACATCCACGGCGACCTGGCCTTCGTCGCCAGCCAGCCACGGCCCAAGCTGTCTGGCAACCTGGTGTCCAACCAGTTGCTGTTCAAGGACCTGGCGCCGCTGATCGGCGCCGACTCCAACGCCGAGCAGAAGGCCCGTGGGGGGGCCAGCAAGCAGCCGACGGGCAAGGTGCTGCCGGTTGAAGAATTCCGCACCGAACGCTGGCGAGCAATGGACGCCGACGTCACTTTTGCCGGCAAGCGCATCGTGCACAGCACGCAACTGCCGTTCAATGACCTGTCGGCCCACGTGATGCTCGAAGACGGTCTGTTGCGCCTGGAGCCCCTGCGGTTTGGCGTGGCCGGCGGCAACCTGGCCTCCAAAATCCGCCTGGACGGTCGCAGCGTGCCCTTGCAGGGCCGCGCCCAGCTGACTGCCCGGGGCTTCAAGCTCAAGCAATTGTTCCCCACCTTCGCACCGATGCAGACCAGCTTTGGTGAACTGAATGGCGATGCCGACATCAGCGGCCGTGGCAATTCGGTTGCGGCCTTGCTGGGGACGGCCAATGGCGACCTGCGCATGCTGATCAACGATGGCGCGATCAGCCGCAGCCTCATGGAAATCGCCGGCTTGAACGTGGGCAACTACGTGGTCGGCAAGCTGTTCGGTGATGAAGATGTGAAAATCAATTGCGCAGCGGCCGATGTCGGTCTCAAGGACGGCCTGGCGACTACGCGGTTGTTCATCTTCGATACCGAGAACGCGATCATCTACATCAACGGCACGGCCAACTTCGCCAGCGAGCAGCTGGACTTGAAGATCACCCCGGAATCGAAAGGGCTGCGTCTGTTCTCGCTGCGTTCGCCGCTGTATGTGCGGGGGCCGTTTGCCAAACCGAATGCGGGCGTACAGGCGTTGCCGCTGGCGCTGCGCGGGGCGGGAATGGTGGCGCTGGGGGTGGTGGCCGGGCCGGCGGCAGGGTTGCTGGCGCTGATTGCGCCCAGCAGCGGGGATGATCCCAACCAGTGCACGCCGCTGTTGCAGCAGATGAAGGCGGGCAAGGCGCCGGCTGTAGTGAAAGGCAAGAAGTGATGGGGGCCGCGTTGCGGCCCATTCGCGGCACAAGGCCGCTCCTATAGGGGAAAGCGATCCCTTGTAGGAGCGGCCTTGTGTCGCGAAAGGGGCGCAAAGCCCCCCCAGCAATTACAGCCCTTGCAGCAGGTCGGACATGTCGTCCGCGTGCTCTTCTTCCTGGGCCAGGATGTCTTCGAAGATGCGCCGCGTAGTCGGGTCCTTGTCACCGATGTACTGGATGATCTCGCGGTAGCTATCAATGGCAATCCGCTCTGCCACCAGGTCTTCCAGCACCATCTCTTTCAGCGAATTACCCGCCACGTACTGGGCATGGGAGTTTTTTGTCAGGTTATCCGGGTTGAAGTCCGGCTCACCGCCCAACTGCACGATGCGCTCGGCCAACTTGTCGGCATGTTCGGCTTCCTGGTTGGCATGCTCCAGAAACTCATCGGCAGCCGCGCTGGCCTTGATGCCGCTGGCCATGAAGTAGTGGCGCTTGTAGCGCAGCACGCAGACCAGCTCGGTGGCCAGCGATTCATTCAGCAAGCGCAGGATTTCCTGACGGTCGGCGTGGTAACCCTCGGTCACGGCGCCTTGCTCCACATGCTGGCGGGCACGTTCGCGCAGGGTTTTCACATCGGTCAGTTCAGTCGCATTCATGTTCATCTCCGGAAGCATCAGGGTGGTCATGGGAGGTCTTGAGAGGCTTACGCGCCGCGGACGGCGTCGCTGTCTTCTTCACGTTGTTTGCAGGTTTTGAAGCCCTTGGCATCGACGTGGCCGGTGGCATCGAAGCGCACGTAGTAGGGCTGCTGTTTGCCGTCGCGGTTGAGGATGTAGTCGTTGCAGGTACCCCCGTGCGGCAGGTCGATCACATTCGATGGGCTGCCGCCGATGGCGATGACCTTTTGCATGGTCATGCCGTGCTCCACCTGCTTGACCAGCGGTTCGTCGCGGTAGGTGACATAGTCCACCGGGTTTTCCGGGCGGCTGCCGCAGGCGGCCAGGGTGGCGCTTGCCAGAAGGATTGCCAGGGTCTGCTTGTACATGGTCCCGCTCCTTGCAAAGGGTCTGTGTGGTTTGGAACCACAGCGCGCGCCGGGAGTTCGATTGCGATGGTCATGATTGGCGCTGTAGTGTTGCCCGGTCGTCCACGGAAAGGGGCTGGGGCAATGCAGCAGGAATTGGCCACGCGATACCCGTTGGTGCTGGTGCCGGGCATGCTCGGGTTTGTCCGGGTAGTGCTCTACCCCTACTGGTTTGGCATCGTGCCAGCCCTGCGCAAGGGCGGGGCGCAGGTGTTCCCGGTGCAGGTGTCGCCGCTGCATTCCAGCGAAGTGCGCGGCGAGCAGTTGCTGGAGATCATCGAAGATATCTGCACCCGTACCGGTGCCGACAAGGTCAACCTCATCGGCCACAGCCAGGGTGCCCTGAGCGCGCGCTACGCAGCCGCCAAGCGGCCGCAGCGCGTGGCTTCGGTCACCTCGGTGGCCGGCCCCAACCACGGCTCGGAACTGGCTGACCACCTGGAGCGCACGGCGCCTGGCGATTCACCCCAGGGGCGCATCCTCAAGGCCGTGCTGCATGGTTTTGCCGTGTTGCTGGTGTGGCTGGAAACCGGCTGGCGCCGCGACCCGCTGCCGGTCGATGTGCACGCCTCGCACCAATCGCTGACCACAGACGGGGTGGCGCTGTTCAACCAGGCGTATCCGCAGGGGCTGCCGCAGACCTGGGGCGGCGAAGGGGCCTATGAGGTCGATGGCGTGCGCTATTACTCGTGGTCCGGCACCTTGCAGCCCGGCCTGACCGACCAGGGGCGCAACCGCTTTGACGGCAGCAACCGCTTCTGCCGCCTGTTCGCGCGCGGCTTCGTCAAGGAAAAGGGCCATTGCGACGGCATGGTCGGGCGTTTCAGTTCGCACCTGGGGCAGGTGATCGGCGATGACTATCCACTCGATCATCTGGATATCGTCAACCAGTCGCTCGGCGCCGTGGGCAAGGGCGCCGAGCCGGTGCGGCTGTTCACCGAACATGCAGCCCGGCTCAAGGCGGCCGGGCTTTAGTTTCAGGGCTTCAGCGGCGTATCGGCGTGGTCCAGCGCTCGGCCAGCACTACCCCTGCCAGGGTCAGCAGGCCGCCGACCAGGTGATAGCGCGCCAGTTGCTCGTCGAGCACCAGGGCGGCGATCAGTGCGGTGATCAATGGCAGCAGGTTGAAGAACAGCGTGGTGCGGCTTGGCCCCAGGCGATGCACGGCCTGCATCCACACCAGTGGCGCGATCATCGAGGCCAGCACGCAGGCGTACAGCACCAGGCCGATGTTATGGCTGTTCAGGCCGGTCTTGTCCGACAGCAGGAACAGCGGCAGCAGCACCACGATTGCTACCAGCACCTGCAAGTACAGCAACTGCAGCGGTGGCAGGCGCAACTGCCATTTCTTCAACAGGAAGCTGTACAGCGCATAGGCAAGGGTGGCGACCAGCATCAGCAGGTCGCCGCTGTTCAAGCCCTGCTGCAGCAGGCTGGCGGGGTGGCCGGCACTGACCACTTCCAGCACGCCGAAGAATGACACCACCGCGCCCAGCAGGGCGCCGTAGCTCAGGCGCTGGCCCAGCCAGGCGATGGACAGCGCCAGCGACATCAGTGGCATCAGCGAAAGGATGATGCCCATGTTGGTGGCGCTGGTGATGCCGGCGGCAAAATAGGCCAGGCTCTGGTACATCGCCATGCCCAGCACGCCCAGCACGAACACTTTGCCCAGGTGTGGGCGAATGGCTGCGCGGTTGCGCCATACGGCGGGCAGCAGGAATGGGGTGAACAGCAAGCCGGCCAGTAGCCAGCGGTAGAAGCCGATTTCGGCAGGTTGGATGGCACCGGCGGACATCTTGGTGACCACGGTGTTGCCGGCCCAGATGAGGATGGCGGTGAGGGGGAACAGGTAATTCATGTAGCGGGTTACTCATTGGGGCCTGGATTGGGGCTGCCTTGCAGCCCTTCGCGGGCTTGCCCGCTCCCACAGGGATATCACAGGCCTTGAGGTTGGCGCAGTTCCTGTGGGAGCGGGCAAGCCCGCGAAGGCCTGCAAGGCAGGCCCTCGATAGGCCTGTATTATCGAGTGTCTGTTCACAAGCCTATACTCTTATCCAGACAACCCACCCCGCAAAGCAGACAGCATGCCGCGCAAATACCTCGATATCCCCCAATTCACCCAACTGCCGGCCCCGGTGTACTTCCGCCACGACGAGTTCGTTGCCGATACCCACAGCGCCGTGCACTGCCACGCTTGGGGCCAGCTCAACTACTCGGCTCACGGCGTGATGCACCTGGATGTGGCCGGCCAGCGTTTCCTGTCGCCGCCGCAATACGCCGTTTGGGTACCGCCCGATACCGAGCATGGTTGCTACAACCCTCAAGCCATCGTCTACCGCTCCATCTATCTCGACCGCAGCCTGTGCGCAGCCCTGCCACCGCTACCGTGCAGCCTGATGATCAGCGATATCCTCAAGGCTATCCTTGGCGACTTTGCCCGGCGTGACCTGAAGGTGGCCGAGGAGGAGCGCGACCAGCGCCTGGTGCAGGTACTGCTCGACCAGTTGCTGCTGGCGCCCACCCAAGCCTGCTACCTGCCGTTTGCCCACAGCGATGGCCTGCGGCAGGTACTCGACGGCCTCAGTGCCGAGCCCGGTGACAACCGCCCGCTGGCCGACTGGGCCGCGCGCGTGCATGTCAGCGAACGCACCCTGGCCCGCCAGTTTTTGCGCGAACTGGGCATCAGTTTTGGCGAATGGCGCCTGCGCCTGCGTTTTCTGCGTGCCATCGAAGCGCTGGAGGCCGGCCTGCCGATTCAGGCCATTGCCTTCGACCTGGGCTACAGCAGCGCGTCGGCGTTCATCGCCATGTTCCAGCGCCAGGCTCAGTGCACCCCCGAGCAGTACCGTCGGCAGGCACGGGCGGGGCGCTGAATTTCTTGGCTACACTCAGCTCGACCCCCGTGCGTCGGGCACGGAGCCAAGGAGACCACTCCATGAAAGTGCTGCAAATTCCATTGCTGGCGTTGGCTGTGTTGTTCAGTGCCCAGGGCTTCGCGGCCAATACGGCGCAGCAGGAAAAGATGAAAACCTGCAATGCCGACGCTACTACCAAAGCCCTCAAGGGCGATGAGCGCAAAGCGTTCATGAGCACTTGCCTGAAGAAGGACGTGCCACAAACCCAGCAGGAGAAGATGAAGACCTGCAACGCCGACGCCACCACCAAAGCCCTGAAGGGTGACGAGCGCAAGGCGTACATGAGCGACTGCCTGAAGAAGAAATGACCTATGCCTGCGCCGCCAAGGCTGGCAGACTGCGGGCATTCCCGCTGTCTGCCGTCGAGGCTGTATGACCTTTACCCCCCGTCAGATCACTCTGGCCAGCCTGATCATCGTCATGGCGGGCCTGCTGCTGGCTTTGCCCTTGAAGTTGTTGCCCAGCCTGCTGGCCGGCCTGCTGGTGTTCGAACTGGTCAACATGCTGACCCCGCGCCTGCAACCGCTGCTGGCCGGCCAACGCGCGCGTTGGCTGGCCGTGGCGCTGCTCGGTACGCTGGTGGTCACTACCTTGACGCTGTTGATTGCCGGTGCCTTCAGCTTTTTGTTGCACGAGGCGGAAAACCCCGGCGCCTCGCTGGACAAGTTCATGGCCCTGGTGGAGCGTGCCCGCGGTCAGCTGCCGCCCTTCATCGAGGGCTACCTGCCCGCCAGTGCCGCTGAGTTCAAGGTGGCCATCGGTGACTGGATCAAGAGCCACCTGAGCGACTTGCAACTGGTGGGCAAGGGCATGGCGCACATGTTCGTGACGCTGCTGATCGGCATGATCCTCGGGGCGATCATCGCCTTGCAGCGTATCCCCGATGTTTCCCGGCGCAAGCCCCTGGCGGCAGCGCTGTTCGAGCGGCTGAACCTGCTGGTGAAGGCGTTTCGCAACATCGTGTTCGCGCAGATCAAGATCTCGCTGCTCAACACGGCCTTTACCGGCATCTTCCTGGCGGTGGTGATGCCGCTGTTCGGCGTGCACCTGCCGCTGACCAAGACGCTGATCGTGCTGACCTTCCTGCTGGGCTTACTGCCGGTGATCGGCAACCTGATGTCCAACACCCTGATCACCATCGTCGGCTTGTCGCTGTCGATCTGGGTGGCGGCGGCGGCACTGGGCTACCTGATCGTCATCCACAAGGTCGAGTACTTCCTCAACGCGCGGATTGTTGGCGGGCAGATCAGTGCCAAGGCATGGGAACTGCTGCTGGCGATGCTGGTGTTCGAGGCGGCATTCGGGCTGCCCGGCGTGGTGGCGGGGCCGATCTACTATGCCTACCTGAAGAGTGAGCTGAAGCGCGAAGAGCTGGTTTGATTCTCTATTAGCCTGTACCGGCCTCTTCGCGGGTAAACCCGCTCCCACAGGTACTGCACAAGTCTCAAGTATTGTGCGATCCCTGTGGGAGCGGGTTTACCCGCGAAGAGGCCAGTCCAGGCCATAGAGATGAATCAGGCAGCGCCGTAACGCTTGCGGGCTTCGATGGCCAGGCCGCTACCAATGCTGCCAAAGATGTTGCCTTCCACGTGCCGCGCATTCGGCAGCATCGCCGACACACTGTTGCGCAGCGCCGGAATGCCGCTGGAACCGCCCGTGAAGAACACCGTGTCAACCTGGCCTTCGCTCACGCCAGCCTTGGCCAGCAGCTCGGTCACGCTGCCGCGTACCCGCTCCAGCAGGCCTTCGATGGCGCCTTCGAACAGCGCTCGGGTCAGTTGGGCAGTCAGCTCGGGCTCGACACGGCGCAGGTCGATGTGGCGGCTGTCTTGCTCGGTCAGCTCGATCTTGCTGGCCTCTACTTCCATCGCCAGCCAGTGCCCGGCGCGCTGCTCGATCAGTTTGAACAGGCGGTCGATGCCAAAACTGTCCTCGATGTCATAGCGCATGCTGCCCAGCGCCAGCTGCGACTTCTGCGAGTACAGGGCGTTGATGGTGTGCCAGGTGGCCAGGTTGAGGTGGTAGCTGGTGGGCATCAGCGCCCCGCTCTTCATGCGGCTGCCATAGCCGAACAGCGGCATCACGCCCTGCAGGCTCAGCTGCTTGTCGAAGTCGGTACCGCCGATGTGCACGCCGCCGGTGGCGAGAATGTCGCTTTGGCGTTCGGCGATCAGGTGGCGCTCGGGCGACAGGCGGATCAACGTGAAGTCTGAAGTACCACCACCGATGTCGACGATCAGCACCAGCTCTTCACGGCTGATGCCCGACTCGTAGTCGAAGGCCGCGGCAATCGGCTCGTACTGGAACGACACATCCTTGAAGCCGATCTTGCGCGCCACGTCGGCCAGGGTGTCCTCGGCTTCCTGGTCAGCAGCCGGGTCTTCGTCGACGAAGAATACCGGGCGGCCCAGCACCACCTGGTCGAACTCACGGCCAGCGGCAGCCTCGGCGCGCTTTTTCAGCTCGCCGATGAACATGCCCAGCAGGTCCTTGAACGGCAGGGCACTGCCCAGCACGCTGGTGTCGTGCTTGATCAGCTTGGAGCCCAGCAGGCTCTTCAGCGAGCGCATCAGGCGGCCTTCGTAGCCTTCCAGGTATTCGTGCAGTGCCAGGCGGCCATACACCGGGCGCCGCTCTTCGATATTGAAGAACACCACCGAGGGCAAGGTGATCTTGCCGTCTTCCAGGGCAATCAGCGACTCCACGCCAGGGCGGTGCCAGCCGACCGTGGAGTTGGAGGTGCCAAAGTCGATGCCCAGGGCGCGGGCCGGGGATACGTCAGACATGGGAAATCAGCTTCCGGAGCGAAAACGGCCGCGCAGTTTATGCCACTTGGCTACAGAATCAAGACCAGTCGTCTGCCATGGCGCAAACCCAAGGCGGTCTTGAAAGGCTATGCTTGACCCCTATCTTCTGTTGCAACACGCACATTCACATTGGTGATCCACAGATGGACTTCAAAGACTATTACAAGATACTCGGCGTAGAGCCCACGGCGGACGACAAGGCAATCAAGGCCGCGTACCGCAAGCTTGCGCGCAAGTATCACCCCGATGTCAGCAAGGAGCGCGACGCCGAGGACAAGTTCAAGGAGGCCAACGAGGCCTACGAAGTGCTGGGCGACGCGCAGAAACGTGCCGAGTTCGACGAAATTCGCAAGTACGGCGGCCAACATGGCCGGCCGTTCCAGGCACCACCGGGCTGGGAGAGCCGCGGCGGTGGCGGCGGCTTCGAGGGCGGCGACTTCTCCGACTTCTTCAGTTCGGTCTTCGGTGGGCGGGGTGGCAACCCCTTCGGTGGCGCCCGGCAGCAGCAACGCAGTGCCGGCAGGCGAGGGCAGGATGTGGAGCTTGAACTGGCGGTGTTCCTTGAAGAGACCCTGAGCAAGGAGTCCAAGCAGATCAGCTTCCAGGTGCCGCAAACCAATGCGTTGGGCCAACGCACCGGCTTCACTACCAAGACCCTGAACGTGAAGATTCCGGCCGGCGTAACCGACGGCGAGCGTATCCGCCTGAAGGGGCAGGGCGCGCCGGGCAGCGGTGGTGGGGCCAATGGCGACCTGTTCCTGACCATCCGCATGGCACCGCACCCGCTGTTCGATGTCGAAGGCCATGACCTGATCATCACTGTGCCGCTGGCACCGTGGGAGGCGGCCCTGGGCACCAAGGTGGCGGTGCCGACCCTGGAAGGCAAGATCAACCTGACCATCCGCCCCGACAGCCAGAGCGGCCAGCGCCTGCGCGTGCCGGGCAAGGGCCTGGCGAACAAGAGCGGTGAGCGCGGCAACCTTTACGCGCAACTGAAAGTGGTCATGCCGCCGGCCTCCGATGAGGCTGCCCGCGAACTGTGGACCAAACTTTCCGAGACCGCGGCGTTCAACCCGAGGACACAATGGAGTAAGTGATCATGAGCAGCACCCTGATCGTTCAACTGGACATGCGTACCCTGTGTCAGGAAGCCGATGTCACGGCGGACTGCGTGATCGAAATCGTCGAGCACGGCATTGTCGAACCCTCCGGGCGAACGCCTGAGGACTGGTTGTTCGACGATCAGGCGCCGTTGGTGGCCAAGCGCGCGGCGAAGCTGCACCAGGAGCTGGAACTGGAGTGGGAAGGGGTGGCGCTGGCGCTGGAGCTGTTGCAGGAAGTGCAGCAGTTGCGCAGCGAGAACAGCATGCTGCGCCAGCGGCTGGGCAGGTTTACCCAGATGTAAGGTTTGCAGGCCCGGCCTCTTCGCGGGTAAACCCGCTCCCACAGAGATCCCACATTGCCCAAGACATGTGAGGTACCTGTGGGAGCGGGTTTACCCGCGAAGAGGCCAGCACAGCCTACATCAATTTCAGGTGGGTTCGGCTCCGGGGTTCAGCACCAGCTGCATGAAGGTCAGGTCCAGCCAGCGGCCAAACTTCACCCCCACCTGCGGCATCTGCCCGGTCACCACGAAGCCCAGCCGCTCATGCAGGCGCACCGATGCAGCATTGCCACTCTCGATGGCTGCCACCATCACATGCTTGCCACACCCACGCGCACGCTCGACCAGCGCTGCCATCAACACCGGCCCCAGCCCTTTGCCACGCTGGTCGCCGCGGATATACACCGAGTGCTCCACGGTGTTGCGAAAGCCCTCGAACGGCCGCCAGTCGCCAAACGAGGCATAACCGAGCACGCCAGTGTCGTCCACCGCCACCAGGATCGGGTAACCCTGCTGCGCCCGCGCCTCGAACCAGGCCTGACGGTTGCCGAGGTCCACCGGGGTTTCGTTCCAGATCGCCGTGGTGTTGCGCACTGCGTCGTTGTAGATGTCGAGGATGCCCGGCACGTCGGTAGGCAGGGCGTCGCGGATTTCGTAACTCATGACAGCGTCTCGCAGGGTCGTTGCTTGCAGATTAAATGGTTACCAGGCCACGCACACCTTCGGCTTGCATGTTTTCGCCGCGGCCATGCTGCACGATCTCGCCACGGGCCATGACCAGGTACTGGTCGGCCAGTTCTTCGGCAAAGTCGTAGAACTGCTCCACCAGCAGGATCGCCATGTCGCCACGCTGGGCCAGGCGGCGGATGACGGCACCGATTTCCTTGATCACGGAGGGCTGGATGCCTTCGGTCGGCTCGTCGAGAATCAGCAGCCGTGGGCGGCTGGCCAGGGCGCGGCCGATGGCCAGCTGTTGCTGCTGGCCGCCAGACAGGTCGCCGCCACGGCGCTGTTTCATTTGCTCCAGCACCGGGAACAGTTCGTAGATGAAGGCGGGCACTTCGCGGGCCTCACGGGCCGGGAAGCGTGACAGGCCCATCAGCAGGTTTTCCTCGACGGTAAGGCGCGGGAAGATTTCACGGCCCTGGGGCACGTAGGCGATGCCGGCCTGGACCCGTTGCTGGGGCTTGAGGCTGGTGATCGGCTTGCCCTCCCATTCGATGCTGCCGTTACGGGCGGGTACCAGGCCCATCAGGCAGCGCAGCAGGGTGGTCTTGCCCACGCCATTGCGGCCCAGCAGGCAGGTGACTTCGCCGACCTTGGCTTCGAAGGACAGGCCGCGCAGGATGTGGCTGCCGCCGTAGTACTGGTGCAGGGTGTCGATTTTCAGCATGTCATATCCTTGGTGTTTTTGTTGTGGCTGCACCGGCCCTTTCGCGGGACAAGCCCGCTCCCACAGGTTCACCACAGTTTTTGAATGGATGATTTCCCTGTGGGAGCGGGCTTGTCCCGCGAAAGGGCCGGTGCAGGCTGCCTGAATCATCGGCCCAGATACACCTCGACCACCCGCTCATCCGCCTGCACCTGCTCCAGCGACCCTTCTGCCAGCACACTGCCCTGGTGCAGCACGGTCACATGGTCGGCAATGCTGCCGACAAAGCCCATGTCATGCTCCACCACCATCAGCGAATGCTTGCCAGCCAGGCCCTTGAACAGCTCGGCGGTGAACTCGGTCTCGGCATCGGTCATGCCGGCCACCGGCTCATCCAGCAGCAGCAATTGCGGCTCTTGCACCAGCAACATGCCAATCTCCAGAAACTGCTTCTGCCCGTGCGACAGCAAGCCGGCCTGGCGCTGGGCCAGGGGCAGCAGGCGCAAGGTGGTCAGCACTTCTTCGATGCGCTGGCGCTGCTCGCCACCCAGGCGCGCGGCCAGGCTGGCCCACACCGACTTGTCGGTCTTCAGCGCCAGCTCCAGGTTCTCGAACACCGTCAGCGCCTCGAACACCGTGGGCTTCTGGAACTTGCGGCCAATGCCGGCCTGGGCGATCTGGTATTCACTCATGCGGGTCAGGTCGAGGGTGTCGCCAAAGTAGGCGCTGCCGGTGTCAGGGCGGGTCTTGCCGGTGATCACGTCCATCATCGTGGTCTTGCCGGCGCCGTTAGGGCCGATGATGCAGCGCAGTTCGCCCACGCCGATGTACAGGTTGAGCGCGTTGAGTGCTTTGAAGCCATCGAAGCTGACGCTGATGTCCTCCAGGCTCAGCACCGTGCCGTGGCGGGTGTCGAGGCCGGCCTTGCGGCTTTGGCCCAGGCCGATCGCTTCGCGACCATTGCCGAGGGTGTCGAACACCGGTTCGAGCATGAACTCAGGGTGTACCGGGGGCACGCCTCTCATGGCTGGCTCCTTTTCTTCAACAGGCCGACCACGCCCTTGGGCAGGTACAGGGTGACGAGGATGAACAGCGCGCCAAGGAAGAACAGCCAGAACTCCGGGAACGCCACGGTGAACCAGCTTTTCATGCCATTGACCAGGCCGGCGCCGAGCAGCGGGCCGATCAGCGTGCCGCGCCCGCCCAGGGCCACCCACACGGCGGCTTCGATGGAGTTGGTCGGCGACATTTCGCTGGGGTTGATGATGCCCACCTGCGGCACATACAGCGCGCCCGCCAGGCCGCACAGCACGGCGCTGAGCACCCACACCAGCAGCTTGAAGCCCCGCGGGTCGTAGCCGCAGAACATCAGGCGGTTCTCGGCGTCGCGCACGGCGGTGAGCAGGCGGCCGAACTTGCTGCGGGTCAGGCGCCAGCACAGGTACAGGCTGGCCAGCAGCAGGCCGACGGTGAGCAGGAACAGCACCGCGCGGGTGCCTTGGGCGGCAATGTCGAAGCCCAGGATGGTGCGGAAGCTGGTGAAACCGTTGTTGCCGCCAAAGCCGGTTTCGTTGCGAAAGAACAGCAACATGCCGGCGAAGGTCAGGGCCTGGGTCATGATCGAGAAGTACACGCCCTTGATCCGCGAACGGAAGGCGAACCAGCCGAACACCAGTGCCAGCAGCCCAGGCGCCAGCACCACCAGGCACAGGGCCCAGGCGAAATGCTGGGTACCGGCCCAGTACCACGGCAGCTCGGTCCATGACAGGAAGGTCATGAACCCCGGCAGGCCGTCACCGGCCGCCTGGCGCATCAGGTACATGCCCATGGCGTAGCCGCCCAGGGCGAAGAACAGGCCGTGACCCAGCGACAGCGGGCCGGCATAGCCCCAGACCAGGTCCAGGGCCAGGGCGACGATGGCGTAGCAGAGGATCTTGCCGACCAGGGTCAGGGTGTAGGCCGACACCTGCAGCGCGTGATCCGCCGGCAGCAGCGACAGCAGCGGCAGGGCCAACAACATCAGGACGACGAGGGCGCCGATGGCCAGGGTCAGGCGCGGCCCGGCCTTTTGCGTAGCGGTGACAAGCAGTGGCTGGTTCATCAGTCGATTACCCGTCCCTTGAGGGCGAACAGGCCTTGCGGGCGCTTCTGGATGAACAGAATGATCAACGCAAGGATGAGGATCTTGCCGAGCACGGCGCCGATCTGCGGCTCCAGCAACTTGTTGGCTATCCCTAGGCCGAACGCGGCCCAGAGGCTACCGGCCAGTTGCCCGACACCGCCCAGCACCACCACCAGGAACGAGTCGATGATGTAGCTCTGGCCCAGGTCCGGGCCGACGTTGCCGACCTGGCTCAGGGCCACGCCACCGAGCCCGGCGATGCCAGAACCCAGGCCGAAGGCAAGCATGTCGACGCGCCCGGTGGACACGCCGCAGCAGGCGGCCATGTTGCGGTTCTGGGTGACCGCGCGCACGTTCAGGCCCAGCCGCGTGCGGTTGAGCAGCAGCCAGGTGAGCAGCACCACGGCCAGGGCGAAGCCAATGATGACCAGGCGGTTGTACGGCAGCACCAGGTTGGGCAGAAGTTGGATACCGCCCGACAGCCATGTCGGGTTGCTGACCTCGACGTTTTGCGCGCCGAACAGCAGGCGGATGGCCTGAATCAGGATCAGGCTGATGCCCCAGGTGGCCAGCAGGGTTTCCAGCGGGCGGCCATACAGGTGGCGGATCACGGTGCGTTCCAGCGCCATGCCGACCCCGGCACTGACAGCGAAGGCCACCGGCAGGGCAATCAGTGGGTAGAACTCGATGGCGCCCGGGGCGTAGCGTTGCACCAGCACCTGGACCATGTAGGTGCTGTAGGCGCCGAGCATCAGCATCTCGCCGTGGGCCATGTTGATCACCCCGAGCAGGCCGAAGGTGATCGCAAGGCCCAGTGCCGCCAGCAGCAGGATCGAGCCCAGCGACAGGCCGCTGAACGCCTGGCCGAGCAGTTCGCCGACCAGCAGCTTGCGTTTGACCTGGGCCAGGCTGGTTTCGGCAGCGGTGCGCACGCCCGGGTCGGCTTCAGCGTCGGGTTGCAGCAGCGCTTCAAGACGGGTGCGGGCCACCGGGTCACCGGTTTCGCCCAGCAGGCGCACGGCGGCGAGGCGTACTGCCGGTTCGCTGGCGCCCAGTTGCAGGTTGGCCAGGGCCAGGCCGATGGCGGCGTGCACGGCGGCATCCGGCTCGCTGGCGAAGCGCCGGTCGAGGAAGGCCATTTGCGCGGGTTGTGCGCTTTTTTGCAGTTGCTGGGCGGCGGCAAGGCGCGTTTCGCTGTTGTCGCTGAGCAACTGGTGGCTGGCCAGGGCGTTGTCGATCAGGCCGCGCAGGCGGTTGTTCAGGCGCACCTTGCGGGTGTCGTCGGTGGCGATTCGGCCCTGGCGCAGGTTGTCCAGCAGCGGCAGGCGCGCGGCATCGGGTTGCGCCGCCCAGCTTTCGAGCAGGCGGGCCTGCTCGGCGGGCTTGGCGGTGATAAAGAATTCGCCCTCGCTGGCCTGGGTGGCCATGGGGAGTAGCAGAAGCAGGGTGAGCAGCATTCTGAGCATGCGGGCAATCCTGGGAATCGGTGTTGGATTCATCGCCGGCAAGCCAGCTCCCACAGGTCTTCCACAGGCCTTGAGGGCGGTGCTTTCCTTGTGGGAGCTGGCTTGCCGGCGATTGGGCTGCAAAGCAGCCCCGTTGCACTCAGTTACCTTTCACTGCGTAGTCAGGTCGCTTGTCATTCCCTGGAATGAACGGGCTCCAAGGCTGCGCCCGCAGTGGCTGCTCGGTTTCCCAGACCACACTGAACTGCCCGTCATCCTGGATCTCGCCGATCATCACCGGCTTGTGCAGGTGGTGGTTGGTCTTGTCCATGGTCAGGGTGAAGCCAGACGGTGCCTTGAAGCTCTGCCCAGCCAGCGCTTCACGCACCTTGTCGACGTCGGTGGACTTGGCCTTCTCAACGGCTTGCGCCCACATGTGGATGCCCACGTAGGTGGCTTCCATCGGGTCGTTGGTCACCGCCTTGTCGGCGCCTGGGAGGCCCTTGGCCTTGGCGTAGGCCTTCCAGTCGGCGACGAACTTCTGGTTCACCGGGTTATCCACCGACTCGAAGTAGTTCCACGCGGCCAGGTGCCCCACCAACGGTTTGGTGTCAATGCCGCGCAGCTCTTCTTCGCCTACCGAGAACGCCACCACCGGTACGTCGGTGGCCTTCAGGCCCTGGTTGGCCAGTTCTTTGTAGAACGGCACGTTGGAGTCGCCGTTGACCGTGGAAATCACCGCCGTCTTGCCCCCGGCGGAGAACTTCTTGATGTTGGCAACGATGGTCTGGTAATCGGCGTGGCCGAACGGCGTGTACACCTCTTCGATGTCCTTGTCGGCCACGCCTTTGCTGTGCAGGAAGGCGCGCAGAATCTTGTTGGTGGTGCGCGGGTAGACGTAGTCGGTACCCAGCAGGAAGAAGCGCTTGGCGCTGCCGCCGTCCTCGCTCATCAGGTATTCAACGGCAGGAATGGCCTGCTGGTTGGGGGCGGCGCCGGTGTAGAACACGTTCGGCGACATCTCCTCACCCTCGTACTGCACCGGGTAGAACAGCAGGCCGTTGAGCTCTTCGAACACTGGCAGCACCGACTTGCGCGACACCGAGGTCCAGCAGCCGAACACCACCGCGACCTTGTCCTGGGTCAGCAGCTGGCGGCTCTTTTCAGCGAACAGCGGCCAGTTGGACGCCGGGTCGACCACCACCGGTTCGAGCATCTTGCCGTTCACGCCGCCCTTGGCGTTGATCTCGTCGATGGTCATCAGCGCCATGTCCTTGAGCGAGGTCTCGGAAATGGCCATGGTCCCCGACAGCGAATGCAGGATGCCAACCTTGATGGTCTCGGCGGCCTGGATACTCCAGCTCAGGCCCATCGCCGCAATCGATGCGCTGAGGGTAAAAGCCTTGATCAGACTGCGACGCTTCATGTGCTCTCTCCGCTGAGTTTTTTAGAGTGTTGGGCAAGCGGGGAGGGGCGTTGCAAGGGGTGTGCCTAATGGCGAAAGGGGCGTAATAGAGGGGGTGTGCGAGGTGTTGGGGCGTTTGCGAGGTCCAGGTTGGTGCCTGGGACATTGATGTGCACAGGATTGGGGCCGCACAGCGGCCCCCTGGGCCATCAGCCGTTACGCACAGCCGAACGCGGATGGCGCCTGCTGCGTACAAACTGATACGTCACCGCCAGCAGCACGAACCAGATCGGCGTGACCACCAACGCCGAGCGGGTATCTGCCTCCAGACTCAGCAACACCAGAATGAAGGCGAAGAACGCCAAGCACACGTAGCACATGAAGCGCCCGCCCGGCATCTTGTACTTCGACGCCTGGTGCAGCGCCGCGCGGTTTTTGCGGTACTTCAGATACGACAGCAAAATCAGCGTCCAGACGAACATGAACAGCACCGCCGAAACGGTAGTCACCAACGTGAACGCCTCGACCACGTTCGGCACCAGGTAGATCAGCACTGCACCGAGCAACAGGCAGGTGCACGAGAAGTACAGGCCGTTGGCCGGCACCGAACGGCTCGACAGTTTTTCGAATGCCTTGGGCGCGTCACCTTCTTGCGACAGGCCGAAGAGCATGCGGCTGGTGGAGAACACCCCGCTGTTGGCCGACGAAGCCGCCGAGGTCAGCACCACGAAGTTGATGATGCTGGCCGCCGCTGGCAGGCCGGCCAGCACGAACAGCTCCACGAACGGGCTCTTGCCCGGTACCACGTCGCGCCAAGGCGTCACGGCCATGATCGCGATCAGCGCCAGCACATAGAACACGATGATGCGGATCGGGATCGAGTTGATCGCCCGCGGCAGGGTGCGCTCCGGGTTTTTCGCTTCGGCGGCGGTGGTGCCCACCAGCTCGATACCGACAAAGGCGAACACGGCGATCTGGAAACCGGCGAAGAAACCCATCAGCCCATGGGGGAACATGCCGCCGTCATTCCACAGGTTGGCCAGCTGTGCAGTGCGCCCGCTGGGCGAGGTGAAGCCGGTGATGACCATGTACAGGCCGGTGGCGACCAGGCCGAGGATGGCGATGATCTTGACCAGGGCGAACCAGAACTCCATCTCGCCGAACATTTTTACCGTCACCAGGTTCAGCGACAGCAGCAGCCCTACGCAGGTCAGCGCCGGTATCCACTGCGGCAGGTCGGGGAACCAGAACTGCGTGTAGGCGGCGATGGCGACCACGTCGGCGATACCGGTGACTACCCAGCAGAACCAGTAGGTCCAGCCGGTGAAGTAACCGGCCCAGGGGCCGAGCAGGTCGGCTGAGAAGTCGATGAACGATTTGTAGTTCAGGTTCGACAGCAGCAGTTCGCCCATGGCGCGCATGACGAAAAACAACATGAAGCCGATGATCATGTAGACGAAGATGATCGACGGGCCCGCCAGGCTGATGGTCTTGCCCGAGCCCATGAACAGGCCGGTACCGATCGCGCCGCCGATGGCGATCAGCTGGATGTGGCGGTTGGTCAGGTTGCGTTGCAGGTGCTGCTCTTCTTGTGGTTTTGGTGAAATTGCGGTCATAAGCTGCATTCCCTTGAAAGTCGCCGGCTAGGCTAACACGGGCGTTCCAATTCGAGATCGCGACAGATCGACACGATTTTCAGATAGCAGCCGTGCTCTCGCAGGTAAAGTCCGACACCTTCGCCGGCCTCTTCGCGGGTGAACCCGCTCCCACAGGGACCGCGCCAAGCTTGAGCGCAGCACGATACCTGTGGGAGCGGGTTCACCCGCGAAGAGGTCCGGTCAGGCAACACAAGGTCAGGCGCTGGCCAGCTCCCGGCGGCGGCGCACTACCAGGCTGTCCACCACCCACATCACCACCATCGACACCCCCACCAGCGGGAATATCACCCCGAGCACCAGCATCACCCCCACCGCCGCCTTCCAGCGCGGCAGGTCATGGCGCAGCGGCGGCACGCCCAACCCACCTTCAGGCCGGCGCTTCCACCACATCACCAGCCCGCTCACCGAACCCAGCAGAATCATCAGGCACACCACCAGGATGATGATCTGGTTGAACGCCCCGAACATCTTGCCTTCGTGCAGCATCACCCCCAGCTCGGTGGCGCGGGCGACCGGGCTGTAGTCCTGCCAGCGCACATCGGCCAGGACCTTGCCGGTGTACTGGTCGACATGCAGGGTGGCGTCGTTGCGCGGGTCGTCGGCGAACACCGCAATGGTGAACACACCGTCTGCCGTGGTCGGCAGGGTAATGCTGTAGCCCGGCTCGACCTGGCGGGAGGTGGCGATGTCTTCGACCTGCTGCACGCTCACCTGGGGCGCCGCAGGCATGTCCGACATCATGTGGTGCCCGGCGTGTTCGGCGTGTGCGCCGGACTGCGGCATCGGCGTGTTTTCCATCGCCCAGGGCACGGTCTGGCGGTGCGCGTTGTTCAGCTCACCTGCCTGCTGGTCCGACTTGGGCACGTCGTTCCACATGGCTGCCGGGAAACGGTTCCACAAATCGGCGTACTGCTTGCCCCACAGGCCGGTCCAGGTCATGCCGCTGAGCAGCATCAGCAACAGCAGGGCCGAACCCCAGAAGCCGGTTACCGCGTGCAGGTCGCGCCAAAGCAGCCGTCCGCGTGCCGACAGCCGTGGCCACAGCACGCCAGCGCCATTGCGCCCGCGTGGCCACCACAGGTACAGGCCTGACACCACCAGCACGATGCCCCAGCCTGCGGCCAGCTCCACCAGGCGGTCACCGACCGTGCCGACCATCAGCTCGCCATGCAGGGCGCGGGCGATGGCCTGCAGGTTCTGCTTGGCGTCCTGCTCGCCGAGCACCTTGCCGCTGTACGGGTCGACGAACACATTCAGTTCGCGCCCGCCGTCATGCACCACGAACTGCGCACTGCGCTCGGCGTTGATTGGCGGCAGGTACTGGCCGACGTGGCCCTTGGGGTAAGCCTGGCGCACTTCGGCCAGCATCGCATCGGCGCCCTGCCGGTGGTGGCCGGCTTCGACCACCATCAGGTCGCGGTACAGCAGCGGGTCGAGCTGCGGCTTGAACAGGTAGATGATCCCGGTGATCGCCAACAGGATCATGAACGGGGCCACGAACAGCCCCGCATAAAAGTGCCAACGCCAGGCCAGGTTATAGAAATTGGTGCGTGTTCCTCTCATGGGAACCTCCTGTTTGACCAGCAGAGGGGCGCAACCGAAGCTGCGCCCGTGGTTGTTGTCAGAAGCTGAAATCGACCTTGGTCCAGAAGGTCCTGCCTGGCTCGTTGACCGGCTGTGGATCGGTAGCCGGGTAGCCGAACCCGGCGTTCCCGGCCAGGTTCAAGTGCTCGGCGTAGGTTTTGTCGAACAGGTTGTCGACCCCCGCGCTGAGCTTGAGGTTTTTGTTCACCTTGTAGGCGCCGTTCAGGGAGAACACGCCGAAGCCGGCGCTCTTGTCGTAGTCCTTGCCGACCACGTTGCCTTGGTTCTCGGCGATGCGGTTCTGCGCAGCTACCAGCCGCCACAGTGCGCCGACGCTCCAAACGTCGCGGCTGTAGGTCAGGCCCAGGCGGCTTTCCAGGGGTGGCATTTGCGGTAGCGCTTTGCCATCACTGCTGTTCTTGCCCCAAGCGTAGGCCAGCGTGCCGTCGGCCTTCCAGTTTTCAGTCAGCTGGTAAGCCGCGCCCAGTTCGCCACCCATGATGCGGGCGTCGATGTTCTGTGCCTGCGAGGTGCTCATGCCCATCATGCCGGTGCGGTAGTCGAACAGGATGTAATCGCGGATCTGCCCGACATAGCCCGAAGCCCAGGCTTCCAGGCGCTCAGTGCGGTACTGGATGCCGAAGTCGAGCTGGGTGGTTTTCTCCGGTTTGATGCCGTCGAAGGCATTTGCTGCACCGGGCGGTGCCAGCTTGGGCGAGAACAGCTCCCAGTAATCGGGGAAACGCTGGGCATGACCGAGGCCGATATAGGTGGTGGCCGGGATGGCTGCCAGGTCGTGCTCGTAGCGTATGAAACCGCTGGGCAGGGTGTCGGCGCGGGTATCGCCTTCGGTGGCGCTGCCTTTACGGAAGTCGCGGGCCGAGGCGCGGTCCAGGCGGGCACCGGTAATCAAACGGTCCCCACCGCTGACGTACCAGGTCAGTTCGCTGAAGGCCCCGTAGTTGTGGAAGTCGGCGTCCTTGGTCCAGGCCTGGCCCTTGTGCGCGTCTACGCCCATGCCGCCACGTTGGCGATGTTCGTTGGTTTGCGCGTCGATGCCACTGATCAGCTGCACATCGGCCCACCGCCAGGTGGCCTTGATGCGTGCGCCCAGGGTGCGACGGTCGACGTTGCTGACCATCGGCATGCCCATCATGCCGCTGCCCGACGGGGTACGCAGGCTGTAGTTGTCCATCACATGGTCGGCATAGTTGTAGTAGACCTGCGCCTCGACCTTGTCGAGCACCTCGCCGAGGTTGGACTTTTCAAAGCGCAGGCCCAGGCTTTCGCGCTTGAACTGCGAGCCGTCCATGCCGCGCCCGGCATAGCGGGCCTCGCCATCGCCCTTGCCGGCCGTTAGCTCCAGCAGGGTGTCCTGGTCGGGGGTCCAGCCGAGGGCAACATCGCCGTTCCATTTTTGCCAGCGCGAGGGCACGGTGTCGTTGTTGCCGTCGTGGTAGTCATCCGAGCGTGACTGGTTGCCGACGAAGCGGGCGTAGGCCTGGCTGTTGCCGGCGGCGGCATCCAGCACCTTGTCGAAGCGGCCGTTGGAGCCGGCCAGCAGGCTGGCGTTTACGCGGCTGCCGAGGGTGCCGAACTTTTCGGGTTCACGCTCGAAGAGGATGGTGCCTGCCGAGCCGCCCGGGCCCCAGATCACGCTTTGCGGGCCTTTGATCACGGTCAGGCGGTCGTAGGTCTCTGGCGAAATGTAGGAGGTGGGGGCGTCCATGCGATTGGGGCAGGCGCCCAGCATCAGGCCGCCGTTGGTGAGGATGTTCAGGCGCGAGCCGAACATGCCGCGCAACACCGGATCGCCGTTGGTGCCGCCGGCTCGGATCGCCGAAAAGCCTGGGATGGTCTTCAGGTAGTCGGCGCCGTCGCTGGCCGGTACTGGCTGGCGCGGGTCTTTCGGGTTGGTGACCACGGTCAGTGGCGAACTCGGGGCCACGGCGGTGATTACCGTCGGGCTCAGCTCGGGTGCGTCGTGCGCATGGCCGTCATGGCCAGGGTCGGCGGCCAGGGCCACGGGCGCGAGCAGCGAGCCGCACACGGCGGCGATGGCCCCACGCAGGGACAAGGCAAAAACAGGGGTGCAGCCGGACATAGTGATTCCAGTCGATCAGTCATGAGTTAGCGCGAAGCCTCCTGGCTCCGTGCGCAAAATGTGGGTTCAGACGTTGATCGAGGATGGTGGGGCGCGGCTGCGCGCACCGGGGAATACAGCCTGCCGGGCATGGCCCTGGTGCGTTGGTGCAAACAGGTGGGTGGTGGGGACGACGCTGCCGGCGCTGAGCGGGCTGAGGGCCTGGGGCAGGGCCGGGCAGTTGAACAACAGGCTGCAGTAACCGCACTTTTCCCACATCACATGCAGCTGGCCATCACCGCCGTGGCCGTGATGGGTGTCGCCGCCATGCTGGTGGGCAGCCGCCATCGGCATGTCCATCGGCATGCTCATGCCGGCGTGGTGGTCCATCGGCATCGACTGGGAAATCAGCGGGCCGATGAAGATCATCCACATGGCGAACAGGCTCAGCCATCCGCCACCGGCGCGCCTGTGGTCAGGGCGGGTGGTACGGCTGATGCTGTTGCGCGGCAGGCTCATGGCGGGTGCCTGTCAGCAGGTGTCAGTGCGCGTGTTCGTGGGCTTGCGGCTGGTCCGCTGGCGCCTGCTTCTGCACGGCCACTTCGACGGTGATGTCGCCGGCCTTTTCGAAATGCAGGGTCAACGGGAAGCGCTTGCCGTCGCTGAGCAGGCTGCGGTCTTTGGGCTGCATCAGCATCACATGGTAGGCGCTGGGGGCGAAGGTCAGGTCCTTGCCGGCAGGCACCACCACGCTGGGTACTTGCTGCATCTTCATGGCGCCGCTGGCGCTCATGGCATGCTCGTGCAGTTGCGCGTCATCGCTGATGGGGCTGTCGACGCTCAGCAGGCGGTCATCGGCCTGGCCATTGTTGTGCACCACGAAATACGCGGCGACATTGGGTGCGTTGGGGGGCAACTGCAGCGACCAGGGGTGGGCGATGTGCAGGTCGCCCACGCTGTATTCGTGGGCATTGGCAAAGGCGCCGGGCAGCAGCAGGGCGGCCATGACGAGGGCGTGCTTGAGCATGGTGAATCTCCGTTCTGTTCAGGTTCAGGCAGACAGCGGGATGAACTCAGGCCAGCGGAGAGGCACGGGGGTTTAGCGCGGGCCAGAGCTGGCGCGGCGTAGGTTGGTAGTCGGCGGGGGGCGGCAGCAGGCCGGCAACCAGTGTTGGCGGGTTGTGCAGCTGCGGCGGGTAGCCGGGCAGGGCCAGCAGCGGCGCAGCGCCCGAGCAGCACCAGCAATTCATCATGCTGGCGCTGTCGTCGCTTTGCGGGCCGAGGTCGATCTTGGCCAGGGCCTGGACGTCGACCTTGGCCTTGTTGGCCATGCTGGAACAGAAAGCCCCCCACAGCAGCTGCTCGGCCGGGCCCTTGGGCACGGCAGAGGCCAGCGGCATGGCCAGCAGGTTGAACAGCACTGCAAGGCAGGCTATCCAGGCAATGTGCCGACGTGGGGGCATGGAGAGATCCGGTCAGGAATCGTGGTGGCTATTGTAAGGCGCAGTATAGGTAAAAAAGGCGGGGTGCGGTGAAGTGACGCAGGCAGGCAGTTGAACCGGTGTCGCCTGCTTCGCGGGCATGCCCGCTCCCACAGGATTACCAACAACCTTGAGAGCTGCGGGGTACCTGTGGGAGCGGGCGTGCCCGCGAAGAGGGTGAAATCAATCTCAAGCCTTGTTACGGCCCATCAGGCCCCGGACGGTTTCTTGCAGGTCTGCCGGCAGCACCACCACCTTGGCGTTGTTGCTGCTCGCCAGGTTCTCCATGGCCCCGACATAACGCTCACCCAGCAAATACATCGCCGGCACGGTCTCGTTGCCCACCGCTTCCTTGACCAGCGAAATCGCCCGCGCCGAGGCCTCGGCCAGGCTGATCTGCGCTTCGGCATCCAGCCTGGCCGCCTGCAGGCGTGCTTCCGCTTCAAGGATCGCGGCCTGCTTGGCACCTTCGGCGCGGGTCACATCGGCCTTGCGCTCACGCTCTGCCGCCGCCTGGCGCTCCATGGCCAGTTGCATGTTTTCCGAAGGCTTGATGTCCTGGATTTCCACCGAGCGCACGGTCACGCCCCAGTCTTCGGTCTGCTCCGACATTGCCTCGCGCAGGCGTGCCTTGATCTGCTCGCGGCTGGACAGCGCTTCGTCCAGGTCCATGGCGCCGACGATGGCGCGCAGCGAAGTCATGGTCAGGCTGGTGACGGCGAACGAGAAGTTTTGCACGCCATAGGAGGCCTTCTGCGGGTCGACCACCTTGGCGAAGCACAGGGCGTTGGCGACGATCACGGCGTTGTCCCGGGTGATGATTTCCTGTTGCTGCACATCGAGGATGATGTCTTTGGTCGGCAGGCGATAGGCGACCACATCCATGTACGGGATGAGGATGTTCAGGCCGGGCTTGAGGGTGCTGTGGTAGCGGCCCAGGCGCTCGACGATCCATTCCTCGCCCTGGGGCACGATACGTACGCCCTTGAACACGGTGATCAGGACGAACAGGGCGATGGCGGCGACGACGATGAGGCTGGTCATGATGCGAAATTCCTTTTAGTGCGGATTCAGGCCCGGATGACGCGGGCAGTGTTGCCCTCAATGGCGGTAAGGCGTACCCGTTCGCCGGCTGCGATCTGGCTATCGGCGACGCAGGTCCATTCTTCGCTGCCAAGGATCGGCTTCTGGAAACGCACGCGGCCTTTCTGAAACTCCGAAACGCCAGCGGTCAGCAAGCCCACTTCGCCGATCACGCTGTCGGCGGTCCAGCGCACGTCTGGCTGCTTGCGCCGGAATACCTTGAACCACAGCGCGGTGGTGACAGACGACAGCAGTACCCACAGCAGCACCTGCATGTCCAGTTGCAGGCTGGGGGCGGCGAGCGAGATGAGTGAGACCAGCACGGCACCAATGCCGAACCAGAGGATGAAGAACGTCGGCAGGACCAGTTCGAGCAGGATCAGCGCGATGCCGAAGACCAGCCAGATCCACCATTGCATTTCCATATGGGTGAAACCTTCCGGGGGAGGGGCATTGAGTTTACGGCAGCAGGACAACCCAGAGCCACGTGCGGGGCTGAAAGAAAAATCCGAAAGGGCTGTAGGGTAACGGTCACATACAGGTTTTAAGGCTGGCACGGTCTTCTGTGGGAGCGGGCGTGCCCGCGAAGAAGACGACTCGATGTATGGCACCGGCTTCGCCGGTGTTCGCGGGCTTGCCCGCTCCCACAGGGACCTCTAGCGTGCTTGCGAGAGGTGTTGATGCAGGTCGAGTGCTGCTGCCATGTCAGCCTGCGATTCGAATGCGCGGTCAACAGCCGGCAACGCCGGGCGCTTGAGGATCAGCACCGGCACACCAAGCTCCCGCGCCACCTCGAGCTTCGGCTCGGTCGCCACACTGCCGCTGTTCTTGCTGATCAGCACATCGATATTGCGGCGCTGGAACAACGCCCGTTCATCCACAATATGGAATGGCCCTCGCGCGCCAATCACTTCGCAGCGCTCGTTGCCAGGGCACGCTTCCAGTGCACGCAGCGTCCAGAACTGCTCCGGCGGAATCTCCTCCAGATGCTGCAGGGGTTCACGCCCCAGCGTAAACAGCGGTCTGCGAAACGGCTTGAGCGCCTCTATCAGCCCTGCCCAGTCCTCGACTTCGCGCCAATCATCCCCCGCTTGCGCCTGCCAGGCCGGGCGACGCAAAGCCCAGCACGGGATGCCAGCGTTGCGTGCGGCACTGGCGGCATTGCGGCTGATTTGCGCGGCATAGGGATGGGTGGCATCGATCAGCAGGGTGATGCCTGCTTCGCGCAGGTAGCTGGCCAGGCCCTCGGCGCCGCCAAAGCCCCCGACCCGTACCTGGCATTGCAGGTCCTGCGGCACGCGGCCGATACCGGCCAGGCTATAGACATGCTGTGGGGCGAGGCGGCGGGCGATGGCGAGGGCTTCAGTGACACCGCCCAACAGCAGTATGCGTGCAGTCATTGCACACCTGCCTGGCCAACGATGCCGCCCTGGCGGTCGATGGCGAACACTTCCACTTGCACCTGCGCCGGCACGACGCTGCGGGCGAAGGCGAGTGCGTGGGCGCACACCGCGTCACCCAGGGCAATGCCGGCCGCATGGGCCAGTGCGAGTGCTTGCTGGCTGGTGTTGGCGCCGATGATGGCCGCCTGCAGGGTTTCGTCAGCGCCAATGTCAGCAGCCCAACCGGCCAGTTGCGGCAAGTCGATACTGGAGTGACGGCTGTGCAGGTCCATGTGCCCGGCGGCCAGTTTGCTGATCTTGCCGAAGCCACCACACAGGGTCAGGCGTGGCACCGGCACCTTGCGCAGGTGCTTGAGCACTGCGCCGACGAAATCGCCCATTTCGATCAGGGCGATTTCCGGCAGGCCGTAGACCTGGCGCATGGTGTCTTCACTGGCGTTGCCGGTGCAGGCGGCGATGTGCGTGTAGCCGTTGGTGTGGGCCACGTCGATACCCTGGTGGATCGAGGCGATATAGGCCGCACAGGAAAACGGCCGCACGATGCCGCTGGTGCCGAGGATCGACAGCCCGCCGAGGATACCCAGGCGCGGGTTCATGGTCTTGAGGGCGAGTTGGTCGCCACCCTGCACATTGACCGTGACCTCGAAGCCACCGAGGTAGCCGCACTCGTCGGCCAGGCGTTGCAGGTGTTCAGTGATCATGCGGCGTGGCACCGGGTTGATGGCCGGCTCACCCACCGCCAGCACCAGCCCCGGGCGGGTCACGGTGCCGACGCCGGTGCCGGCGACAAAGCGGATACCCGGTTCGCCCAGCAGGCGTACCTGGCTGTAGAGCAGGGCGCCGTGGGTCACGTCCGGGTCGTCGCCAGCATCCTTGAGGGTGCCGGCTTCGGCGCGCTCGCCAATCAGGCGGCAGAATTCCAGGCGCATCTGCACCACCTTGCCCTTGGGCAGGGTAATGCTGACGGCGTCGCTGCTTTCGCCGTTCAGCAGCAAGCGCGCGGCTGCCAGGCTTGTGGCGGTGGCGCAGCTGCCGGTGGTCAGGCCGCTGCGCAGGGGCGCGGGCTGTTCACGGGTTTCTTCACGCATCGACGGGTTTCACCACTTCCAGCAGGGTGATCGGCAGCGCCTGGCGCCAGGTGTCGAACGCGCCCAGGGGCTGGGCATGGGCGACATGGATGCGGGTCAGCTCACCACCGTGCTGCTCGCGGAAATGCGCCAGGGCCAGTTCGCTTTGCAAGGTCACTGCATTGGCCACCAGCCGCCCGCCAGGGCGCAGGTTGGCCCAGCACAGGTCCAGCACGCCTTCGCGGGTGACGCCGCCGCCGATGAAGATTGCATCGGGCTGCTCCAGGCCCTGCAGTGCTGCAGGTGCCTTGCCGCAGACCAGTTGCAGGCCGGGTACACCCAGCGCGTCCCGGTTGTGTTCGATGAAGCCTTGGCGGCCTTCGTCGGCCTCGATGGCCAGGGCGCGGCAGGCCGGGTGGGCGCGCATCCATTCGATGCCGATCGAGCCGCAGCCCGCGCCCACGTCCCACAGCAGCTCGCCGGGCTGGGGCGCCAGGCGCGCCAGAGTGATGGCGCGGACATCGCGTTTGGTCAACTGGCCGTCGTGCCAGAAGGCGGTGTCCGGCAGCCCGGCCAGCCGGTGCAGGCGTGGGGCATCGGGCGCGGCCAGGCACTCGATGGCCACCAGGTTGAGCGTGGCGATATTGGCGTGCGGCCAGTCCTGGGCGGTGCCGGCCAACTCGCGTTCTTCCTGGCCACCCAGGTGCTCGAAAACCCGCAGGCGGCTTGGCCCGAAGCCACGTTCGCGCAGCAGTGCAGCAATTGCCGCCGGGCTGTCGCCATCGTTGCTCAGCACCAGCAGGCGCATGCCGCTGTGCAGGTGGGCATTCAGCGCCGCCAGTGGCCGCGCCACCAGCGACACAACCTGCACCTCCTGCAGCGGCCAGCCCAGGCGGGCAGCGGCCAGGGCGCAGGAGGAGGGCATCGAAAGCACGCGCAATTCAGCGGCAGGCACCTGGCGCGCCAGGCTGGCGCCGACGCCGTAGAACATCGGGTCGCCGCTGGCCAGCACGCACACCGGCTCGCCGCGCAGGGCCAGCACCGGGGCCAAGGAAAACGGGCTTGGCCAGCCCAGCCGTTCGCCGGGCACGCAGCGCGGCAGCAAGGCCAGCTGGCGCGGGCTGCCGAAGACCCGCGCAGCGCCCAGCAGCGCGCGCCGGGCCTGTTTGCCCAGGCCACTGAAGCCGTCTTCGCCGATGCCTACTACTGTCAGCCAGGGTGCCATGTATTTCATTCCGCCATTTTTGGGGCCGCTTCGCGCCCCTTCGCGGGCACGCCCGCTCCCACAGGTACAGCGCAGCCATTGAGGGTAGCGATGATCCTGTGGGAGCGGGCGTGCCCGCGAAGAGGGCGACACAGTCCTGAATTTCTCCTCAATCGATGAGGATGCTCGACCACCGGCTTTTCATGCCGCCGGACAAAGCAGGCATAATACCGCGCCTTCTACACTCAAGCGCATTTTCACAGATTGCCGGACGCCCCTTTGACGCAGGCCCATGCCCCCAACGTTCCGCCCCGCCCCTCGGCCTGCCCGGGGTTGTGGCGCATTGTCAGTGCCCGTGATGGCGGTATCTGCCGCATCAAGCTGCCGGGCGGCCTGCTGCTGGCCGACCAGGCCGAAGCGGTGGCGACGGCAGCCGAGCGCTTCGCCGGTGGTGTGATCGAGGCCACCAACCGTGGCAATTTGCAGATTCGCGGCATTGGCACCGAGCATCGCGCCCTGGTCGAGACCCTGCTCGCAGCTGGCCTGGGCCCGCGCGACGCGGCCGGTGACGATGTGCGCAACCTGATGCTCAGCCCGCTGGCCGGGCATGACCCGGCGATGCTGCTGGACGCACGGCCGTTGGCAGGGCAGATCCTCGACCTGTTGGAAGGCACCCCGCGCTTTCACCAGTTGTCGGCCAAGTTTGCCGTGCAGCTGGATGCCGGCGAGCGCCTGGCCATGCTCGAGCACCCCCACGACCTGTGGCTATCGGCCCTGCATCTGCAGCAGCAGACCTGGCTGGCGTTTGGCCTGGCGGGCTGCCCGGCGGGCGGGCAGGTGCTCGGCGCGGTGCCGCTGGCGCAGGGCCTGGCGCTGGTGCGTGCGGTGCTGGAGCGCTTCCTCGACCTGGCAACCCCGACGCAGTCACGCATGCGCCAGTTGCTCGAGGTGTGCCCGGCAAGCGATTTCGTCGATGGGCTCGGCCTGGACATCCGCCGCGATGCCGCCGTGCGCGCCTGGCAACGCACACAGTACCGCGCCTCTTGGCTGGGCACGCTGCCGCAGGCAGATGGCGTTGCTCTTGGCGTAGCCCCGCCGCAAGGCCGCCTGACCCCGGCCATGCTGCGCGGCGCCGCGCGGGTTGCCCGTGAACGGGGCGATGGCAGCTTGCGCCTGAGCCCCTGGCAAAGCCTGGTGCTGACCAACCTGCAAGCCGACCACATCGACCAAGCCCAGGCTGAACTGTCGGCCCTGGGCCTGCTGTGCCACGACCATGAACCGCTGGCGCGCATCAGCGCCTGCACGGGTGCCAGCGGCTGCGCCAAGGCGCTTGGCGAAACCAAGGCCGACGCCGTTGCCTTGGCCGCGCTGCTGGGCCCTGGCGTGCCCGCCAGCGTGCACCTGTCTGGCTGCCCCCGTTCCTGCGCCGTGGCCCATGTTGCCCCGGCCACCCTGCTGGCCCGTTCGCCGGGCCGATATGACCTTTATCTGCGTGACGCGCACCAACCGGGCTTCGGCGCCCTGCGCGGCACCGACCTTACCTTGAATGAAGCAGGCGCCATGCTCGACCTGCCGACGGAGCACCTTGATGATTGACTACATCCGCGATGGTCAGGAGATCTATCGCAATTCCTTCCGGATCATCCGTGAGGAAGCCCGACTCGAGCGGATCCCCGCAGACCTCGAAAAGCTCGCCGTGCGCGTGATCCACGCCTGTGGCATGGTCGATGCCATCGATGGCCTGCAGTTCTCCGAAGGCGCCGGCCGGGCCGGGCGCGAGGCGCTGCTCAACGGCGCGCCAATCCTGTGCGATGCGCACATGGTCGCCGAAGGCATCACCCGCGCCCGCCTGCCAGCCAACAACAAAGTCATCTGCACCCTGCGCGACCCAAGCGTGCCGGGCCTGGCCAAGGACGCCGGCAACACCCGTTCTGCCGTAGCCCTTGAGCTGTGGCGCCCGTACCTGGAAGGCAGCGTGGTGGTGATCGGCAATGCGCCCACCGCCCTGTTCTACCTGCTGGAGATGATTGACGCCGGTGCACCCAAGCCGGCGCTGATCCTCGGCTTCCCGGTCGGTTTCGTCGGGGCTGCCGAGTCCAAGGCGATGCTCGCTGCCGACAGCCGCGGCGTGCCGTTCGTGATCATGCAAGGCCGCCTGGGCGGTAGCGCGATGGCCGCCGCTGCGGTCAACGCCCTGGCCACGGAGGTGGAGTGATGGCGCCGCGTGGACGTCTGCTGGGCCTGGGCGTGGGCCCGGGCGACCCTGAACTGATCACTCTCAAGGCTCTGCGCCTGCTGCGCGAAGCGCCAGTGGTCGGTTACTTCGTGGCCAAGGGCAAACGTGGCAATGCCTTCGGCATCATCGAGGCGCACCTGCAAGCGCAGCAGACGCTGTTGCCGCTGGTGTACCCGGTCACCACCGAAGCCCTGCCGGCGCCGCTGTCCTATGAGCAGGTGATCAGCGACTTCTACGACGAAGCCAGCGTGCAGGTGGCCGAGCACCTGGATGCCGGTCGCGACGTGGCGGTGATCTGCGAAGGTGACCCGTTCTTTTACGGGTCCTACATGTACCTGCACGACCGCCTGGCGCAGCGCTATGAAGCCGAAGTGATCCCCGGCGTGTGCTCGATGCTCGGGGGCGCCTCGGTGCTGGGTGCGCCGCTGGTGTACCGCAACCAGAGCCTCTCGGTCTTGTCTGGCGTGTTGCCCGCCGAGGAACTCAAGCGCCGCCTGGCCGACGCCGATGCAGCGGTGATCATGAAGCTTGGGCGCAACTTCCCGAAAGTACGCGAAGTACTGACCGAACTGGGCCTGGACGGGCGCGCGCTGTATGTGGAGCGGGCCACCATGGCCAACCAGAAGATCGTGCCGCTGGATCAGGTCGACCCACAGTCGTCGCCGTACTTCTCGCTGATCATCGTGCCGGGGGAAAAATGGCAGGGCTGAGCATGCACAAGGCACCCGCAATCATCATTCTTGGCCCGGGCAGCCTGGCGACGGCGCAGCGTATCCAGCAGTGTTATCCACAGGCCACGATCCATGGCCTGGAGGGGCGTGTCGAGGGTGCAGACCAATCGTACAGCTCGTTCGGCGATACCCTGCGCGGGTTGTACCAGCAGGACACGCCGATCATCGCCCTGTGCGCTGCGGGCATTGTCATCCGCAGCCTGGCCAGCCTGCTCAGCGAGAAGGGCAGCGAGCCGCCGGTACTGGCCGTGGCCGAAGATGGCAGTGCGGTGGTGCCGCTGCTCGGTGGCCTGGGTGGCGTGAACGTGATGGCACGCGAAATCGCAGAGGCACTGGGCGTTGCTGCTGCGATCACCACCAGTGGCGAGCTGCGTTTCGGCACTTGCCTGCTGAACCCGCCGCAGGGTTATGCATTGGCGGACATTGAGCAAGGCAAGCGCTTTGTCTCTGATTTGCTGGCTGGCGAGGCGGTGCGCATCGAAGGTGATGCGCCGTGGTTGCAACAGGTGCAGTTGCCTGCCAGCGAAGCAGCCCGGCGCACCATCCATGTGGGGCATCAGGCCCGCCCGGCCAACCGCGACGAACTGCTGATCCACCCGCGCTCGGTGGTGGTGGGTGTTGCAGGTGGCAACCTGCACGGCATTCGTGCTGCGTTGCAGCAGGCCGGTATCGCCGAGCCATCTGTTGCCTGTGTGCTGGCGGACGAGCAAGCCATGGCCGACAGTGCCTTGCACGAGGCTGCGCAGGCTTTGGGTGTCGCCTTGCGCTTCGCTGCCAGGCCAGGCGATGTGGCCAGCATGGTGGCTGCAGCGTTGCCAGGCGCAGAGTTGATAGAACAGGACGAAGTGGTCATCGCAGTGGCGCCTGCCCCGGTCGATGTGGCGCAGGTTGGCCGCCGTCGTGGTCGTCTGGCTGTTATCGGCCTGGGCCCGGGGGCCGCCGAACTGATGGTGCCGGCGGTCAAGGCCGAGCTGGCGCGGGCCGAGGATGTGCTTGGCTACGAAACCTACGTGCGCATGGCCGGGCCGTTCCGTGACGACCAGGTGCTGCACTGCACCGACAACCGGGAAGAGATGCAGCGCGCCCGGCATGCCTTCGCGCTGGCGGCACAAGGCCGTTCGGTGGTGGTGGTCTCGTCGGGCGACCCTGGTGTGTTCGCCATGGCCGCTGCGGTGCTTGAAGCGCTGCACGAATCCAGTGACCCGGCCTGGCAGCGCGTCGACCTCGAGATCCTGCCTGGGGTGTCGGCCTCGCTCGCTACGGCTGCGCAGGCGGGGGCACCGCTGGGGCATGACTTCTGTGTGATGTCGCTGTCGGACAACCTCAAGCCCTGGTCGATCATTGAAAAGCGCCTGGACCTGGCGGCCCAGGCCGACCTGGTGCTGGCCTTCTACAACCCGATTTCCAAGTCCAGGCCGCACCAGCTCGGGGTGGCGCTGGAGGTTGTGCGTCGCCACCGCGAGGGGAACACGCCTGTAGTCCTTGGGCGCGACATCGGTAGGCCGGGGCAGACGCTGAAGGTAGTCACCTTGGCCGAGCTGCTGCCGGAAATGGTCGATATGCGCACCATGGTTCTGGTCGGCTCCTCTACAACCTGTGTATTCCCTCGCCTGTCGGGCGGGGTGTGGGCCTACACGCCGCGTTGGTACCCCACCGCCAGCTAGTTGCGTCGGAAACCCTTCAGCGCGCTTTGTGAGCAGCGCGCTGGCTAAGGTGATTGCCCCTGACTCAAGGGGCAACCATCAAGGAGTTTCCAATGTCCGATGCAACCCAAATCACCACCACCGATGCCGCCATCCTGGTAGAAGGCAACCTGCTTGCCTGCGGCGCGGGCATGTCTGCGCAAAGCCGTCATGATGTGAAGAATGCTTTCCACTTCGCCACATTGGTCGCCGACAAAGCGTTTAACGCCGAAAAGCAGAGCCGGGAGTGGTACGACAAATTCATCGATGTCATGCGTGACCTTGGCTTTACCATCCCACGCCGTACCTTCGAACTTGAAACTTCGGCGGAACTGTCCGTCACCGTGGGCGCCGTGGCCATCCGCACCATAGGTGTGGTTGGCAATGCGATGCTGGGCGGCACCAAGCTGGGTGAAGTGGCAAAGCGGGCCTTCGACAAACTGACCACTGTCGAAAACGACGCCAAGGTGATCGATCACAAGCGCAAGAACAAAGCCAGGGGCATGGTTGGCATGGCCGCCTGCATTGAAACCGAAAACAACGATGTGGTCATGGTAGTGAGCTGCATCCAGGCCTCTGCTCCAACACTGGACGATGACGTGCTGGGCATCCAGTGGAAGCTGGACAAGACCGCGTACTACGCCGGCACGGCAGTGCTCACCCTCAATAACTTTGTCTACGACAAAATCCGCGAAACCGTAGAAAACAAACTCGGCGTGCGCAGTGTCGAGAACGTGCTCGAGTACGACATCTGATTGCCCGGCGGCGTAGTCGCAACGCCGCCTTGTTCGGTTCTTTGTGATGAGGTAACACGATGGATAGAGCAGCTGAGCAACTGATGTTGATTGGCGGAACAGCCTTGCTGTATTCGCCAGGCGCGGTCGAGGCACAACGCAAGGCCGCTTTCGATTCAATCCTGTACGCACAGTTGGTAGCCAACAAGCACGCCGGTTCACGCGTTGACCATTATGAAAACTGGTATGCCGCGTATCGGGAGGCCTACCGCCAACTGGGCTGGATCAAGCTGGCCAGCACCCATGACCTGAAACCGTTAGGGCGCCCGGTGCGCAACGCGCATGTACAGCCACTTGAAGCGTGGCTGAAAATGCGTTCGCTTCGCCATGAGGCCGTGCTGGCGGCGATAAAGACGGGCCTTGGTCAATCTGCCGAAGGCTTCCGGCACTTGCTGAAGTTCTGCGCGCATGACCAGGCGCAGTGCTCCACGCTGGTCATCGAACTTGGCGTACTCAAGCCGGGGCCGGCCCTGGACCTGTGCAGCATCTCGCTGCAAATCGACAAGCCACTCTCGCTAGTTTCGCTGGAGACATTTCTGGGCGAACAAGTACTTGAGGGCGAGGCCGAGTTCAACGGCGTTTCCCTGGCGTTGGATGAAGGACGCTTCCAACGCCAGCGTGATGAATTGCAGGCCTTGATGCAAACCAAGGATGCACAGGCCGTTTACCGGTTCGACCCTTACGCACAACCTACAGGAGCAGCATCATGAGTGAAGCCACGTCTGCCGTTATCGGCGCTGGGATCGTTTCGTTCTTGCCGGGCATTGATGCCGCGCAGAAAAACAAGGTGAAGCTGGCCTTGGCGATGGCCGAGCGCGCCACTGATACCGCTTACAAGGAGGGGCTGATTAAAGACTGGTTCGCTTATTACCGTAACCAGCTCAAGTTCATGGGGTGGGATGCTGTCACGGCCGAGCAGATCCATTGGCCGGACAAGACGCGTACCCAGCAGACTGACCAGGTATTGCAGACCCTGTCCAAAACGGCCGGGGACAGCTTTGCGTCGTCGGTCAAAGTTTCCATCCAGACGTTGCTGACCAAACAGTCGGTGCTGAAGGAACTTGAGAAAAAGGCATTCGAGAGGCAGCACTTTCAAGTGTTGGCCTGCGCGCCGGCCGGCAATAACCGGGTGGACATGGTGATTTACCACGAAGTGGACAAGCAGTCTGTTTTCAGTGCAGGGTTCATCAGCCGCAAGCGCAGTCACAAGAATGTGCGTGCAGAACTGGTCCGGTTCAATATTCTGGCCTTTGAGAACAGCGTATTGCCGAAAGTGCAGGAAAGCGCCGTCAAGGTATCCCTCGCGCGCATTCATGACTATGCCATTTAAGGCACCAGGTACCCTTTGATCCCGGTAAAGATGATCTGCGCCGCCAGGGCACAGACGAACAGCCCCATCAGACGGCTGACGATCTGCAGGCCCTGGTCGCCCAGGATCCGCTCGATACCGTGCGACAGGTAAAGCACCAGGCCGACGGTGAAGCTGGCCAGCGCGATACTGACGATGGCCAGCAGTTTGTCGTCCCAGTGCGGCTGGCTTACACCCATCACCAACAGTGCACCGATGGTACCGGGGCCAACCGTCAGCGGAATGGTCAGCGGCACGATGGTCACATCCTGCTGCACGTTATCGGCCTGTACCGCCGGCTTGCCCTGGGCCATGCCCAATGCCGAAATGAACAGCACGCTGCCGGCACCGATGCGGAAGGCGTCGGCGGTGATGCCGAAAATGCCGAAGATCACCCGACCGAACAGGTACAGCAGCACGCTGGCCACCAGGGCTGCGAAGGCGACCTTCCAGGCCAGTTGCTTGCGCTCCTTGCTGGAGTGACCGCGTGTCAGGCTGATGAAGCACGACAGCACGAAGAACGGGCTGTAGAGCACGAGCATTTTCAGGTAAACGCTGAACAACTCATGGAGCATGGGATAGCCCCTTGCAGGGAAGGTGACGGGAAGTGTATCAGCAGCATTGTGGTTGTCTTCACTGGCCTCATCGCCGGCAAGCCAGCTCCCACAGGTACTGCGCATGGCTTGAGAACGATGCGATCGAGGTGGGAGCTGGCTTGCCGGCGATGAGGCCAGTACAGGCACTACAGATCAGGAAGTATGCGCCGGGTCCGCCTTGGCTTCCCGGTGATTGGCCCAGTACTGGATCAGTTCGCGCAACTGCGACAGCTCGACCGGCTTGGCCATGTGCCCGTCCATGCCCGCCAGCCGGGCGCGTTCCTTGTGTTCTGTAAGAATGTGCGCGGTCAGCGCCACCACCGGAGTGCGCTGGCGCTGGTTGGCGGTTTCCCACGCACGCAGCTGCTGGGTGGCCGAGAAACCGTCCAGAACCGGCATTTCGCAGTCCATCAGCACCAGGTCATAGCGCTGGTTTTTCATCGCCTGCAGGGCCTCTTCGCCATTGCACGCGGTGTCGGGCTCAAGGTTTAGCTTGCCAAGCATGCCGCGTATCACCTTGGTGGAAATGCTGTTGTCCTCGGCAACCAGCACGCGGAAGTCGCCGGGCAGGTCCAGCGCCTGCGGGACACCGGGCAGGCTGGCCGGCACTGCCTGATCGCGGCCACGCTGGGCCAGTTCTTCGGCCAGGGTGGTTTTCAGCGTGTAGCCGGCCACCGGCTTGGCAAGTATCCGTTTCACCCCGGCGTTGCGTGCGATGACCTTGCTCGGCGCATTGCTGATGCCGGTGAGCATCACCACCAGGATGTCGTGGTTCAGGCTCGGGTCTTCCTTGATCTTGGCGGCCAGCTGCATGCCGGTCATGCCGGGCATGTTCTGGTCCAGCAGCACGGCGTCGAAGTAGTCGCGCAGGTGTGCCTTGGTGCGCAGAAGGGCCAGGGCTTCCTTGCCCGACGGCACCGCGCTGACGTTCATGCCCCAGGCGCTGCATTGTTGCACCAGCACCTTGCGGCAGGTGTCATTGTCGTCCACTACCAGCACGCGGGCATCGCGCAGCGGGCTGTCGAGGTCGGTCGGTGGCTGTTCCAGGCGAGAAGGGTCCAGCGGCAGGGTCAGCCACAGGGTGTTGCCCATGCCGGTGCTGCTTTTTATGCCGAACTCGCCCTGCATCAGGCCGATCAGCTGCTTGGCGATGACCAGCCCCAGGTGGCCGCCCAGCTTGTTGCTGGACAAGAAGTGGTGGCTGTGCAACTCGGCCTGCAACAAGGCTTCACGGTCTGCGGCGGCCAACGGCTCGCCGCTGTCCTGCACGGCGATGCGCAGGCGCGGTACCTCACCCCGTTGGTCCAGCGCCACCACCAGCAGGATCTCGCCGTGGTCGGTATTTTTCAGGGCGTTTTCCAGCAGGCTCGACAAGGCCTGGCGCAGGCGCGTCGGGTCGCCACTGATCACCCGCGGTACTTGCGGCTGGGTAAAGCTGATCAGCTCGATGTTCTGCTGCTCGGCCTTGGCGCGGAAGATGTTCAGGCAATCCTCGATCAGCGCATTGAGGTCGAACTGCACGTCATCCAGTTCGATCTGCCGGGATTCCAGCTTGGAAATGTCGAGAATTTCGTTGATCAGCGTCAGCAGCTCGTTGCCAGCGCTGTGGATGGTCTGCACGTAGTCACGCTGTTTGACTGACAGCGGTGTGCCCAACAGCAATTCAGTCATGCCCAGCACGCCGTTCATGGGGGTGCGGATTTCGTGGCTGATCTTGGCCAGGAACTCGGCTTTCGCGTTTATTTCGGCATCGCTGGCGGCCAGGGCGCGGCTGGCGCTGAAGCGCTCCTCGCTCATGCGGCGCAGGCGCTCGCTGACTGCCAGGTTGAGCAGCAGGCCGCTGGCCACGGCCAGCCCCAGCAGGACGCACAGTAGCCAAGGCGTCGAGGTGCGGGTCAGGCCTAGCAGTGCCGGCAGCAGCACCAGCCCCCCCAGGTTGAACACCACCATGGCCAGGCTGAACAAGCGACCGGGCGCGTAGCCCCGGTACCAGTGGTAGCTGCTGACCAGCAGCATGCTCACGCTGCCCAGGGCCATCAGGGCGTAGGTCATCAGGTTGAGCGGCAGGGTGTCGACAAACAACAGCACCAGCCCGCTGAGCCCCACCACCAGCATTTCGCCCTGCAGCAGGCGGTTGATCCGCGGTGCGTTGCACGGGGTGAAGAAGTGCTGGGTGAAATACAGCCCCGCCAGGCCGGCCAGTACCAGCGTGAGGTAGGCGGCCGGGGTTTGCGCGTTGTGCCACACGTGCCACCAGGGGCCGCTGAGGTTGAGCAGGATCAGGCCGCTGAGCAGCATCAGGCCGTGGTACAGCGCCAGTATCAGGGTGGTGGTGGAGCGGCTGTAGAGGAAGCGGATCAGGTTGTGCAGGATCAACATGACCAGGCCGCCGAACAGCATGCCGAACAGCAGTGGCTGGCTCTGGTCCGAGGCGGCTACGGCCGCAGGTTCCAGGCTGATGGCTGGGCGCAACTGGTGCTCGGAGACCAGGCGCAGGTAGATGTCCAGCGGTTGCCGGCTGTTGGGCAGGGGCAGTACATGGTCGCTGCCACGCAGGGTCGGGCTGGCATTGCCGGCCTGGCGCCCGTGGTGCAGCTGACGCAGAAGTTGATCGCCTTCGAGGGCGTACAGGTCAAGGCCAGAAAGGTCGGGGGCGAATACCCGTAGCAGTTGCTCCTGGTCGCCTGGTTCCAGGCGGTAGTGCAGCCACAAGGCCTGTTCCGGCGGCGCGGCATTCAGTTCGGCAAGCACCAGCGGGCTGAACTGGTTGCGGTAGCGCTCGGAGCGTACATCGCTCAGTTGCAGGTTAGCCTGTTCGTCGAGCAGAACGGTCCAGCCTGCGTCATGTTCGGCTGCAGCCGGGAACATGCAGAGCAGGGTCAGCAAGGTGACGATCAGAGCTGAGGCAATCCGAAGCCGACGCACTACGAGATCCCTTCTTAGCCGATGTGCCGGGTACTAACTATGCGCGGCGCGCCAAGTCGAAGGCAAGGCCCGTGCCGGGCCTTGTCGACGAGCCGGATACCGTGCGCCGGGCGGTTGACAGCCCTGGGCGGCACGGCATTCCGGTAATGCTTACTGCTGGTGCTCACCGCGCTCGCGGGCAATGGCCCGGTAGCCGATGTCAGTGCGGTAGAAACTGCCGTTCCAGCTCACTTCCTTGGCCAGGCGGTAAGCCTGCTGCTGCGCATCGGCAACCGTGCTGCCCATTGCCGTGGCGCACAGCACGCGCCCGCCGTTGGTGGCCACTTGGCCGTCCTTGAGCGAAGTACCGGCATGGAACACCTTGCCTTCGATCTTGGCCGCTGCGTCCAGGCCGCTGATCACGTCGCCCTTGGCATAGTCGCCCGGGTAACCGCCAGCTGCCAGCACCACGCCCAGGCTCGGGCGCGGGTCCCACTGGGCTTCGACCTTGTCCAGCGCCTTGGCGAAGGCGGCTTCGATCAACAGCACCAGGCTCGACTCCAGGCGCAGCATGACCGGCTGGGTCTCTGGGTCGCCGAAGCGGCAGTTGAACTCGATGACCTTGGGGTTGCCCGCCTTGTCGATCATCAGGCCAGCATAGAGGAAGCCGGTGTAGACGTTGCCTTCCTCGGCCATGCCGCGCACGGTTGGCCAGATCACCTGGTCCATCACGCGCTGGTGCACGTCGGCGGTAACGACGGGGGCAGGGGAGTAGGCACCCATGCCGCCGGTGTTCGGGCCAGTGTCCTGGTCGCCGACGCGCTTGTGGTCCTGGCTGGTGGCCATGGGCAGCACGTTGTGGCCGTCGACCATGACGATGAAGCTGGCTTCTTCGCCGTCCAGGAACTCTTCGATCACCACACGCGAACCCGCTTCACCGAAGGCGTTGCCGGCCAGCATGTCACGCACGGCGGCTTCGGCTTCTTCGAGGGTCATGGCGACGATCACGCCTTTGCCCGCAGCCAGGCCGTCGGCCTTGATCACGATCGGCGCACCTTTTTCTTGCAGGTAGGCCAGGGCCGGCTCGATTTCGGTGAAGTTCTGGTAGTCGGCGGTCGGGATCTTGTGACGCGCCAGGAAGTCCTTGGTGAAGGCCTTGGAGCCTTCCAGCTGGGCCGCACCCTTGGTTGGGCCGAAGCAGTCCAGGCCACGGCTGCGGAACAGGTCGACCACACCGATGACCAGCGGTGCTTCCGGGCCGACGATGGTCAGGTCGACGTTTTTCTCGGCGAAGTCGGCCAGTTGTTCCAGGGCGCAGACGTCGATGGCGACGTTCTCGCACTTGGCTTCAATGGCGGTGCCGGCGTTGCCTGGGGCAACGAAGACTTTCTCGACGCGTGGGTCCTGGGCAACTTTCCAGGCCAGGGCGTGCTCGCGGCCGCCGCTGCCGATGATCAAAACTTTCATGTCAAAACCTCGAATTCTTTCGGGCGCAAAGCGAAGCCTCACGCTGTACGAGGTCGCAATGAAGCAGGTAGATGCAAGGCGGGGCCGGTTCCGATGAGCGGAGTTGCCTTCTGGCAATGAGCATCAGCGGAACCGGCCCCAACGCAGCAGATGCCTGCTTCAGTGCGGCCGATTGCCGTAAATCAGTGGCGGAAGTGGCGCATGCCGGTGAATACCATCGCGATGCCGGCTTCGTCAGCGGCGGCAATCACCTCGGCATCACGCATCGAGCCACCCGGCTGGATCACGGCGCTGATACCCACTTTAGCCGCATTGTCGATGCCATCACGGAACGGGAAGAACGCATCCGATGCCATGACTGCGCCCTGCACCTGCAGGCCAGCATGCTCGGCCTTGATTGCGGCAATACGCGCGGAGTTGACGCGGCTCATCTGGCCAGCGCCGACGCCAATGGTCTGGCGCTGCTTGGCGTAGACAATGGCGTTGGACTTGACGAACTTGGCCACTTTCCAGGCAAACACCAGGTCGTGGATTTCTTGTTCGGTCGGGGCGCGTTTGGTGACGATCTTCAGGTCATCGGCGGTGATCATGCCGATATCGCGGCTTTGTACCAGCAGGCCACCGTTGACCCGCTTGAAGTCCCAGCCGGCAGCGCGGTCGGCTGGCCACTCGCCGCATTCCAGCAAGCGTACGTTCTGCTTGGCAGCCACCACGTCGCGGGCAGCCTGGGAAATTTTTGGCGCGATGATCACTTCGACGAACTGGCGCTCGACGATGGCCTTGGCAGTTTCGCCGTCCAGTTCGCGGTTGAAGGCAATGATGCCGCCGAAGGCCGACTCGGTGTCGGTGGCGTAGGCCAGGTCGTAGGCCTTGCGGATGCCGCCTTCGTCTTCAGGCACAACAGCCACGCCGCACGGGTTGGCGTGCTTGACGATGACACAGGCCGGCTTGACGAAGCTCTTCACGCACTCCAGCGCGGCGTCGGTGTCGGCCACGTTGTTGAACGACAGCTCCTTGCCCTGCAGCTGGATGGCGGTGGAAATGCTGGCTTCGCCTTTTTTGGCTTCTACGTAGAACGCCGCGCTCTGGTGCGGGTTCTCGCCGTAGCGCATTTCCTGGGCCTTGACGAACTGGCTGTTGAAGGTGCGCGGGAATTCGCTGCGTGCGGAAGTCGAAAGGGTGTCCTTGGCCTGGTCGATGGTGCCCATGTAGTTGGCGATCATGCCGTCGTAGGCTGCAGTGTGCTCGAACGCCTTGAGCATCAGGTCGAAGCGCTGGGCGTAGGTCAGGCCGCCGGCCTTGAGGCCTTCGACGATGCCGGCGTAGTCACTGGCGTTGACCACGATAGCAACATCTTTGTGGTTCTTGGCTGCCGAACGGACCATGGTCGGGCCGCCGATGTCGATGTTCTCGATGGCGGTCGGCAGGTCACAGCCAGGCTTGGAAATGGTGGCTTCGAACGGGTACAGGTTGACCGCAACCAGGTCGATCGGCTTGATACCGTGCTCGCTCATGATGGCGTCGTCGGTGCCGCGACGGCCGAGGATGCCACCGTGGATTTTCGGGTGCAGGGTCTTGACCCGGCCATCCATCATTTCGGCGAAGCCGGTGTAGTCGGCCACTTCCACCGCGTTCACGCCGTTGTCCTTGAGCAGCTTGTAGGTGCCGCCGGTGGACAGGATCTCGACACCGAGCTGCTGCAGCTCACGGGCGAATTCGAGGATACCGGTCTTGTCGGAGACGCTGATCAGGGCGCGGCGGACTGGCAGGCGGGTAGTCTGGTCGGTCATTTCGGGTTCCAATAACGCGGTGGAGTCTGCAAAAAAGGCGCCTCTGTTCAGGGAGCCGCCTTTTCTGGTTGGGATTCTGGCTTACAGCAAGTCGTACTGCTTGAGCTTCTTGCGCAGGGTGCCTCGGTTCAGCCCGAGCATCTCGCTGGCCTTGGTCTGGTTGCCCTTCACGTAGTTCATCACGCTTTCGAGCAGGGGCGCCTCCACTTCGGAGAGCACCAGGTTGTACACGTCCGTGACGGTCGCGCCTTCCAGGTGGGCGAAGTAGTTGTGCAGCGCCTTCTCGACGCTGTCGCGAAGGGTCTGGCCCTCTTCGCTCGGCGTGTTGAGGTGCTGTTTCAGGTTGGCGTTGTCGCTCACGGGCGTTGTTCCACTCACAAAATTCTCGGTCATCATCGTCATGCGGCCACCCCTTGTCCGTCCTCTGTCTCAAGGCTCTGTCGACGTTCACTGAAAAACGCGCGAACGTTGGCGCACTGCGCTTGTGTGTCTTCCAAAGCGTTGAACCGGGAGCGAAACTCCTTGCCGCCGGGTCGTGTTGCCAGGTACCAGCCAACGTGCTTGCGGGCGATACGTACGCCCATCACATCGCCATAAAAGGCATGTAACGCGGCCAGGTGCTCCAGCAGGATACGTTCCACTTCGTCCAGTTGCGGCGCTGGCAGGTGTTCGCCAGTGCGCAGGTAATGCTCGATCTCGCGAAAGATCCATGGCCGCCCTTGGGCGGCCCGGCCGATCAACAAGCCGTCGACCCCGGTGGCATCCAGCACCGCCCGGGCCTTTTCTGGCGAAGTGATATCGCCATTGGCAAAGACCGGGATCGACACCGCTTGCTTGATGCCCGCGATGGTGTCGTATTCGGCTTCGCCGGTGTACAGATCGGCGCGTGTACGGCCATGTACCGCCAGCGCCTGGATGCCGGCCTGTTCGGCGATCTTCGCCACGTTCAGGCCGTTCTTGTTTGCCCGGTCCCAACCGGTGCGGATCTTCAGGGTCACCGGGACGTCCACAGCGCCGACCACGGCGTGGAGGATCTCGCTGACCAAGGCTTCATCTCTCAATAAAGCAGAGCCTGCAGCTTTGTTGCAGACTTTTTTAGCCGGGCAGCCCATGTTGATGTCGATGATCTGGGCACCCGCTTCGACATTGGCCTTTGCTGCCGCAGCCATCATCTGCGCATCACCACCGGCGATCTGCACCGAGCGTGGCTCGGGATCACCTTCATGGATGCGGCGCAGGCTCGACTTGCGGCTGTTCCACAGGCTCATGTCGCTGGAGACCATTTCCGAGACCACCATGCCCGCACCCAGGCGCTTGCAAAGTGTACGGAAAGGTTGGTCCGTGACCCCGGCCATGGGGGCGAGGATCAGGTTGTTACGTAGTGTGTATGGGCCGATGCGTACCGCCGACATAGGTGATCCCTGTTGTGGGGCCGGATCTTGGAGTTCGAAAAAGGGTGGGCATGATACCCGCTCTCGGTGACCGGATAAAGATGGATTTGGATAAAATCTGAACAGTTGTCGGCTTATGACTTTTGGTATGAGCCAGGACCCGGGTGTCGCGCGGCCCCCTGTGGGAGCGGGCGCGCCCGCGAAGCAGACGCCGCGGTGCATGGCACGGGCTTTTTGCCCGTGTTCGCGGGCATGCCCGCTCCCACAGGGTTGTGCTGACTATTCCGGCGAGCGGAAGCTGAGGCTGTAGTTCACGGCCTTCGGCCCCGGGTCGAGGATGTCCAGGGCGATATGGATCGGCGTCTGGCTTGGCATGTCGCCACGCCCGGCCAACTCGCCGGACAGGTACTCGCTGGGCTTGAAGCGCCGGCTGGCGATCAGCTGGCCATTGAGGTCGGCAAAACGCAGTTCCAGCAGCGGGAACGGTTGCGCGAACGGTGCACGGTTGTAGATGATCGCATCGACGATCAGGGCGCCTTTGAAGTCCGGGTGGCTGCGCACCACCAGGTTGCTGCTCTTGATTCTTGCGATATCGACGCGGGTCGGCACCTGGCACCCGACCATCGGGCAAATTTGCTGGAAGATCGGCCGGTACTGGTCCTGGCGGGCCATCTCGTCGAAGTGGAACCACACATACTGGAACGCCAGCAGGCCAGCGGCCAGCAGGGTCAGGAAGCCCCATAGCAGGCGCTTGCCCCAGTTGGGCGCAGGTTTTTCCCAGCCCAGTTGCAGCGGGTCGTCCACCACGTCGACCAGCGGCTCCTTGCGCACCGGGCGCCCGGGCTTGCTGGCAAGGCCTGGCTCCAGGCGTTCACCCGGCAGCGGCTCGAGGGGGTCGTCGTCGCGCGCCGACAGGTGCAGCGCCAGCGGTTCATCGTCGCGGGCGCTCAGGCCTTTTTCCGGGTTTTCGTCATCGCTGGCGTGCAGCGGTTCGCTGAATGCGGGCTGGTCATCGGCTTCGGCTGCGCGGTGTACGGGCGGCTCGTCATCGATGTCCAGGTCAAGGTTACGGCCCAGGGTCGGCTCGGTGCGCTCGCCGGGTGCAGGGTCCAGCTCCAGCTCCAGGGGCTGCGGCTCCAGCAGCACAGGGCTGGGCTCTGCCGGCGTTTGGGGCTCGAAGGGCTCATCGGTGGCGTTGCCGAACAGGTCGTCCGCATGTTCGTCCGGGTGCAGTTCGTCTCGCCGCGCCTGCAGCCCGTCATCCAGGTTGGCGGGGCGTGTCGGGGCCGGTTGGCCGCGTCGCTCCAGGCGTGCCAGTTCCTGGTCAAGGTCAAGTGCGTCCAGCGCCTGGGCGGTCAGCGCCCAATCCTCGTCAGGGGTGATGCTGCGCTCGTGGGTGACCGGCTCGGGCGTCATCGCCGGCTCTGCTACAGGCTCGGCAGGCGCAGCTGGCACAGGCACAGGCACCGGCACCTCAGGTGCGCTGGCACGGTTCTGCTCCAGCAGTTGCTTGGCGGCATTGAACACCTGAAGGCAATGGCCGCAGCGCACCACGCCGCGGGCCACGCTCAACTGGTGGTGGGTGACGCGAAAGCTGGTCTGGCAATGCGGGCACTGTGTGACGAAACTGTCGGTCATGCGGCAATCCGGGAGCTGTGCAGAGGGATATTCTAGGCCCGCTTAGCGGCGACGACCACTGATGCGCACCCAGCCATCGCGAACGACGACCGGGTCCAGCTCGAAGTCGGCAGCGTACGCCGCAGCCACGTCCTCACCCTGTTCAGCCAGAATGCCGGACAGTGCCAGCAGGCCACCATGGCGGACCAAGCCGGACAACTGCGGCGCCAGCGACACCAGCGGGCCGGCGAGGATGTTGGCGACCAGCACGTCTGCCTGCATGGCCGGCATGTGCTCGGGCAGGTACAGCGCCAGCTTTTCATCGGCGATGCCGTTGCGTTGGGCATTGTCGCGCGAAGCCTCGATGGCCTGCACGTCGATGTCGGTACCGACCGCTTCACGGGCGCCCAGCAGCAGCGAGGCGATGGCCAGGATGCCCGAGCCGCAGCCGAAGTCCAGCACCTGGGTGCCTTCGAGCTGCTGGCCGTCGAGCCATTCCAGGCACAGGGCAGTGGTGGGGTGGGTGCCAGTGCCGAAAGCAAGGCCCGGGTCCAGCAGCAGGTTGACCGCGTCCTTTTCCGGGGCGTCGTGCCAGCTGGGCACGATCCACAGGCGGCGGCCAAAACGCATGGGCTGGAAGTTGTCCATCCAGCTGCGCTCCCAGTCCTGGTCCTCGATCACCTCGGCCTGGTGCTGGGGCAGTTCGGCGCCGGTCAGCAGGCGCAGGTGGGCAAACACCTGATCGGGCTCGGCATCGGCCTCGAACAGCGCCAGCAGATGGGTGTGCGACCACAGCGGGGTGGTGTTGAGGTCTGGCTCGAAGATCGGCTGATCTTCGGCGTCCATGAACGTGACCGAGACGGCGCCTACTTCGAGCAGGGCATCTTCGTAGGTTTCGGCTTGTTCCGGGCTGATGGCCAGGCGTACTTGCAGCCAGGGCATGGCGGGCACCTTTGGTAAACGACAGGGGCAGCCCTAGGCTGCGCGAAGGCTGGCAGTTTACGCGAGTGCGGGGGGTTTGTAGAGAAGGCCGGGTGCAGACCTTGTGGGAGCGGCCTTGTGTCGCGATTGGGCTGCAGAGCAGCCCCAGGATCTCGGCATCATGTCAAGATTGCTGGGGCCGCTTAGCGGCCCTTTCGCGACGCAAGGCCGCTCCCACAGAGATCGTGGTGTGTCAGACGAAACAGAGCGAGAGCGACTCAGCTATATAAGCAGGCTTCTCTTCACCCTCGATTTCCAGCGTGGCAATCGCCTTGAGCAACCACTGCCCCGGCTTCTTCTCCACCACTTCGGCCAGGTCCACTTTCAGCCGAACCTGGCTGTTGACCTTGACCGGCTGAATGAACCGTACGCTGTCCAGCCCATAGTTCACCACCATCTTCAGCCCTTGTGGCAGGACCAGGATGTCCTCGATCAGCTTGGGGATCAGTGACAATGTCAGGAAACCGTGGGCGATGGTGCCGCCAAACGGGGTTTTCGCCGCCTTTTCAGGGTCGACATGAATGAACTGGAAATCGCCGGTCGCCTCGGCGAACAGGTTGATGCGCTGCTGGTCGATTTTCAGCCAGGCGGAGCGGCCCAGTTCCTTACCAACATACTGCGAAAGCTCTGTAACCGGTACATAGGGCATCGCGGACTCTCCAGGTTGTCAGTTGGTACGAGAGTGCAAGATCAGCACGGCTAACCGTTTCAGTCAAGTTGTCTGCTTTTCGGCGATTATCGGTATATAGCCGTGCGTGCTTATAATGGCGGCCATGCCCGAGGGAGATGCTTATGCTGTTGCGTGGTTTGACCTGGCTGGTGCTGTTCCAGCTGTTGGGGACGGCGATCAATCACCTGTTTTTGCCGTTTCTGCCGGGGCCGATCATCGGCCTGTTGCTGCTGTTGTGCTTCCTCATGGCCCGCGGTGAGGTGGGCAAGCCGCTGAACGAGGCGGCCAGCAGCCTGCTGCGCTACCTGCCGCTGTTGCTGGTACCGCCAGCGGTGGGGGTGATGGTATATGCCAAGGACATCGCCGCCGACTTCTGGGCGATTGCCGGCGCCCTGCTGATTTCCTGCCTGGTGACGCTGGTGTTTGTCGGTGTGCTGATGCAAAAGCTCATGCACCGCCAGGGCAAGCGTGAGGAGCAGCCATGATGCTCGACTGGCAAGGCGCGCTGGATGCAGTGGTGCACCATCCTTTGTTCGGCATCGGTATCACGCTAGGTGCCTACCAGGTGGTGCTGGCGGCCTACGAGAAAACCCGCTGGATCTTCCTGCAGCCGGTATTGGTGTCGATGTTGCTGGTAATCGGCGTGTTGCTGCTGTGCGGCATCGAATACAGCGAGTACCGCAAGAGCACCGAAATCATGAACATCCTGCTGGGCCCCGCCACCGTGGCGTTGGCCGTGCCGCTCTATCTCAACCTGCGGCGTATTCGGCAGCTGTTCTGGCCCACATTTACTACGCTGGTAATCGGGGGGCTGTTCGCCACGCTCTGCTGCCTGTTGCTAGGCTGGTGGTTCGGTGCAGAACACATGATCCTGATGACCATGGCACCCAAGTCGGTGACCTCGCCAATCGCCATGCTGGTGGCAGAGCAGATTGGCGGTGTGGCGGCCCTGGCGGCAGTGTTCGTACTGATCACCGGGGTGATTGGCGCCATCTTCGGCCCGGCACTGCTGAGCCGCTTCGGCGTGCATAGCCCTGAGGCGCGCGGCATGTCGCTGGGCGTTACCGCGCATGCGGTGGGTACTTCGGTCGCCCTGCAGGAAAGTGACGAATGCGGCGCTTTTGCCGCGCTGGCGATGAGCTTGATGGGGGTAGCCACGGCAGTGTTCCTGCCGCTGGCGGTCAGCCTGGTGGCTTGAGGAGTTGTGATGACACTACCGCTGTTTCCGCTCAATACCGTGCTGTTCCCGGGCTGCTTTCTCGATTTGCAGATTTTCGAGGCGCGCTACCTGGACATGATCGGGCGCTGCATGAAGCAGGGCGAAGGCTTTGGGGTGGTCTGCATCCTGGAGGGCGAGCAGGTTGGCAAGGCGCCACCGATGGTCGCCTCGATCGGCTGTGAGGCAGTGATCCGCGACTTTGTACAGCAGGACAATGGCTTGCTGGGCATTCGCGTCGAAGGTGTGCGGCGCTTCAACCTGGAAAGCACCGAGGTGCAGAAGGACCAGTTGCTGGTGGGGCAGGTGCAATGGTTGCCGGAGCAGCCGGACAGCCCGCTGCTCGAGGCCGATGATGACCTGCTGGCGCTGCTGGTGGCGCTGGGCGAGCACCCGATGGTCGAGGCGCTGGACATGCCGCGCCCGGTGGACGGGCGCCAGGCGCTGGCTAACCAGTTGGCTTACCTGCTGCCGTTCATGGAAGAAGACAAGCTGGACCTGCTGACCCTCGACTCGCCGCAGCAGCGGCTGGGCGAGATCCAGAAGCTGCTGGAGCGGATTCAGGGTGAGCTGTTTGCCTGACACTGATGTGTTGACTGTGCCGGCCCTTTCGCGGGTAAACCCGCTCCCACAGGTACTGCACAGCTCTCAGGGCTGGTGAAACCCCTGTGGGAGCGGGTTTACCCGCGAAGGGGCCAGCACAGGCAATATCAATATTGGTATCTGAGCAAAGCCTGCGGCAGCGCATGCATGGCAAAGAACGCCAGCAGCGCGATACATGCCGGCAACACCAGCCACCACACCCGCAGTGGCATGGCTGGCAGCGTCTGCCGGTGCTGTACGACTGTCAGGCTAAGCGCACATACACAGCACGCCAGCAAGGCCCCGGCGAGGATGTCGGTCGGCCAGTGCGCCCCCAGGTAAACCCGTGACAGCGCAATCGCCAGTGCCGGAATGCAACCCAGCATCACCCAGGTCAGGCGCATGCGCGGCGGTTGTGCGCGGCCTGCCAGCACTGCCATGACCAGGAAGAACGCAAACGACGCCGAGCTGTGCCCGCTGGGCATGCTGTAACTGGTCAGGGGGTCGGTCAGCACTTCCGGCCGTGCCCGGGCGAACAGCCACTTCAGCGTACCGTTGGCGATCGCCGTGCCCATCAGCGCGCCAGCGGCAAAAAACGCATGCCGCCACTGGCGGGCAAGCAGCAGCAGGCCGGTGAGCAGGGCGCCCAGAAACAGTTGCGTGCGGAAATCGCCCAGCCGGGTCACCAGTACCACGGCGCCGTCGATGGCCTGGCTGCGATGTTCCTGCACCAGGGTCATCACGCCCTGGTCGAATTCGTGCAGGTAAGGCCAGCCGAGGAATACCCCGGCCAAGGCCACGAAGCTCATGCCGGCGATCAGTCGCGTGCCATGGCGCTGGTCACGAATGCTGGTGGTCAGGCTAAGGCCGATGATGACTGCCAAGGTGCCGGCGATGATGCCTGCATCCAGCCAGAAGCCTTCCGGCAGCGGCAGGCGCATGGCCGCGCCGGTGGCCCAGCCTGGCAGCAGGTAGGCGACCGACCAGCCGGCGCCGGCCACCAGGCTGACGGCGATGAAGCGCGGCAGCGGCATGTCGAACATGCCGGCGACCATTGGCAGCATGGGCCGCAGCGGCCCGATGAAGCGCCCCACCAGCAGGCTGGCAATACCGTAGCGCTGGAAGTAGGTTTCGGCGCTGCCGATCCACTCAGGGTGGTGGCGCAGCAGCGGCAGGCGGCGAATGTTCTGGTGGAAGTACTTGCCCACCGTGTACGACACCGCGTCGCCCAGCAAACCGCCGAGAAAACCCAGTAGCAGGGTTTCGCCCAGGCTGAAAGCACCACTGCCGGCCAGTACCGCGACGGCGAACAGCAGCACGGTGCCAGGCACGATGATGCCGGCAATGGCCAGGCACTCGATGCAGGCCACCAGGAAAATCGCCAGGCCAAGCCACTGCGGGTTGGCGCTGAGCCAGCCGGTCAGGCTGTCGAGCCATTGGCCCATGTTCAGCTTCCTTGTTCGAGAATGAAGAAGTCACGGCCTTCGACTTGGCCGCGACGTAACGGGTTCCGCGTGCAGAAACGAGCGTACTCGGCGTCGACGAAGCGGTAGGGCAAGTGTTCGTCGCGCCTGTGCGGGATGCCCAGCCGCGCGGCCTGGACCACCCGTGGCACGGCGTTGCCGCAATCGTCCACGTACAGCCGCTCGGCGTCGAAGCGCTGGGCGTCCCAGTGTGGCACTTTCAGGCCCAGGGCTCGGCACAGCAGGGTCTGGCCGGCGCACAGGCGCTCATCCGGGCGCAGCTTGCCGCTGGCATCGGGGTTGTTCAGTTGCATCTGCGCCAGGCTGTTGGGCCCCGAGAGGGCGTCCTGCCAAGGATAGGCAGACTTTATCAGCACTGCGTTGCCCGGCCCGTGGGCACTGAAGTTCAGCGAGTCGCCGCCGCGGGCGTAGTACATGTAGATGTGCCCGCCATCGAGGAACAATGCCTTGCGCTTTTCGGTGTAACCGAGCGAGGCGTGGCTGCCTTTGTCGGTGAGGTAGTAGGCCTCGGTCTCGATGATGCGCGCAGCCAGCCACAGGTCGCCGTGGCGGTGGCGGATTACCTTGCCCAGCAGGGCCTTGGCCACGGTCTGGGCATCACGGTCGAAAAAGCTGTCGGGCAGGGCTGGCATGCGGGCAGTTCGTGGCTGGGGAGGCGGGGATGATAGCAATGAATGGCTTAATCTTGGCTGAATCGGATGTGATGTTGGCGGTGCGGGCCTCTTCGCGGGTAAACCCGCTCCCACAGGTATTAGCTAAGCCTCAGGCCTTGTGGAATCCCTGTGGGAGCGGGTTCACCCGCGAAAGGGCCGGAACAGGTAAAGGCATTTTCGATAAGTGCGGTTACATCTTTCCTGCACATTGCCCCAGCCATTTTCTACCATCCGCCACCCGCCGCTGGGCGTACACCTGCGCGGCAGTTATAATCAGCCGATTTCCCCTTCGCCAAGACACCGAACCCATGACTGAGTCCGTTCTTGACTACATGACCCGCTTGGGTCGCGCTGCCCGTGAGGCTTCCCGGGTGATCGGCCGTGCCAGCACCGCGCAGAAGAACCGCGCCCTGCAAGCCGCTGCCGATGCGCTGGATGCTGCCCGGGCCGAACTGACTGCTGCCAACGAGCTGGACCTGGCTGCTGGCCGCGCCAATGGCCTGGAGCCGGCGCTGCTCGACCGCCTGGCGCTGACCCCCGCACGCATCGACGGCATGATCACCGGCCTGCGTCAGGTAGCCAGCCTGCCGGACCCGGTCGGTGCCATCCGCGACATGAGCTACCGTCCATCCGGTATTCAGGTGGGCAAGATGCGCGCACCGCTGGGGGTGATCGGGATCATCTACGAGTCGCGCCCGAACGTGACCATCGATGCTGCCAGCCTGTGCCTGAAGTCGGGTAACGCGACCATCCTGCGTGGCGGCTCCGAAGCTATCCATTCCAACCGCGCCATTGCCACCTGCATCCAGCGTGGCCTGGCTGCCGCAGGCCTGCCAGCCGCCGTGGTGCAGGTGGTCGAGACCACCGACCGCGAAGCCGTGGGTGCGCTGATCAGCATGCCGCAGTTTGTCGACGTCATTGTGCCGCGAGGCGGCCGTGGGCTGATCGAGCGCATCAGCCGCGATGCCCGCGTACCGGTCATCAAGCACCTGGACGGCATCTGCCACATTTATGTCAGCCAGCATGCCGACCTGGACAAGGCCTGGAATGTGGCCTTCAACGCCAAGACCTACCGCTATGGCATCTGTGGCGCCATGGAAACCCTGCTGGTCGACCAGCAAGTGGCCGAGCGCTTCCTGCCGGAAATGGCCCGCCGCTTCCAGGAGAAGGGCGTGGAGCTGCGCGGTTGCGAGCGTACCCGCGCGCTGATCGAGGCCAAGCCGGCCACTGAAGACGACTGGCACACCGAGTACCTGGACGCGATCCTGTCGATCCGTGTCGTCGATGGCCTGGACCAGGCCATCGAGCACATCAACCACTATGGCTCGCACCACACCGACTCGATCATCAGCGAACACCAGGGTGAAGCCCGCCAGTTCATGGCCGAGGTCGACTCGGCGTCGGTCATGCTCAACACCCCGACCTGCTTCGCCGACGGTTTCGAGTACGGCCTGGGTGCGGAAATCGGTATTTCCACCGACAAGCTGCATGCCCGTGGCCCCGTTGGCCTGGAAGGCCTGACCTGCGAGAAGTACGTGGTGATCGGCGACGGCCAGCTGCGCGGCCAGGGGTCCTGCTGAGTTGAGCAAGGCCCAGGCAGCCCGGCGCATCGGCATTCTAGGTGGCACCTTCGACCCTGTGCACATCGGCCACCTGCGCAGCGCGCTGGAAGTGGCCGAGTTCATGGGGCTGGACGAGCTGCGCCTGTTGCCCAACGCCAGGCCGCCGCACCGCGACACCCCGCAGGTGGCCGCGCAGGACCGCCTGGCCATGGTCCGCGAAGCGGTGCAGGGCGTTACTTGCCTGAGCGTCGATGCCCGTGAGCTTGAGCGTGACAAACCGTCGTACACCATCGACACCCTGGAATCGATCCGCGCCGAACTGGGCGGCAACGACCAGCTGTTCCTGGTGCTGGGCTGGGATGCCTTCTGTGGTCTGCCTGGCTGGCACCGCTGGGAAGAATTGCTGCAACACTGTCACATCCTGGTGCTGCAACGCCCGGATGCCGACGTAGAACCCCCTGACGAGCTGCGCAACCTGCTGGCTGCGCGCTCGGAGAGCGATCCCGCCGCCATGTCCGGCCCGGCGGGAAATATTTCGTTCGTCTGGCAGACACCGCTTGCGGTGTCGGCTACACAGATCCGACAGCTGCTGGCCAGCGGCAAATCGGTGAGGTTCCTGGTGCCGGACGCCGTACTGGCCTACATCGAGGCGCACGAACTGTATCGTGCACCTAACTGACGGTGCCTCTGGCGCCTCATCCAACGAGTTGAACGAGTTTTATATGAGCAAGCAGAAAACCAATGGCATCAGTGGCGAAGAACTGGTCAAACTGACCATTAGCGCTCTGGAAGACGTCAAAGCCCAGGACATCCAGGTCATCGACGTGCGCGAAAAGCACAGCCTGACCGACTACATGATCATTGCCACCGGTACCTCCAACCGCCAGATCAACGCGATGCTGGAAAAGGTCCGTGAAGCGGTCAAGAAACAAGGCGCACAGCCGCTTGGCGAAGAAGGCAAGGGTGACAGCGACTGGGTGCTGCTGGACCTGAATGACGTTATCGTGCACATGATGACCGCCGCTGCCCGCCAGTTCTACGACCTGGAGCGTCTGTGGGTGGGTGCCGAGCAAAGCCGTGCTGCTGATGCCAAGCACCACAGCCCGGAAAACGCCAGCGACTACTTCACCGACAAGCTCAAAGACCGGGAATAAGACGCTGTGCGTCTGCGCCTGATCGCGGTCGGCTCGCGCATGCCGAAGTGGGTCGAGGAAGGTTGGCATGAGTATGCCAAGCGCCTGCCCGCCGAGCTGTCGCTGGAGCTGGTGGAAATCCCGCTGAACACCCGTGGCAAGAATGCCGACGTCGCCCGCCTGATCCGTCAGGAGGGCGAGGCCATGCTGAGCAAGGTTCAGCCTGGGGAACGCATTGTCACCCTCGAGGTCCATGGCAAGCCCTGGAGTACCGAGCAGCTGGCGACCGAGCTGGACCGCTGGCGCCTGGATGCGCGCACGGTGAATTTGATGGTGGGCGGCCCGGAAGGCCTGGCGCCTGAGGTTTGCGCGCGCGCCGAGCAACGTTGGTCGCTGTCGCCGCTGACCCTGCCGCACCCGTTGGTAAGGATACTCATCGGCGAGCAGATCTACCGCGCCTGGACCGTGTTGTCCGGGCACCCTTACCACAAATGAGCCTGTAAGCAGTCAGATGTCGCAGCCGATCCGCCTCAAGGACCACGAGAAAGACGCCCGCCTGGTGCGCAACCGCGTCGTGGTCGGCGCGGTGGCGATCATGCTGCTTATTTGCGTGCTGATCGCGCGGCTGTACTACCTGCAGATCATCCAGTACGACTATCACTCGACGCTGTCGGAGAACAACCGGGTGCATGTGCAGCCGATCCCGCCAACCCGCGGGCTGATCTTCGACCGCAACGGGGTGATCGTTGCCGACAACCGGCCTAGCTTCAGCCTGTCGATGACCCGCGAACGTGCGGGTAACTGGCAGGAAGTGCTGGATACAATCGTCGAAGTGCTGGACCTGACGGCCGACGACCGAGCCCTGTTCGAAAAGCGTATGCGTCAGGGCCGTCGGCCGTTCGAGCCGGTGCCGATCCTGTTCGAGCTCAACGAAGAGCAGATCGCCCGGGTGGCGGTGAACCAGTTCCGCCTGCCAGGCGTGGAAGTGGTGGCCCAGCTGGTGCGGCATTACCCGCAGGGTGCACATTTCGCCCACTCGGTGGGTTATGTGGGGCGCATCAACGAGAAAGAGCTGAAAACCCTCGACCCGGTGAACTACAGCGGCACCCACCATATCGGCAAGACCGGCATCGAGCGCTTCTACGAAGACGACCTGCACGGCCAGGTCGGCTACGAGGAAGTCGAGACCAACGCCCGAGGCCGCGTGCTGCGGGTGCTCAAGCGCACCGACCCGAAACCGGGCAAGGACATTGTGCTGAGCCTGGACATCAAGCTGCAGGAAGCCGCCGAGGCCGCCCTGGGTGGCCGGCGTGGCGCGGTGGTGGCACTCGACCCACGTACCGGCGAGGTGCTGGCCATGGTCAGCCAACCAAGCTTCGACCCCAACCTGTTCGTCACCGGCATCAGCTTCAAGGCCTACGCCGAACTGCGCGACTCGATCGACCGTCCGCTGTTCAACCGTGTGCTGCGTGGCTTGTACCCGCCCGGTTCGACCATCAAGCCGGCGGTGGCCATCGCCGGCCTGGACAGTGGCGCGGTCAATGCCAGCAGCCGGGTGTTCGACCCGGGCTACTACCAGCTGCCCAACTATGACCACAAATACCGTAACTGGAACCGCTCCGGCGATGGCTGGGTCGACCTGGATACCGCGATCATGCGTTCCAACGACACCTACTTCTACGACCTTGCGCACAAGATGGGTATCGACCGGCTGTCCAGCTACATGAACAAGTTCGGCATCGGCCAGCGGGTTTCCCTCGACATGTTCGAGGAGTCTGCCGGGTTGATGCCGTCGCGCGAATGGAAGCGTGCCACCCGCCGTCAGGCCTGGTTCCCTGGCGAAACCCTGATTCTCGGTATCGGCCAGGGCTACATGCAGGCCACGCCGCTGCAGCTGGCCCAGGCCACTGCACTGATCGCCAACAAGGGCGTGTGGAACCGCCCGCACCTGGCCAAGACCATCGAAGGCCAGCAGCCTGTGGACGAAAACCCCATGGAAAACATCGTGCTGCGTGACAAGTCCGACTGGGCCAAGGTCACCCATGGCATGGAGCAGGTGATGCACAACGCCCGCGGTACTGCGCGCAAGGCCGCAGCCGGTGCCCAGTACCGCATTGCCGGCAAGAGCGGTACCGCCCAGGTGGTGGCGATCAAGCAGGGCGAGAAGTACGACCGCAACAAGCTTCAGGAGCGCCACCGCGACCACGCCCTGTTCGTCGCCTTTGCCCCGGCCGAAGCCCCGAAAATCGTGGTATCGGTAATGGTCGAGAACGGTGAGTCCGGCTCGGGTGTCGCTGCGCCCGTGGTACGCCAGATCATGGATGCCTGGCTGCTCGACGAAAATGGCCGGCTCAAGCCCGAGTTCGCGCCTGCCACCGTTACCCAGGAATCGGCCCTGTGATGAACAATTTCGATCGCATGCTCTCCAGTGAGGATGTGATGCGTCGGCGCGCCAGCTTTCTGCAGCGCATCCATGTCGACGGCCCCTTGCTGATCATTCTGCTGACCCTTGCGGCCGGCAGCCTGTTCGTCCTTTATTCGGCCAGTGGCAAGAACTGGGACCTGCTGCTCAAGCAGGCCACCTCGTTCGGCATCGGCCTGGTGTCGATGTTCGTCATCGCCCAGCTGGAACCGCGCTTCATGGCCCGCTGGGTGCCGCTGGCGTACCTGGCCGGGGTGCTGTTGCTGGTGGTGGTGGACGTGATGGGCCACAACGCCATGGGGGCCACGCGCTGGATCAACATCCCAGGGGTGATCCGCTTCCAGCCCTCGGAATTCATGAAGATCATCATGCCGGCGACCATCGCCTGGTACCTGTCCAAGCGCACCTTGCCGCCCCATTTGAAGCACGTGGCAATCAGCCTGGTGCTGATCGGCGTGCCGTTCATCCTGATCGTACGCCAGCCCGACCTGGGCACGGCGCTGCTGATTCTTGCCTCCGGCGCCTTCGTGCTGTTCATGGGCGGGCTGCGCTGGCGCTGGATCCTCAGTGTGCTGGCGGCGGCGGTGCCGGTGGCGGTGGCGATGTGGTTCTTCGTCATGCACGACTACCAGAAGCAGCGGGTACTGACCTTCCTCGACCCGGAAAGCGACCCGCTGGGCACGGGTTGGAACATCATCCAGTCCAAGGCGGCGATCGGTTCGGGCGGGGTGTTCGGCAAGGGCTGGCTGCTGGGCACCCAGTCGCACCTGGACTTCCTGCCAGAAAGCCACACCGACTTCATCATCGCCGTACTGGGCGAGGAGTTCGGCCTGGTCGGCATCTGCCTGCTGCTGATTGTCTACCTGCTGCTGATCGGCCGTGGCCTGATGATCACCGCACAGGCGCAGACCCTGTTCGGCAAGCTGCTCGCGGGCAGCCTGACCATGACCTTCTTTGTATACGTGTTCGTCAATATCGGGATGGTCAGCGGCCTCCTGCCCGTGGTGGGCGTGCCGCTACCTTTCATCAGCTATGGCGGAACATCGTTGGTGACGCTGCTTTCAGCGTTTGGCGTTCTGATGTCGATCCACACGCACCGCAAATGGATCGCACAGGTTTGAATAAGGTGAAGAATTTCATGCAAGCAGTGCGTAACTGGGCTGCCCGTTGTGCGCCGTGGATCGGCGCGGTGGGCCTGTTCGGCGCTGTACAGCTGGCCCATGCCGGCGATTACCAGGGCTCACCGCAGGTGGCCGAGTTCGTTGGCGAAATGAGCCGCGACCATGGTTTTGCCCCTGAGCAGCTGATGGGCGTGTTCCGTGAAGTGCAGCGCAAGCAGTCGATCCTCGACGCCATCTCGCGCCCGGCCGAAAAGGTCAAGCCGTGGAAGGACTACCGGCCGATGTTCCTCACCGACGCGCGCATCGCCCGTGGTGTGGACTTCTGGCGCCAGCACGAGGCCGTGCTGGCCCGAGCCGAGCAGGAATACGGCGTGCCGGCGCAGTACATTGTCTCGATCATCGGTGTGGAAACGTTCTTTGGCCGCAACACCGGCAACTATCGGGTGATCGACGCGCTGTCGACGCTGGGCTTCGACTACCCGCCGCGGGCCGAGTTCTTCCGCAAGGAACTGCGCGAATTCCTGCTGCTGGCCCGTGATGAGCAGCTCGACCCGCTCACGCTCAAAGGCTCCTATGCCGGTGCCATGGGCCTGCCGCAGTTCATGCCGAGCAGCTTTCGCAACTACGCGGTGGACTTCGACGGCGATGGCCACATCAATATCTGGAACAACCCGGACGATGCCATCGGCAGCGTCGCCAGCTACTTCAAGCGCCATGGCTGGGTGGCCGGTGGGGGCGTGGTCAGCCGCGCCTGGGTGGACGGTGCAGCTGCCGAGCAAGGCCTGACCACCGGCATCGAACCGGTGAAAACGGTAGGGGAGTTGCGCGCGCTTGGCTGGTCGGTTCATGATTCGCTGCGCGACGATCTGCCGGTTACTGCCTTCCGTCTTGAGGGCGACAACGGCCCCGAGTACTGGGTGGGCCTGAAGAACTTCTACGCGATCACTCGCTACAACCGCAGCGTGATGTATGCCATGGCGGTGCATCAGCTTGCGCAACAGCTGGTTCAAGCACGGGGCGTCAAGTAATGCGCGCAATCATTTCTGCCAATTCCTTCAAGCTGTTGACCTGCCTCGCCGTTGGCGTGGTGCTGGCCAGCTGTTCATCCAGCCGCCCGACTCCGCAAAGCAGTGGCAACGTCGTGCGCACCCAGCCGGGCCTGGACATCAACCGTGCTCACAAGGACGGCGCGCCGTGGTGGGATGTGGATGTGAACAAGATCCCCGACGCCACGCCGACCGTGCACACCGGCAACTACAAGGCCAACCCGTACACGGTGCTGGGCAAGACTTATTACCCGATGCAGGACTCGCGCAATTACCGCGCCGAGGGCACCGCATCGTGGTACGGCACCAAGTTCCACGGCCAGAACACCGCCAACGGCGAGCTGTACGACCTGTATGGCATGAGCGCGGCGCACAAGACCCTGCCGCTGCCGGCCTACGTGCGGGTGACCAACCTGGCCAACGGCCGTAGCGTTATCCTGCGGGTGAATGACCGTGGCCCGTTCTATTCCGACCGCATCATCGACCTGTCCTACGCGGCGGCGAAAAAACTCGGCTATGCCGAGACCGGCACGGCGCATGTGCGCGTCGAGGGTATCGACCCGCAGCAGTGGTGGGCCCAGCGTGGCCAGACGCCACCGATGGTGCTGAAAGAGCCGCAGGTGGCCCAGACCCAGGCGCTCCCGGCCAGTACCGGGCGTGTCGAGCAATGGACGCCGCCGGCACAGCAGCACGCGGCGCCGGTGGTGCCGGTACAGGTGGGTGGCAACAACGTACCTGGCGGCAATGGTGGCAGCTTCCTGCAGGTGGGCGCCTTCGCCAACCCGGACGCCGCCGAACTGCTGCGCTCCAAGCTCAGCACCATGGTCAGTGCACCGGTGTTCATCAGCTCGGTCGTGCGCAACCAGCAGACCCTGCACCGCGTGCGCCTGGGGCCGATTGGCAGCCAGGGCGAGATCCAGCAAGCACAAGACAGCATCCGGCTGGCGAACTTGGGGCAGGCCAAGCTGGTCACAGCTGACTGACCGCGTCGTCTTCTTCGCGGGCACGCCCGCTCCCACAGGGGTATGCGACACCCTGTGGGAGCGGGCGTGCCCGCGAAGAAGGCAACACCAAACTGTCGGTTTTGTCATGAATTGCCGGGCGCGGCCATGTACAATGACGGCTTTTGCCCGCAGCGACATAAAGCCGCACGTTCGCGGGCCAGGCCAACGGCCATAAAACTAGACTGACTGGCGCTGGGCACATGATCTTGCCCAGGGAACATCTCAGACCATTAGCGATTTTCGAGAGACGGATGAACATCACCAACCTTGCCAAACGACTTTGCCTGCCTGTACTGCTGCTGATCACGCCTGCCGCCTTCGCGGCAGAGCAGATGACGCCGGCGCCACCGCAACTGGCAGCCAAGTCCTACGTACTCATGGACGCGTCCAGCGGCAACGTGCTGGTCGAGAACAACGGTGACGAGCGTCTGCCGCCAGCCAGCCTGACCAAGCTGATGACCGCCTACATCGCCACCCTGGACATCCGCCGCGGCCAGATCGGTGAGAACGACCCGGTTACCGTCAGCGAAAACGCCTGGCGTACCGGCGGTTCGCGCATGTTCATCAAGGTCGGCAGCCAGGTGACTGTCAGCGACCTGCTGCACGGCATCATCATCCAGTCCGGCAACGACGCCTCGGTCGCCCTGTCCGAGCACATCGCCGGCAGCGAAGATGCCTTCGCCGACATGATGAACAAGACGGCTGCCGACCTGGGCATGACCAACAGCCACTTCATGAACCCGACTGGCCTGCCGAACCCGGAGCACTACTCGTCGGCGCACGACATGGCCACCCTGGCCCGTGCGATCATCACCGTCGACCCGGCCCACTACGCCATCTACTCGCAGAAAGAGTTCTTCTGGAACAACATCAAGCAGCCTAACCGCAACCTGCTGCTGTGGCGTGACAAGACCGTCGATGGCCTGAAGACCGGCCATACCGACGAAGCCGGTTACTGCATGGTGGCTTCGGCCGTTCGCGATGGCCAGCGCCTGATCGCCGTGGTGTTCGGCACCAACAGCGAGCAGTCCCGTGCTGCCGAAACCCAGAAGCTGCTGACCTACGGTTTCCGCTTCTTCGAAACCCAGACCTTCTACCAGAAGGGCACCGAGCTGACCCAGGCCCCGGTCTGGAAGGGCGCCACCAGCCAGATCAAGGCTGGCCTGGCCGACGACCTGACCATGACTATGCCTAAAGGCCAATTGAAGCGCCTGCAGGCTTCGATGACCATGAACCCGCAGCTCACCGCGCCAATCGCCAAAGGTGACGTGATCGGCAAAGTGGAAGTCAAACTGGACGAGAAAGTGGTTCACAGCGCCGACCTGATCGCCCTCGATGGCGTCGAGGAAGGTGGTTTCTTCCGCCGTATGTGGGATAGCATCCGTCTATTCTTCTTCGGGTTGTTCAACTGATACGTGACCTTCATGCCCCCGCGTAGCTCGCGGGGCGTTGTTGTTGCCACGGCTTACGAGGCCGTTTCCGCCATGAGCGAACCAGACGTCAAGTCGCACAAGATCGAATTCCCTTGCGCTGATTACCCGATCAAGGTAATCGGTGATACCGGTGTCGGCTTCAAGGACACGGTAATCGAGATCCTCAGCAAGCACGCCAAGGTCGACCTTTCCACGTTGGCTGAACGCCAGAGCAAGGAAGGCAAGTACACCACCGTGCAGTTGCACATCGTTGCCGAAAGCGAAGACCAGTTGCACGATATCAACAGCGCCCTGCGCGCTACCGGCATCGTGAAAATGGTGCTCTGATGTCCGCCTGTCTCGGTTTTCGCGAGCTTGGCCTGCAGCCCTATGAACCGGTGCTGGAGGCCATGCGTCGCTTTACCGAGCAGCGCAGCCCGGACAGCCAGGATGAAATCTGGCTGGTCGAGCACCCCGCAGTCTTCACCCAGGGCCAGGCCGGCAAGGCCGAGCACCTGCTGGTGCCGGGCGACATCCCGGTGGTGCAGACCGACCGCGGTGGCCAGGTGACCTACCATGGCCCCGGTCAGCAGGTGGCCTACCTGCTGCTGGACGTGCGCCGGCTGGGCTTTGGCGTACGCGAGCTGGTCAGCCGTATCGAACAGGCCTTGATCGGCCTGCTCGCCAGTTACGACGTGCAGGCATCGGCCAAGCCCGATGCCCCGGGCGTCTATGTCGACGGAGCGAAGATCGCCTCCCTCGGCCTGCGAATTCGCAACGGCCGTTCGTTCCACGGCCTTGCCCTGAACGTGGACATGGACCTTGCGCCATTCCGCCGAATCAACCCCTGCGGCTATGCGGGGCTGGCCATGACCCAGCTGCGCGATCTGGCAGGCCCGATCGAACTCGACGAGGTCAGGACAAGGCTGCGCGGACAGCTGGTCAAGCACCTCGACTACGCTGAGCAGACGACCCTCACGGGCGGAATCGACTGAATATGACAACTGTGCAAGAAGCCGTGCCGAACCTGATCCCTACCCAGGATGCCACCCCGCGCCAAGCGCCGAAGAAGGTGGAAGCTGGGGTTAAACTGCGTGGTGCCGACAAAGTTGCGCGCATCCCGGTAAAGATCATCCCTACCGACGAGCTGCCGAAAAAGCCTGACTGGATCCGCGTGCGTATCCCGGTGTCGCCCGAGGTAGACCGTATCAAGCAACTGCTGCGCAAGCACAAGCTGCACAGCGTTTGCGAAGAGGCCTCCTGCCCGAACCTGGGTGAATGCTTCTCCGGTGGTACCGCCACCTTCATGATCATGGGTGACATCTGCACCCGTCGTTGCCCGTTCTGCGACGTTGGCCACGGCCGACCGAAGCCACTGGACCTGGACGAGCCAAAAAACCTGGCTGTCGCCATTGCCGACCTGCGCCTGAAGTACGTGGTGATCACCTCGGTGGACCGCGACGACCTGCGTGACGGCGGTGCCCAGCACTTTGCCGACTGCATCCGCGAAATTCGCGCGCTGTCGCCGGGTGTGCAGCTGGAAACCCTGGTGCCGGACTACCGTGGCCGCATGGACGTTGCGTTGGCGATCACTGCGCAAGAGCCGCCAGATGTGTTCAACCACAACCTCGAGACTGTGCCGCGCCTGTACAAGGCCGCGCGTCCGGGTTCGGATTACGACTGGTCGCTGGACCTGCTGCAGAAGTTCAAGCAGATGGTGCCGCACGTACCGACCAAGTCGGGCCTGATGCTCGGCCTGGGCGAGACTGACGAAGAAGTGATCGAGGTCATGCACCGCATGCGTGAGCATGAAATCGACATGCTCACCCTCGGCCAGTACCTGCAGCCATCGCGTAGCCACCTGCCGGTGCAACGTTTCGTTCACCCGGACACCTTCGCCTGGTTCGCCGAGGAAGGTTACAAGATGGGCTTCAAGAACGTCGCCTCCGGCCCGCTGGTGCGTTCTTCGTACCACGCTGACCAGCAGGCTCACGAAGCCAAGATCAAGCTCTGAGCCACGCGCAGAGCCACATATGCCGATGCGCGCCGAAAGGCGGCATCGGCATTTTTGTTTGTGCCACACGCGCTGCAAGGAGCCGCGATGAATTGCGCCGAAACCTTCCAACCTCGCCTGCCAGCCGCGCTGCCGGCTAACGCCTGCTTTGCCATTGTCGCGCCAGCGGGCGCGGCGCGGCTGGATACGCACAAAGTCAGCCAGTGGTTTGCTGAGCGCGGCTACCGTTGCCGTATCTACCCGGGTGCCCTGCAGGCGCAAGGTTACCTGGCAGGGCCGGACCAACAGCGCCTGCAAGACCTGCACGATGCTTTTGCCGACCCGGCCATCGACGCCATCCTGTGCATGCGCGGCGGCTATGGCAGCATGCGCTTGCTCGACCAGCTCGATTTCGAGCTGATTCGGCGCAACCCCAAGCCGTTGATCGGCTACAGCGACATTACCGCACTGCACACCGCGATCTACCGGCATAGCGGGTTGGTCACCTTCCATGGGGGGATGCTCAATGCCGACCTGCTGGGGGCCAAGTTGCCACCCACCGAGTCGTCGTTGCTGGCGCAGCTGGGTGGGCATGTGCGGGCTGGCGAGCCGATCGTGCACCCGGCGGACTATGCCTTGAGCAGTGTGTTGCCGGGTGTGGCCAGCGGTGCGCTGCTGGGCGGTAACCTGTCTATGTTGGGCGCGACCATGGGGACGCTTGCCGAGCTGGATACCCAGGGCTGCATCTTGTTCATCGAGGACGTCAATGAGCCGTTGTACCGGGTGGACCGGTTGCTGACCCAGTTGCGCCTGGCGGGCAAGCTGGAGGGAGTGAAGGGCGTGCTGGTGGGGGACTTTGCCGGGATTACCACGGCGGCGTTGGCGCCGTTGCTGGAGCAGACGTTCGCGCCGTTGGGTGTACCGGTGCTGGCGGGGTGGCGCAGTGGGCATTGCGACCCGAATGTGTGCTTGCCGTTGGGGGCTCGGGTAAGGCTGGACAGTGATCGGCAGAGCCTGGTGCTGGAGCAGGATCTGTTCAAGGCTTGAGATTGTGGGGGCTGCTTTGCAGCCCATCGCGACACAAGGCCGCTCCTACAGGGGGATTGCGATACATTGCAGTTACGCGGTTGTCTGTAGGAGCGCCCCCGGCAATCTCACGGCTGGCGCAGGCTCTCGAGCAGCTTGTGGGTCGGGTAGCCATCTGCTGGCCACCCCAGCCCCTGCTGGGCAGTGCGAATGGCCTTGCGGGTATTGGCACCGATGATGCCATCGGCATTCCCGGCCTCGTGCCCACGGCTGTTCAGCAAGTTCTGCAGCTCCATGCGTTCGCTGCGGCTGAGCGGCAGGTCTTCTTTCGGCCAGCTGCCGGCAATAAAGCCCCAGCCGCTGAAGCGATCCCCCAGCAGGCTGACCGCCAAGGCATAGGACGACGAGTTGTTGTACTTGAGAATGGCGCGGAAGTTGTCCAGTACCAGGAACGCTGGCCCGCGCGCGCCAGCCGGCAGCAGCAAGGCGGCAGACAGCTGGTTGCTGTTGGCGGGCAACTGCGTGCCTGCCGGCAGTGTCACGCCCATGGCCAGCCACTCGCTCACCGGTTTGCGCAGCGCGCCATCGGCTTGCCAGAAATCGAAACCAGCCGGCACTTGTACCTCGAAGCCCCATGGCTGACCACGCTTCCAGCCCGAGCTTTGCAGGTAGTGCGCAGTCGAGGCCAGGGCATCCGGTGTACTGTTCCAGATGTCGCGGCGGCCATCACCGTCGAAGTCCACGGCATGGGTGTTGTAGGTGGTCGGGATGAACTGGGTCTGGCCCATGGCGCCGGCCCACGAACCACGCATGGCCTCGGGCTGGATGTCACCATGCTGGATGATCTGCAGCGCGGCGATGAGCTGGTCCTGGGCGAACTGCGGGCGGCGGCCCTCATAGGCCAGCGTAGCCAGCGAACGAATTACAGATTTGTTGCCCTGGAACTGGCCAAAGTTGCTTTCCATGCCCCACACCGCGACCAGCACCTGGCGGTCAACGCCGTAGCGTTGCTCGAGGCGGGCCAGCAGCTCGGCGTTCTGCTCCAGCAGCTTTTTGCCGTTGCGCACGCGCAGAGGCGACAGGGCGCCTTCGAGGTATTCCCATACCGGGCGGGTGAACTCTGGCTGGCTGCGGTCGGCCTTGATCACGTCCATGTCGGGGGTGACGCCGAGGAAGGCGCTGTCGAACGTACTCGGCGAGATACCGGCTTGCAGGGCTTGCTGGCGGAAGCCTGCCTGCCACTGGGCGAAGGTTTGCAAAGGCTGGATTTCAGTGCTGACGTCGGGCGTTGTGCCGGGCACAGTCACCACTGGAGCGGGTTGGGCAGGGGCCAGCGGCAGTGCGTCGGCAGCGGTGGGCTTTTCCGCGCAGGCCACAAGCAGGATGAAGCTGGAGGCCGCGATCAGCTGGCGGGTTTCCCAACGGGGGATAAGACGGAAGAGCATGCACAGATCCAGAATTGCAGGTCAGGTGACGACCATATCATGCCTGCGCTTGCGATGCTTTCATGCTGCCAAAAAGTAGGAAGCCTCCCAATCTCTCGATTGGAAGGCTTCGCGGCGGTAGCTGCCTTTGCCCTTGTCCGGTTGTTCCTGGCGGCAGCGGAACAGTGGCTGGGCGATGATGGACTTGGCCTTGTTGGGGCCGTGCTTTTTCGGCTTTTTGCTCATGGCGGGGTTCCCGGTTTGGGTGGGTTTCGGGGCGCACTGTAGGGCTTGGTGCGGGGTGGGGCCAATTGATTGTGTTTATGGTCAGGATCCCGGGCATAGCATCCCTGTGGGAGCGGGCGTGCCCGCGAACACCGGCGAAGCCGGTGCCATCCACCGCGTCGCCTGATTCGCGGGCACGCCCGCTCCCACAGTGGCCCTGGTTACTCGGGGGGGAGGGTAAGGCGCTGCCCCGCCATCAACAGCGACAAGCGCGCAAGCCCCGTCCAGGGCGAGCCCTCGGCCTGGCCCTTGATCTGCGCATCAATACGCTGGGCGTCCTGCAGCAACTGCCCCCAGCGCTGCGCCGACAGGCGCTGCAGGGCTTTGCTGACCAGCGGTCGGCGTTTGTCCCAGATCGGCGGGCGGGCCTGGCTAAAGGCTTTGTCCAGCGGCACCCCCTGGCTGAACTGTTGGGCCAGCCCAGCCAGTTGGCGCAGCTCGCGGGCCAGGGCCCAGAGGATCACGGGTGGTTCTACACCTTCACCCCGCAAGCCTTCGAGCATGCGCAGGGCATGCGCAGCTTCGCCGTTGAGAATGGCGTCGACCAGGCCGAAGACATCGAAGCGGGCGCTGTCGGCGACGGCGGCCTGCACGGTTTCCACGGTGATCTGGTTGCCGTCGGCGAGCAGCTTGAGCTTTTCGATTTCCTGCGCGGCGGCCAGCAGGTTGCCTTCCACGCGCGCAGCGATCAGGTCGACAGCGTCACGTTGCGCCGACAGGCCGGCTTGCTGCAGCCGCTGGTTGATCCACTGTGGCAACTGGTGCACATCCACCGGCCAGATCTGGATGAACTGGCAGTGCGCACCTTCGATCAAGGCCTTGCCCCACTTGGTCTTCTGCGCGCTGCCGTCGAGCTTGGGCAGGCTGACCAGCAGCAAGGTGTCTTCGGCGGGGTTGGCGCAGTATTCCATCAGTGCGGCGGCGCCCTTGTCACCGGGCTTGCCCGAAGGCAGGCGCAGTTCCAGCAGGCGGCGCTGGGCGAAAAGCGACAGGCTGGCGCCAGCCTGGAGCAGGGTACCCCAGTCGAAGTTGGCGTCGGCACTGAAGACCTGGCGTTCGTCAAAACCTTGCTGACGTGCCGCGTTGCGGATGGCGTCAGCGGCTTCCTGGCACAGCAGCGGGTCGTCGCCGCTGACCACGTAGACCGGTGCAAGGGCGCCTTGAAGGTGCTTGTTGAGTTGGGCGGGGGCGAGTTTCATGGGAAACAGGTGGGGCACCCGAGGGTGCCCCACGCGGGCTTAGTTGCCCGGTACTTCCAGTGGCGACTGTTGAGGCGTTTCGGCCTGCTGACGGCGGGCGGCCTCCAGCGCGTCGGCTTCGGCCTTGGCGCGTTCGTCGGCTTTGCGTTGCAGCTCGTCCAGCTGGGAAGGGCTCAGCATCTGCAGGCGGACGACCATGGCGTTGACCAGGTCGCGGCGCATTTCTGCGCGGGCGCGGGTGGCTTCCTGTTCTGAACCGGTGATGTTCGAGGCGTCACGCACGTAGACCTTGCGCACTTGCAGCTTGTCGCTCAGCAGCTCCAGGTTGTTCAGGCCCTGGATGCTGTAGTTCAGCTCTGTGGTCAGCTCGTACTCGGCGGTACGGTTGCCGCTGTTGTAGGTTGCCGAGCGCTCGCGCTCCTGCTCGTTGGTCAGCACCAGGCGGTAAGGTGCGCCGGCATGCACGTTGACACCGCTGCGCTTCAGTACCTCGCGCAGCTCGACCACGGTCGGGCCGTAGGCATTGCGTGCGCTGACGTCCATTTCCTTCACACTCAGCTCGGTGGAGCCGGTGCCGCGCAGCTGGAAACCGCAGGCGCTGAGCATGACCGCCAGGCCGATTACCAGCAAATTGCGTTTGATCATGTTGTTGCTCCCTTGTGGGCCTGTTCCGCCCACCCGCAGCCACTGCGGGTGGGCGTTTTCATCAGTTGGCGACGATGTTGACCAGCTTGCCCGGTACCACGATGACCTTGCGGATGGTCAGGCCATCGATGAAGCGCAGGACATTCTCGTTGCTGCGGGCGGCGGCTTCGACTTCTTCGCGGCTGGCCGCGGCAGGCATCTCGACCTGGCCGCGCAGTTTACCGTTGACCTGAACCACCAGGGTAACGGTGTCCTGCACCAGTGCCTGTTCGTCGACGCTCGGCCAGGCGGCATCGATCACCGACCCGGCGTGGCCGAGGTGCTGCCACAGCGCGTGGGAAATGTGCGGAGTGATCGGTGCCAGCAGCAGGGTGACGGCTTCCAGGCCTTCGTGCAGCAGGGCACGGTCCTGTTCGCTGGCCTGCGGGGCCTTTTCCAGTACGTTCATCACGGTCATCACCTGGGCGATGGCGGTATTGAACTTGTGGAACTGGCCTACATCGTTGCTGGCCTGCTTGATGGCGGCGTGGATGGCACGGCGGATGACCTTCTGCGCATCGTCCAGGGCGGCGATATCCAGCTTGCCCGGCAGGCCTTGGCTGACGTGGGCCTGTGCCAGGCGCCAGACACGGCGCAGGAAGCGGCTGGCACCTTCGACGCCGGAGTCGGACCATTCCAGGCTCATGTCGGGCGGCGAGGCGAACATCATGAACAGGCGGCAGGTGTCGGCGCCGTAGGCTTCGATCATCGATTGCGGGTCGACGCCGTTATTTTTCGACTTCGACATCTTCTCGGTGCCGCCGATTTCCACCGGCAGGCCGTCGGTCTTCAGCCGGGCGCCGATGATCTTGGCCTTGGCATCGCGCTCGATCTCGACATCGGCCGGGTTGAACCAGTCCTTGCCGCCATTGCTGGCCACGCGGTAGTAGGTTTCGGCGACTACCATGCCCTGGGTCAGCAGGTTCTTGAACGGCTCGTTCGAGGTGACCAGGCCTTCGTCGCGCATCAGCTTGTGGAAGAAGCGCGCGTACAGCAGGTGCAGGATCGCGTGTTCGATACCACCGATGTACTGGTCTACCGGCAGCCAGTGGTTGGCGGCTTTCGGGTCGACCAGGCCCTTGTCGTAGTTCGGCGAGGCATAGCGGGCGAAGTACCAGGACGATTCGACGAAAGTGTCCATGGTGTCGGTTTCGCGCTTGGCCGCAGTGCCGCATTTCGGGCAGGTGCATTCGTAGAATTCTGGCATGCGCGCCAGTGGCGAGCCAGCGCCGTCCGGTACCACGTTCTCCGGCAGGGTGACCGGCAGCTGGTCTTCCGGCACCGGTACGTCGCCGCAGGACGGGCAATGGATGATCGGGATCGGGCAGCCCCAGTAGCGCTGACGGCTGATGCCCCAGTCGCGCAGGCGGAACTGGGTACGCGACTTGCCGAGGTCCTTGCGGATCAGGGCGGCTTCGATGGCGTCGAAAGCACCGGCGAAGTCCAGGCCGTCGAACTCGGCGGAGTTGATCAGCTGGCCGTGCTCGCCATAGGCGGCCTGCCACTCGCTGCCGACTTCATCGCCAGCGCTGGTGCGTACCACGGCCTTGACCGGCAGCTTGTACTTGTGGGCGAACTCGAAGTCGCGCTCGTCGTGGGCCGGCACGGCCATTACGGCGCCATCGCCGTAGTGCATCAGCACATAGTTGGCGACCCATACCGGCAGCTTCTCGCCGGTCAGCGGGTGCTCGACCAGCAGGGAAGTGGCCATGCCCTTCTTCTCCTGGGTCGCCATGTCGGCCTCGGCAACGCTGCCGCTCTTGCACTCGTCGATGAACGCCTGCAGCGCCGGGTTGCCCTGGGCAGCCTGGGTGGCCAGCGGGTGCTCGGCGGCAACGGCGACGTAGGTCGCGCCCATCAGCGTGTCCGGGCGGGTGGTAAAGACCTTGAGGGTGCCTTCGTGGCCGATGCTGGCCTGGTCGTACGGGAACTGCACTTCCATGCCGCGCGACTTGCCGATCCAGTTGCGCTGCATGGTCTTGACCTGTTCAGGCCAGCCCGGCAGCTCGTCGAGGCTTTCCAGCAGCTCGTCGGCGTAGTCGGTGATGCGGAAGTAGTACATCGGGATTTCGCGCTTTTCGATCAGCGCGCCCGAACGCCAGCCACGGCCGTCGATGACCTGCTCGTTGGCCAGTACGGTCTGGTCCGCCGGGTCCCAGTTCACGGTGCCGTTCTTGCGGTAGATGATGCCTTTCTCGAACAGGCGGGTGAACAGCCACTGCTCCCAACGGTAGTAGTCGGGCTTGCAGGTGGTGACTTCACGTGCCCAGTCGATGGCCAGGCCCAGGCTCTTGAGCTGGGTCTTCATGTAGTCGATGTTTTCGTATGTCCACTTGGCCGGGGCGACGTTGTTTTTCATCGCCGCGTTTTCCGCGGGCATGCCGAAGGCGTCCCAGCCCATCGGCTGCAGAACGTTTTTGCCCAGCATGCGCTGGTAGCGGGCAATCACGTCACCGATGGTGTAGTTGCGCACGTGGCCCATGTGTAGCTTGCCGCTCGGGTACGGGAACATCGATAGGCAATAGTAGGTGTCTTTGCCTGGCTGTTCGGTAACAGCGAACGATTGTTGCTCGTCCCAGAAATTCTGGGCGGCGGCTTCGATATCACGGGGCGTGTATTGTTCGTGCATGGCTACTTTTGGCTGAGAGAGAAGAGACCTTGTTCCAGGCAGCGGAACCTCGCTGCAACCGGTACTCCGGTGTCGTTTAGAGTGAACGCCGTAGCATACAGCAGCGTTGCGTATCGTGGGAAACCTTCGTTGCGAATGCCCGCTGGTCGCGGCAGGCTGCTGCTTTTCATTGCGCCGCTAAGCTCAGGTGTGGGGGGAGATATTCTTTATCTTCAATGAGGTGAACGGATGGGAGAGACGCAGCTACCCGCAATCAAGCCGGAGCTTTACGAGCGCCTGATCGACCGGCTTGGCCTGGCGCTGGAAGCGGCCAGGACCTCGGTGCGATTGCGTGACGAGATGCCAGCCGAGCTGGAATTGCGCGGCCTGAGCCATGCCGAGTTCGAAGTGATCAAGGCCTACCTGGATGCCCTCCCGGAGCGCCAAAGTGCCTGTGCCGGCAGTTACCCACAAGCGGAGCCGACATCGGCCAAGATCATCTGGCTCAAGGACAAGAAACGCCCCGCCAATACGGCGAGATCCAGGACGCTGCCACATCGCTAGCCGTTCAGGATGCCAGCCGCAGGCCATCGCGCGCCGGTTCTTCAATATCACACAGCTCACGATTGGCGCCGGTCGCTCCCTTGTTGACCGGCGCCGATCCTTTTAGGCTGCACGCCTGCCAAGGAGGTGTGGCCGATGCCGATCCGATTCTTCATCAAACAATGGCTGATGCCGCCGGGCATCCTGTTCCTGCTGCTGCTCGCGGCCTGGTGGTTGCGTGCGCGGCGGCCACGGTTGGCGGCCCTGTGCTTTGCCGTGGGGCTGGGTGGCCTGTGGCTGATGAGCCTGCCGCTGGTGGTGCAGGAAACCGCCCGTATGCTGGAAAGCGAGCCGCCGTTGGCCGTGAGCGACTGGGCCAGCCTGGCGAGCCGGGCGGATGCGATTGTGGTGCTGGGTGCGGGGCGTGAGCGCGGCGACCCTGCCTGGGGCGGTAGCGACCAGCCCACGGCCACGGCGCTGGAGCGCCTGCGCTTTGCCGCGCAGCTGGCCAAAGCATCGGGGTTGCCGGTGCTGACCAGTGGTGGGCTGCACTATGGCACCCCGCCGAGCGAGGCGCGGTTGATGGCTGATCGCTTGCGTGAAGACTTTGCAGTCGAGGTGAAATGGCGCGAAGAGGCCAGCCGCACGACCTGGGAAAATGCCCAGCTCACGCGCAAGGTGTTGCAGCCGTTGGGGATTCGCCGCGTGGTGGTGGTAACTCAGGCCTGGCACATGCAGCGCTCGCGGTGGAGCTTTGAACAGGCGGGGTTCGAGGTGGTGTCGGCGCCGGTGGGGTTCCTGGGGCGCGATCATGCGCGGCCGTTTGCCGGGTTGCTGCCGGAGAGTCGGGCGATGTGGCAGAGCGGGCAGTTGCTTAATGAAGTGGTGGGGTTGGTGGGGTATCGGGTCTTTTATTGAACCTTGTGCTGCCTGTGCCGGCCTCTTCGCGGGCTTGCCCGCTCCCACAGAATTAGCGCAGCCTTCGAGGCGTGTGCAGTCCCTGTGGGAGCGGGCAAGCCCGCGAAGAGGCCGGCACAGGCAGCATCATCAGACGGTTTTTGCAATACGGCCTGCCAGCAACGCCCAGCCCAGCAGCAGTACACAGACGATCGCCAGCGGCCACGAGCGCCATTTCAGGTATGGCGTCAATTGCTGCATCGGCACCACTTCGCCATACAGCACCGCCTGCTGGAACTGCGGCACTTGCGTGGTAATGCGGCCAAACGGGTCGATCAGCGCGGTCACGCCGTTGTTGGTGGCGCGGATCATCCAGCGGCCGGCTTCCAGTGCGCGCATCTGGGCCATCTGCAGGTGCTGCAAGGGGCCGATCGATTTGCCGAACCAGGTGTCGTTGCTGATGGTCAGCAGCAGGTCGCTGCGCGCGGCCAGGCCTGCGGCAAACTCGGGGTAGACCACTTCGTAGCAGATGTAGGGCGCAATCTGATAGCCCTTGGCCTGCAGCAGCGGCTGGTCTTCAGGCCCGCGGGCGAAGTCGGACATGGGCAGGTTGAAGAACTCGATCATGCCCCGCAGCATGTCCTGCAGCGGCACGTACTCGCCAAACGGCACCAGCTTCTGCTTGAGGTAGGTGCCATCGCCTTCACCGGTGACGGTGATGCCGTTGTAGTAGCGGCGCTGGTGATGCACCACTTCACGTACCGGCACGCCAGTGATCAGCGCCGAATGACGCTCGGCGGCGAAGCGGCCCATCACGTCGATGTAACCCTGGGCCTGGTCCTTGAGTACCGGCACTGCGGTTTCTGGCCAGACCAGCAGATCCACAGGTTTGGAGCTGAAACTCAGGTCACGGTACAGCGCCAGTTGCGCGTCGATGTGCGCCGGGTCCCATTTCAGGTCCTGCTCGACGTTGCCCTGAATGGCGGCCACTTTCAGCGGGTCGCCTGCCGGTTTGGTCCAGGCATGGCCCTTGAGCGCCAGGCCCAGTGCCCACGGGGCCAGCAACAGCAGGCAGGCCACGGCCAGGAACGACGGGCGGGCGCGCAGGCGGTGCAGGTTGCACAACAGGGCCGCCGTCAGCGCCAGGGCGAAGGAGACCAGCCACACGCCGCCCAGCGGTGCCAGGCCGGCCAGTGGGCCGTCCAGCTGGCTGTAGCCAGCGTAGAGCCAGGGGAAACCGGTCAGGAACCAGCCGCGGAAGGCCTCTTGCAGCAGCCACAGGGCGGCGAAGCACAACGCGTCGGCCAGTGGCGCTTCGTTGCGCCTCAGCCAGCGTGCCCATAGCCAGGTGGGCAGGGCAAAGAACCAGGCCAGGGCGGCGAAGAACGCCAGTAGCAGCAGGATCGCCAGCAGCGGCGAGGCGCCGCCGTAGGTGTTCATGCTGACGTAGATCCACCAGGTGCCGGCGCCATACAGGCCGAAACCGAACCACCAGCCCCGCCACATGGCCTGGCGCGGGGTTAGCTCACGCAGGCCAAGGTAGAGCACGGCGATGGACAATATGGCCAGCGGCCAGATGTCGAACGGCGCCAGGGCCAGAAGGGTGGAGGCACCGGCCGCCAGGGCCAGCAGGTTACCGGGCCAGCCGGGGCGGGTGATCCAACGCATGTTTGTCCTTAACGGGTGATCGGGGTCAGGCGCAGCAAGTGTATCCGCCGGCTGTCGGCGTTGAGAATACGGAACTTGTAAGACCCGATCTCGGTGGTTTCGTTGCGCTTGGGCAGGTGGCCAAAGGCGCTCATCACCAGGCCGCCGACCGTGTCGAACTCGTCATCGGAAAACTCGCTGTCGAAGAACTCGTTGAAGTTCTCGATCGGGGTAAGCGCCTTGACCAGGAAGTCGCCGCTGGGCAGCGGCTTGATGTAGCTGTCTTCCTCGACGTCGTGCTCGTCCTCGATATCGCCGACAATCTGCTCCAGCACGTCTTCGATGGTGACCAGGCCCGCCACACCGCCATATTCGTCGATGACGATGGCCATGTGGTTATGGTTGGCGCGGAACTCGCGCAGCAACACGTTCAGGCGCTTGGACTCGGGCACGAAGGTGGCCGGGCGCAGCAGGTCCTTGATGTTGAAGCTGTCGCCGTTCTCCTTGAGGATCAGCGGCAGCAGGTCTTTGGCGAGCAGGACCCCGAGCACATCGTCGTGGCTTTCGCCGATCACCGGGTAGCGCGAGTGCGCGGCGTCTATCACCGCGGGCAGAAACTCGCGCGGCGACTGGCCGGCCTTGATGCTGTTCATCTGCGAGCGCGGCACCATGATGTCGCGCACCTGCAGGTCGGCGACCTGGATGGCGCCTTCGACGATGGTCAGCGCTTCGCTGTCCAGCAATTTGTTCTGATGGGCTTCGCGCAGCAGCTCAAGGAGCTCCTGGCGGTTTTTCGGCTCATGGGCAAAAGCCTGGGTCAGTTTGCCCAGCCAGGACTTTTGCCCGTTGCTCGATCGATCTTCGCTCATGGCGGTTCTCGTGATCCTTCGTGTTTCAGTGTGTGATTGAGTCGGTTTCATCGTCGGCGTACGGGTCGGGGTGACCCAGTTCTGCCAGCAATTCCCGTTCCAGGCTTTCCATTTCTTCGGCTTCCTCATCATCGATGTGGTCGTAGCCGAGCAGGTGCAGGCAACCGTGGATGACCAGGTGCGCCCAGTGGGCCTCCAGCAACTTGCCTTGTTCGGCCGCTTCGCGCTCGACCACCGCGACACAGATCACCAGGTCGCCCAGCAGCGGGATATCGAGCAAGTCATCGGGCACATCGGCCGGGAACGACAGCACATTGGTCGCGTAGTCTTTATGCCGGTAGGTGCGATTCAGCTCTCGGCCTTCGGTTTCGTCGACCAGGCGAATGGTCATTTCCGAGTCGGCGCTGCGCTGGCGCAGGGCCAGTTCGCACCAGCGGCGGAAGGCGGCGTCATCCGGGGCGGCAGCGTCCGTGGCCCGTTGGATATCAAGTTCAAGCATCTTTGCCGGGCGCCTCGGGCTTGGCCTGGCGGGCTTCGAAGCGGTCGTAGGCTTCTACAATGCGCTGCACCAGTGGGTGACGAACCACATCTTTGGGTTGGAAGTGGGTAAAGCTGATGCCCGGAACGTCCTTCAGCACCTCGATGACGTGTGCCAGGCCCGACTTGGTGCCACGTGGCAGGTCGACCTGGGTGATGTCGCCGGTGATCACCGCGGTGGAGCCGAAGCCGATGCGGGTGAGGAACATTTTCATCTGTTCCAGCGTGGTGTTCTGGCTTTCGTCGAGGATGATGAAGCTGTTGTTCAGGGTGCGGCCACGCATGTAGGCCAGCGGGGCGATCTCGATCACCTGGCGCTCGATCAGCTTGGCCACGTGTTCGAAGCCGAGCATTTCGTAAAGGGCGTCGTACAGCGGGCGCAGGTACGGGTCGATCTTCTGCGCCAGGTCGCCGGGCAGGAAACCAAGCTTTTCGCCTGCCTCCACCGCCGGGCGCACCAGCAGGATGCGGCGCACCTGTTCGCGCTCAAGCGCGTCCACGGCGCACGCTACGGCGAGGTAGGTCTTGCCGGTACCGGCCGGGCCAATGCCGAAGTTGATGTCGTTGGCCAGGATTTCCTTCACGTAGCGCTGCTGGTTGAGCCCGCGCGGGCGAATGTTGCCCTTGCGCGTACGCAGCGACACGCTGACCTCGTTGACCGCCGGGTTGTCGATGTTCTCGACAGCCGACTCCTGCAGGTACAGGTGCACGGTTTCGGGCGACAGGTCGGTGGCCTTGGTCTCGCGGTAGAGACGGCGCAGCAACTGTTCGGCCGCAGAGGTGGTCTTGGGTTCGCCTATCAGTTCGAACTGATTGCCGCGGTTGCGGATTTCGATGGCCAGGCGCTGTTCGATCAGGCGCAAGTGCTCGTCGAACTGCCCGCACAAGTTGGCGAAACGGTGGGCCTCGAAGGGCTCGAGGATGAAACGATGGGGTTCTATGGGTGCGTTCAAGGTCGTTTTTAGCCGCTCGACGGCAATGGATGTGAACTCAAGAATAACCCTTGAATGCCAGTGGCGAAAGCACTGAAACGTTCAACGGTATGTACTGCCTGTTCTGGCCTCTTCGCGGGTGAACCCGCTCCCACAGGTTGTGTGCATGACCTGTGGGAGCGGGTTCACCCGCGAAGAGGCCGGAGCAGGTATCATGCCTGCCTTTTCTTACGCATGTGTTATCCCTCCCATCATGAGCAAACGCGAACCTGCCATCTATAAAGTGATCTTCCTCAACCAGGGGCAGGTCTTCGAGATGTATGCCAAGCAGATCTATCAAAGCGACCTGTGGGGCTTTCTGGAAATCGAGGAGTTCGTGTTCGGCGAGCGCTCGCAACTGGTGGTGGACCCGAGCGAGGAGAAGCTCAAGAGCCAGTTCGAGGGGGTAATCCGCAGTTTCGTGCCAATGCACTCGATCGTGCGAATCGACGAAGTCGAGCGCCTGGGCACGGCAAAGATCAGCGAAGCCAAGGGCGGCGGCAATGTGATGCCGTTCCCGATGCCAATGCCGGAAAAATAACCCTCAGGGGAGCGGCGAGAACGGCGTGCGCCCTTCGGCGTTTTGCAGTTCCAGCAGGTATTTGCGGAAGATCTGGCCGAGCACCTGGGTGGCATGCTCCAGCTCGTCGCGGGGCATTTGCTCGGTGACTTCGTCGGCCATGTCCAATGCATCTTCGGCACCGTTGACCGCGGCCATCTTCAGCAGGATGTAGGCCTGCACGTTGTTGGCCTTGACCCCTTCGCCATGGAAGAACATGGCACCCAGGCGGTACTGGGCGTCGGCCTGGCCTTGCAGCGAAGCCTTCTGGAACCAGTCCAGGGCTTTGTCGAGGTTTTTCGGGGTTTGCGTGTAGTAGTACTCGCCCAGTTCGAATTGTGCCTGGGCATCCCCCGCAGTTGCCGTCTGCTCGCAGGCCTTGAGGGCGTTTGCCAGGTCTTCAGGCTGAACATTCAAGGTGCAGCGGCCCGTCGCCGGAATAAGCAACGAGTTACCGCCCTCCGCCAAGGCCAGCAGGGGCTGAAGAAGCAACAGGCAGCCCAGGGTCAGGGCGCGGCCGGTGCGGTTCATGGGGATCGACTTACCTCTGCAAAGCTGCGGCCAATGTCTCTGGTGGCACATTATGGGATAAGCAGCGCCAACCTTACAAAGTTTTACTCGAATTTCTGCTTGGTTGGGGAAGTCAGCTGATTGTGCATGCGTAATTATTGCCTGTACCGGCCTCTTCTCGGGGCAAGCCCGCTCCCACAGAGGCCGGTGCAGGCTGGCAATTACTTCAGCGCTGCAAAGGCCTTTTCAGCCGCATCCAGGGTGATCTGCAGCTCTTTGTCGCCATGGGCGATGGAGGTGAAGCCCGCCTCGAACGCGCTGGGTGCCAGGTACACGCCGCCATCCAGCATCAAATGGAAGAAGCGCTTGAAGCGCTCGGCATCGCTGCTCATCACGTCTTCGAAGGTGACGATGTCGTCGGCGCCGCTGAAGTACAGGCCGAACATGGCACCCGCCTGGGTGGTGACGAACGGTATGCCAGCAGCATCGGCACGTTGTTGCAGGCCATCGAGCATGCGGCTGGTGTAGTCGGTCAGCTCGGCGTGGAAGCCCGGGCGGCTGATCAGCTTCAGGGTAGTGAGGCCGGCGGCCATGGCCAGCGGGTTGCCCGACAGGGTGCCGGCCTGGTAGACCGGGCCGAGTGGGGCGATGCAGCCCATGATTTCGCGTTTGCCGCCGAAGCAGCCGACCGGCATGCCGCCACCGACGATCTTGCCGAAGGTGGACAGGTCCGGCTTGATGCCATAGTGGCCTTGGGCGCCGCCCAGCGATACGCGGAAGCCGGTCATCACTTCGTCAAAGATCAGTACCACGCCGTGTTTGTCGCACTGCTCGCGCAGGCCTTCAAGGAAGCCCGGCGCCGGGGGTACACAGTTCATGTTGCCGGCCACGGGCTCGACGATGATGCACGCCACCGTCTGGCCAACGTCGGCCAGGGTTTTCTCGACCGCGGCGATGTCGTTGAACGGCAGGGTCAGGGTGTGCTTGGCGAAGTCTGCCGGCACGCCGGCCGAGCTTGGTACGCCCTGGGTCAGCAGGCCGGAGCCGGCTTTTACCAGCAGGCTGTCGGAGTGGCCGTGGTAGCAGCCTTCGAACTTGATGATGGCGTCACGGCCGGTGTAACCACGGGCCAGACGGATGGCGCTCATGGTGGCTTCGGTGCCCGAGCTGACCATGCGGACCATTTCCATGGACGGCACCAGCGAGCAGACCAGGTCGGCCATGTCGGTTTCCATGGCGGTGGGTGCGCCGTAGGACAGGCCGTGCTCCAGCTGCTTGCGTACCGAGTCCAGTACGTCCGGGTGGCCGTGGCCGAGGATCATCGGGCCCCAGGAGCCGACGTAGTCGACGTAGCGCTTGTCGTCCTCGTCAACGACATAGGCGCCTTCGGCATGCTTGAAGAACAGTGGCGTGCCGCCAACGCTCTTGAAAGCGCGGACCGGCGAGTTGACGCCGCCTGGGATGTGCTTCTGGGCTTTGGCGAACAGGTCTTCGGAACGGGACATGAAAGGTTCTCTCGAAATCAGGATGCGAACAAGGCGTTGAAGGCGCGGGCGCGGCGGGTGACTTCTTGCGCGCTGTCGGCACCGAACAGGCCATGGATCACCGCCAGCAGGTCGGCACCGTGGGCGACCAGCGGGGCGGCGTTGTCGAGGGTGATGCCGCCGATCACGGCAATGGGCAGTTTCACCTGGGCACGCGCCTGCTCCAGCAGTTCAACGTTGGCGGCGGGCGCGCCCGGCTTGGTAACGGAATTGAAGAAGCGGCCAAAGGCGACGTAGCTGGCACCTTCGCTGGCGGCCTGGGCGGCCAGCTCGAGGCTGGCGTGGCAGGTGGAGCCGATGATCGCCCGGCGGCCGAGCAGGGCGCGGGCCGGGGTCAGCGGGCCGTCAGTCTGGCCCAGGTGTACGCCGACGCCCAGGCGCGCGGCCAGTTCGGCGTCATCGTTGATGAGCAGCTGGGTGCCGTAGCGCTCGCAGAGCTTCATCAGCCCTTCGGCTTCACGCAGGCGGCGCGCCGCGTCGTCACTTTTGTCGCGGTACTGCAGCAGGCACACGCCGCCTTCTAGTGCCGCCTCGACATGGGACAGGAGACGGCCAGCGAGCAGCTGGCTGTCGGTGATGGCGTACAGACCGCGTAGCTTCATTGAAGGCCTCGTATCAGGAGCAGAAGTCCAGGGGCAGGCGGCGCGGCACATACTGGCCCCGGCCCAGCTGCTCGGCGTCACGCAGGGTGCGCCAGGTGTAGTCCAGGGCGCTGCGCACGGCGCTTTCCAGCTGCTCGCCGAGGGCCAGGCGGCCAGCCAGGGCGCTGGCCAGGGTGCAGCCCGAGCCGTGATAGCTGCCTGGCAGGCGCTGGCAGGTCCAGGTGTGGTGCTGACCGTCCTGGGTGTACAGGCGGTTGTGAATTTCGTCTTCGTCGCCGTGACCGCCGGTAATCAGCAGGTGTCTACAGAACGGCAGCAGCTTTTCGGCACATTCGTCGGCGGTGCCTTCGGGCAGTTCGGCGAGGATGCGGGCTTCTGGCAGGTTTGGTGTGGCAATGGTCGCCAGCGGCAGCAGGCGTTCGCGCACGGCGTAGCCCACTTCGTCCTTGCCCAGACGGCCACCGCCGCCAGCACGCAGGACCGGGTCGCAAACCAGCGGCAGGTGCGGGTGGGCGGCCAGCAGTTCGGCGACGGTGTCGACCATCTCGATCGAGCCGAGCATGCCCAGCTTGACGGCGGTCACCGTGGAGTCGGCCAGTACGGCATTGGCCTGGGCCAGTACCCACTCGCGGTCGAGCACGCGGAAGTCGGAAACGTTGACGGTATCCTGCACGGTCAGGGCGGTCACTGCGGGTGCAGCGTGACAGCCTTGGGCGATCAGGGCTTCGATATCTGCCTGCAGGCCGGCGCCGCCACTGGGGTCGTGGCCGGAGAGACAGAGGACAACGGGGCGGGAGCTGTAGGTATTCATGGTCGGCGAGCTTACCACCAAACCTGTTTGGGCGGATCGTCCGACAAACGAGATTTACTGATCGATCGGTCAGATTTCTATTTGTGGCTCTGCTGAAAGTATTGATTTAGAGCGTTTTCTTTGGTTTTTGACATGACCGATTGCCAGGTTGGGAAGCTATGCTAGAGTGCTCGGATAACTCGACAAACGGGTTCTGCCGGATCACGTCGTCTCAAACGGATGGGAGGCTACCGCGACGCGACCGGACAGGCCATGCTGGGGCTGTATGCGCTATTTGCTGATTGTGCTTCTGGGCTTGCTGCCCGTGCTGGCCGGAGCCGTCGATTTCGACGACGCTACCCGGCATCTTCCGTTGGGCAAGGCCATGCAGGTTTACGAAGACCTCGATGGCAGTGCCAGCATCGCCCAGGTCAGTGCCCCCGGGTTCGCCAAACATTTCCACCCCCACCACGAAGACGTGCTCAATGCCGGTTACTCCAGCTCGGTGTTCTGGCTCAAGGTCGAGCTGCGCCCTGTTGCCGCGCCCAGCGCTGCCCCACGGCAATGGTTGCTGGAGCTGGCCTATCCGCCGCTGGACCACATCGAGCTGTACCTGCCAGACGGCAAGGGTGGCTTTCGCCTGGCCCAGCGCACCGGCGATGCCTTGCCCTACGACAGCCGCCAGATCCGGCAGAACAACTACCTGTTCGAACTGCAACTGCCGCCTGGGCAGGTAACCACCGCCTATCTGCGCCTGCACAGTCAGGGCTCGGTGCAGGCGCCGCTGGCGCTATGGTCCGCCGAAGCCTACATGGAGGAGCAGCCCACGCGCTTGTATGTACTGGGGATCATTTACGGCGTGTTGCTGGTGATGCTGGTGTACAACCTGTTCATCTACCTCAGCGTGCGCGACGTCAGCTACCTCTACTACATTCTCTATATCGCCTCGTTCGGTTTGTACCAGGTGTCGGTGAACGGTGCGGGCGTGGCCTACTTCTGGCCGGACAGCCCCTGGTGGGCGAACGCCTCGACGCCGCTGTTCATTGGTGCGGCAGGCCTGTTCGGCTGCCAGTTTGCCCGGCACTTCCTGCAACTGGGCAACATCAGCCGTGGCTTTGACCGGCTGCTGCAGCTACTGATGCTGGGCGGTGCGCTGGTGATGGTGCTGGCGGTGAGCATGCCCTACGGCAGTGCCCTGCGCATGGCCACGCTACTGGCTTTACTGTTCACCGTTAGCATCTTCAGCGCTGGCTTGTACGCCTGGTGGCGTGGCTTGCGCGTGGCGCGCTGGTTCATCATCGCCTGGACGGCGTTTCTGCTTGGAGGCCTGGTCAACACCTTGATGGTGCTGGGCTACCTGCCAAATGTGTTTATCACCATGTATGCCAGCCAGTTGGGTTCTGCGCTGGAGGTGGCATTGCTGTCGCTGGCGCTGGCCGACCGGATCAACAGCCTGCGTGAGCAACAGGCGCGAACCTTGCGCGAGACCGGGCGCACGCTGGAGCAACTGAACCTGGAACTGGCCAGGAGCAACCGCCTGAAAGACGAGTTCCTGGCCAGCGTGACCCATGAGCTGCGTACCCCGATGAATGGCGTTATCGGCTCGCTGGAACTGATGCACACCCTGCCGATGGGGGCCGAAATGGCCCAGTACCACCGCACGGCGGTGGGGTCTGCGCAAGGCATGATGGACATGGTCGACGCCATTCTTACCCTGTCCGAGCTGCAGGCAGGCCGCCTGCGCGCGCAGCCGGCGCCGTTCAGCCTGCGCGCACTGCTGCAGGGCTTGCGCGCCGGTTATGCCGGGCAGGCCCTGCGCAAAGGCTTGTACCTGAGCCTGGACATACCGGCCGACCTGCCGGACGGGCTGCTGGGTGACGGGAAGAAACTGGCCCAGTGCCTGGGCTGCCTGGTGGACAACGGTTTGAAGTTCACCCATCAGGGCGGGGTGATGATCCAGGTGCGCGGCCGCCGGTTGGGGCCGGGCGACCTGGCCTTGACCTTTACCGTCAGTGATAGCGGTATCGGCTTCGATGACCTGGAGCAGTCGACCCTGTACCAGCGGTTCTTCCAGGTCGACGGTTCGATGACCCGGCGGTATGGCGGCTTGGGGATTGGTTTGTCGATCTGCCGGCAGATGGGGGAGTTGCTGGGGCCAGGTTGGCGCATGAATCGACGCGCGGGTTGGGGAGCCGGTTTGAATTGAGTTTGAACGTGGCGATTTCGCAGGTGCAGATGACTCCGAATATCCAACAGACGAGGCGTTCGCTGTAGGTTTTTATTGGGGCTGCTTTGCAGCCCTTCGCGGGCTCGCCCGCTCCCACAAGGATCGCGCACAGCTTGGGCTGAGCACAAAACCAGTGGGAGCGGGCGTGCCTGCGAAGGGCCGCGAAGCGGCCCCAAGAGATTCATTGGCTACGACGATTTCAGACTCTTCCTACGGCTCGGGGCTGGCAACTCGATCCCCTGCGAAATACCCTACAACCTCTGTCGACACGCGTCTGATTGTTCCTGCAAATCCCTCCCTCTAGGCTTTGCCTGTCGCTGACGGTTCAGCGATCGGGTGTGGAAACCTGGCAGTTCATAGGGTGCTTGTTGTCATGACAGCTGTACGCGGGAGGCTTTCGCCTACCGGGTTTGCCATATGCCTGGATTTCCACTCCGTGTGCAGCTGTCACCCCAATGTGTGGAAACTGACGGGTGGCACATAACGATATGGTGCCCAATCGATGACCGACGAAACCAAAACCACCCCAGGCGTAACCTATTTCTACCAAGGCGAAGGCCAAACCCATCCGCTGTTCCGCATAGCCGAAGGCATCCCCTGCCGCAGCGCCCGCGAGCAGGCCTCCGAGTTGATGGGCTATGCACGGGACTTGTCGCTGACTGGTTTGATGGATGGCGACCAGCAAATGATGTGGGCATCGCATTACTTCGCAGCCATGGCCAAGGCGCTGCTGGATGATGCCGAGCTGGGCTTGATGCGCTGACTTTTGTATTGGCTGTACCGGCCCTTTCGCGGGTGAACCCGCTCCCACAGGAATTGTGCATAGATTGAAAGATGCGCTATCACTGTGGGAATCGGTGCCCCGCGGTGAGTCCTCAAGCAGGGCTAGGTAGCGCGGGTTAAGGCATCAATGCTCCGTAAGCCGACAAAAACCCAAAAAGAGCGGTGATGGGCATCCAGCAGATAATCAGCCATAGAACATTTGCCCAAGTTATTTTTGAATTTTCAAACCCGCACGCATCACCCTCGCAAATATTGATTGCTTGTTGTATCTGCACCATTGCTACCGAGAAAAAGGTGGTGTAGAGGAGTGTGAGCATAATCGGGATTATGGTGAAAAAAGAGAGCGGCAGGTTGCTCAGTACTTTTTCGGATATATAAAATTCCCAGCCCACTATCAGTAGGATGGGTGCGTACACCATCAGAGTGACACCGACCGCACTACCTTCTGCAGACCGATTCGCTTGAGTACAGCGAGCGACGATTTTTTTCATCAAGAAGAATATTGTCAAGGCGCTGAATATTGTACAAAGCAGCGGGATGAGTCTGAGGCCATGCTGACCTCTAATGAGCAACCAGTGTCGATAGTACCAATAATAAAGGTACAGGCCCATTGATAAGGATGCCATAATTATGAGTTTTGAAATGGACGTGACATGGAGTTGCGTTTTTTGGGGGTGTGAGGTGATTGGCGATTCGGGGCGGTGGTTCTGGTCAGAGGTCACAAGGGGGCTCTCAGGTCGGCTATTAGATGAAGAAGTTTACGGCTATCCAGATGATGCCGATGATGTTCAGTGATGATGAAATAAGTATTTTGCTTTTTAGCTTCTTAGGGAATTGTCGGTAGTCTCGCTCATCCATAAGCCCTCTACGAATACTTGAAGTTGGTGATCCGATGGCGCCAGCGATTACAGAAATGACTAGCACTCTGGAGCCAATTTTTTTCTCCCCCCACATGGCAGTCGCAAATGGAAGGCACGCACTCCGTTGGAGTGCCGAGGTCATCTCTTTATATTGGCGAGAGCAGGCGATATGAACATCAGAAGCAAGCCCGATTAAAATTAGGCATGCAGGTGTTGCTAGCAACAATAGTCTTAGCTTTAAGTCAAGATGCTCAATCATCTGCAAAGACCTCGAAGACTAATTCGCCGAGCTTTTCACCATATTTCATGCCGCCGACGCTACCAGCCAAGGTACCTGTGCCGGTGATTACTATTCCACATGCGACAGTCCCGGGTCCAAATCTCCAGCAAACCTTCGCAGAGACTCTGGCTGATACTTTGCCGGCCGCCCAGCCGCCGGCTAAGCCGCCAGAGAAATTACTTGTTTCAGTAACTTTGACTTTTTCGCAGGCTGTGGTGTTTCCCTCTTTACAGACTTCAGAGACTTTGATTGCCGAGCCGATTCCACCAATAGTAATCCCTATACGCCCGCCGGTTTTCAAATATTTGGTCATCTTGGCCAGTTTATCCATATGTGTCGCGTAGCCAGGGATGTGTGTCGGTCCTCCCGCCTTGCTCCAATGATGGACTAAACTTTTCGATGAGATTCCCAGGTCCCGCCGCAGACTCTCATAATTTCCGAGATTGAGCCGCTTGTTCAGAACGGTTGCGTTCAAATTTTTACTTAATTGCGTAAATAGTTTATGACGTTCCGCAAAGAACTCAGGGTGCCTAAGATGCCCATGCTTGATGAATTGATCTTTATGCAGGTCTTCAATTTTTCGCAGTATGTCGCTGAGTTCATCCAGCGACTTGCCAACCATCGCCTCACTCACCCCCATCGCCAGGCTCACATCGCTGAGCAACCCGGCAATCTCGGCCTGATGGCGCATCATGAACTCGGCCTCTTCTGGCGTCAGGCTCGCCAACGCTTCCCGCGCCTGTTTCGCCGCACTCATTGCAGTCAGTTCTTCACGCGTACACACCGGCCGCTGCAAACCGTCGCCAATGACAAAGATCTCACCTGCCTTGAACCCTCGCTGATAGGTCGGGTTCAGTCGTTCCAGAATCGAGCCAGGCAGGTTGGCCTGCGGCGCGCCGAGTTCTGCCAAGACTTCCTGATACGTCATGCAGCGCGGAACGATGTAGAAGCCAGGCTCCATGCCCTGCGCTGTTTTTGAGGGCTGATGTGCCCCAGGTTGATAGCGGCTGCTTACTTGGTTACTCGCTTGTGCCTGTGGTGGTGCCTCATGAACAGGCTCAGGTACAGGCGCCCTGCGCGGCGGCGCAGGTGCATATCCATTTGCAACCAGTCGATTGCTGCCCGATGGGCACCCGCATTGCACCAGCGCTCCATCCAGGGCAGTGGGTATATCGTCCTGCCTCCAGCGGGATTCGCCCTCGATGATGGTGCCCGCTTGTCCACAGAGGGGGCAGGGTGTGGTCGGGTCGCCTTGAAGCAGCCAGTTGCGGCCATGCACGCGGCCCCTGGCACGGCTGGCAATGCAGATAGCGCCTGTGGTGGTTTGGTCGCCGTCCAGGCCCTGGTATCGGCCGAAGATATTCATGCGCATGCTCATGGCTCGCCTCTTTTTTGAGGATGAAAGCCAGGAAGCTAGCAGCCTCTAGACGGGTATTTTCGGGTTGGAAAGGGTTTAGGAAGAGTCCTACAAGAGGTAGAGATTTGGACTACACGGTTTTTTAACTGACAGGTTTCGCTACACCTGTCAGGGCGAACACCTGCCAGCCTTGGTGCCTGTCCAAGACATGCATGCCTACTACAATTTCAGACTCTTCCTACGCCTCAGGACTGGCAACTCGATCCCCTGCGAAATACCCTACAACCTCTGTCGACACGCGTCTGATTGTTCCTGCAAATCCCGCCCTCTAGGCTTTGCCTGTCGCTGACGGTTCAGCGATCGGGTGTGGAAACCTGTAGTAAGCATTTCAGGGTATGTCGTTCATGGCGGCTGTACCCGGGAGGCCTCGTGCCTACCGAGTTTTCCCTGAATGCACTCGGGTTTCCACCCCGTGTACAGCTGCCACCCTTCCTGTGGAAACGGAAGAGGAGGTCAACGAGCATTCAGGAGAACCCATGACCGACGAAACCAAAACCACCCCAGGCGTAACCTATTTCTACCAAGGCGAAGGCCAAACCCATCCTCTGTTCCGCATAGCCGAAGGCATCCCCTGCCGCAGCGCTCGCGAGCAGGCCTCCGAGTTGATGGGCTATGCACGGGACCAGTCGCTGACTGGTTTGATGGATGGCGACCAGCAAATGATGTGGGCATCGCATTACTTCGCAGCCATGGCCAAGGCGCTGCTGGATGATGCCGAGCTGGGCTTGATGCGCTGACTTTTGTATTGGCTGTACCGGCCCTTTCGCGGGTGAACCCGCTCCCACAGGAATTGTGCATAGATTGAAAGATGCGCGATCCCTGTGGGAGCGGGTTTACCCGCGAATTAGCTGTGCGATCAGCTTTTTTCTGAAACATGTTTGTGTATCATTTGATCAGCTTCATTAGGTAATATGCCGCTACCCAGGCAATGCCAATAGTATTTAGCGAAGATGCAATGAGTATTTTACCTCTTAAATACCTGGGGAATTGTAAGTGGTCTTGCTCATCCAATAGCCCACGGCGAATGCTGAAGGCGGGGGATCCAATGGCACCGGCGATTACAGAAATCACTAGAATTCTGGAACCAATTTTTTGCTCTCCCCACATGCCGGTCGCAAATGGAAGGCACGCGCTACGTTGGAGTGCTGAGGTCATTTCTTTATATTGGCGAGAGCAGGCGATGTGAAGGTCAGCTACAAGCCCGATTAAAGCGAGGCAGATAGGAGCGCCTAACAGAAATAATCTTATTTTTACGTCAAGGTGATCAATCATCTCCAAAGACCTCGAAGACTAATTCGCCTAGCTCCTCGCCCGCTTCCATACCACCGATGCTGCCGGCCAAGGCGCCTCCACCAGTGATCACTATTCCACATGCAACGGCGTAGGGTCCGACTCTCCAGCAAACCTTCGTAGAAATTCTGCCCGCAAGTTTTCCTGCCAACCAGCCACCCGCTAAGCCACCGGAAAAATTACCTGCCTCAGTAACGCTGACTTTTTACAGGCATGTGTGTTGCCCTCTTTGCACACCTCAGAAATTTTCATAGCAGCTCCGCTACCGCCAATAGCAGTGCCAATACGTCCCCCGGTTTTTAAATATTTAGCCATTTTGGCCAGCTTGTCCAAATGTGTCGAGTAACCAGGGATGTGGCTCGGAGCCCCTGCTTTACTCCAGTGGTGTACTAAGCTTCTTGACGATATACCTAAATCCCGGCGGAGGTTTTCATAATTGCCGAGGTTGAGGCGTTTGTTTAAACCGGTCGCTTTTAAGTTCACACTCAGTTGCGTGAATAGTTTATGACGTTCCGCAAAGAACTCAGGGTGCCTCAGGTGCCCATGCTTGATGAGTTGATCTTTATGCAGGTCTTCAATTTTTCGCAGTATGTCGCTGAGTTCATCCAGCGACTTGCCAACCATCGCCTCACTCACCCCCATCGTCAGGCTCACATCGCTGAGCAACCCGGCAATCTCGGCCTGATGGCGCATCATGAACTCGGCCTCTTCTGGCGTCAGGCTCGCCAACGCTTCCCGTGCCTGTTTCGCCGCACTCATTGCAGTCAGTTCTTCACGCGTGCACACCGGCCGCTGCAAACCGTCGCCAATGACAAAGATCTCACCTGCCTTGAACCCACGCTGATAGGTCGGGTTCAGTCGTTCCAGAATCGAGTTAGGCAGGTTGGCCTGCGGCGCGCCGAGTTCTGCCAAGACTTCCTGATACGTCATGCAGCGCGGAACGATGTAGAAGCCAGGCTCCATGCCCTGCGCTGTTTTTGAGGGCTGATGTGCCCCAGGTTGATAGCTGCTGCTGACTTGGTTACTCGCTTGGGCCTGTGGTGGTGCCTCATGAACAGGCTCAGGTGCAGGCGCCCTGCGCGGCGGCGCAGGTGCATATTCACTTGCAACCAGGCGATTGCTGCCCGATGGGCACCCGCATTGCACCAGCGCTCCATCCAGAGCAGTGGGTATGTCGTCCTGCCTCCAGCGGGATTCGCCCTCGATGATGGTGCCCGCTTGTCCACAGAGGGGGCAGGGTGTGGTCGGGTCGCCTTGAAGCAGCCAGTTGCGGCCGTGCACGCGGCCCCTGGCCCGGCTGGCAATACAAACAGCGCCTGTGGTGGTTTGGTCGCCCTCAAGGCCCTGGTATCGGCCGAATATGTTCATGCGCATGCTCATGGCTTGCCTCTTTTTTGAGGATGAAAGCCAGGAACCTAGCAGCCTGTAGACGGGTATTTTCGGGGCAGGGAGGCTTTAGGAAACGCCCTACAGGGGATAGAGAATTGGACTACAAACCTTGCTGGGTGGCACCGCCTGTCAGCCCTGATGCATTCCCAAGGCATGCGCCACCCCCACCACACGTTTAGTCATTAATGCCCCTTTGACTCCCCGGCAAGCAGTGCTTCACTGGGTCTCTCAAGCCTACCCGGATCCAGGAGCCCCCCGATGAACCTGCACCAGTACGCTGAAACCCACGAAGTCACCAACCAGCCACCGTCCCTCGACGGCGCCAACCTGTACCGCCTCGACCTGCCATTGCAGGAGTGGTCACGGCGTTTCGGCGCGGGCTGGGCCGAGTCGCGGATCGATGCCTACGGCGCCTTGGCGGGCGGCCCGCTGATGCAGGCAGGTTTCCTGGCCAACGCGCACAAGCCGGAGTTCATCAGCCACGACCGCTATGGCCATCGCATCGACCTGGTCGAGTTCCACCCGGCCTACCACGAGCTGATGCGCACCGCCGTCGAGCACGGCCTGCCTTCTTTACCATGGGCCGAACCCCGCGCTGGCGCCCATGTGGCACGCGCGTCGATGACTTACCTGCACAGCCAGGCCGAAGCCGGTACTGGCTGCCCGCTGACCATGACCTTCGCCGCCGTGCCGGCGCTACGGCTTCAGCCCGAACTGGCCGAGTACTGGCTGCCGAAAATCCTGGCCTGCGAATATGACCCGCGCAACGTCGGCGACCGGCACAAGGCCGGGGTCACCCTGGGCATGGCCATGACCGAGAAGCAGGGCGGCACCGATGTGCGCGCCAATACCACGCGGGCGTACCCGGTGGGCGCACCTGGCCCGGGCCAGCCATATGAGCTGGTCGGGCACAAGTGGTTCTGTTCTGCGCCCATGTGCGATGCCTTCCTCACGCTGGCGCAAACCGAAAAAGGCCTTAGCTGCTTCCTGCTGCCGCGCCACCGCCCGGACGACAACCGCAACCAGTTTTATATCCAGCGCCTGAAGAACAAGCTGGGCAACAGCTCGAACGCCTCCAGCGAGGTGGAGTTCCGTGGTGCGCTGGCCTGGATGATCGGCGAAGAAGGGCGGGGTGTGCCGACCATCATCGAGATGGTCGCCATGACCCGTTTCGACTGCATGGTCGGTTCCAGCGCGCTGATGCGTCAGGCGTTGACTCAGGCGGCCCACCACTGCGCGCACCGTAAGGTTGGCGGGCGGTTGCTCAATGAGCAGCCGCTGATGCAGAACGTGCTGGCTGACCTGGCCTTGGAAAGCGAGGCTGCACTGGCCCTGAGCCTGCGCATGGGGCAGGCGCTGGAGCAACTCGACGACCCGCAGCAGGCGCATTTCGCCCGGCTGGTCACGGCAGTGGGCAAGTACTGGATCTGCAAGCGCGCGCCGGCCATGATCAACGAGGCCGCCGAATGCCTGGGCGGTGCGGGTTATGTCGAAGACAGCATCCTGCCACGGCTGTACCGCGAGGCACCGGTTAATTCGACCTGGGAAGGCTCTGGGAATGTGCAGTGCCTGGATGTGCTGCGGGCCTTGTCCAAGGAGCCGGGCGTGCTCGATGCGCTGTTCGCCGAATTGGGCGACGGGCATGGAGATCCGCGGCTGGCGGCGTATATCGGCAACCTCAAGGGGGCATTTGCCGACACCGGCGACATACAGTACCGCGCGCGGCAGCTGACCGAGGATATCGCCCTGGCGCTTCAGGCCAAGCTGTTGCTGGAGGCGGGCAATGCGGTGGTCAGTGACGCGTTTATCGGTAGCCGGCTGACGGGTGGTGGACGAGTGTACGGGGCGCTGCCACGGGGTGTGGATGTGCAGGCACTGGTGAGCAGGGCAACACCAGCCTGGCCGAGTTGAGGTGGCTTTGAAAGGCTAATCGCCGGCAAGCCAGCTGCCACAGGTAATGCACAAGGTTCGATAGCGGTGGAGTACTTGTGGAAGCTGGCTTGCCGGCGATGAGGCCGGTACTGACCGCCGGGGATGTAATTGCCATGAAACGCAGGCAAGATGGTTCACATGCATGTCCAGACAGGAAGCACAGTGTGAGCCACGCTTTTGTAGTCGTTGATACCCCCGAACAGGCCGTCGACCGTCTGGCGGCCCTGCATGAACAGGCCACCGGGGCCCTGAGCCAGGCCCTCAAGCGTTACCTGAAGGACCGTACCGAGCCGGGCGCCGATGAGCGCGACCTGTTCCGCTACCCGGCGTTGCGCCTGACCTACTACAGCCACGGTGAGGTCGCCGCCACCACGCGGGCCTATGCCAAGGTGCAGGTGGCCGGCACCTACAGCGTCACCGTCACCCAGCCAGCCGCGTTCCGTGGCTACCTGCTGGAGCAGCTGCGCCCGTTGATGCACGACTACACCGTCACGGTAGAGGTGGGCATCAGCGAGCAGAACATTCCGTACCCTTACGTGGTCGACCAGGGTGACGAACTGGCCGGCAGCGGCATTACCGCCGCGCAGCTGGCGCGGGTGTTCCCCAGCACTGACCTGTCGGCCGCCACCGACAACATCGCCGATGGCCTGTACGACTGGGACCGTGCCGAAATCTTTCCGTTGGCGCTGTTCGACGCCGCACGCGTCGACTTTTCGCTGCGCCGCCTGGTGCACTACACCGGCAGCGACTGGCGTCATGTGCAGCCGTGGATCCTGCTGACCAACTACCACCGTTATGTCGACCAGTTCATCAGCCACGGTCTGGAGCAACTTCGCGACGACCCGCGCTTCGTGCGCATGGTGCTGCCGGGCAACGTGGTGATCGAAAAAGCCATGGACCACGGCGAGACCCAGGCCTTGGTCGCCAGCGTGATCTGGCACCGCTACCAGATGCCGGCCTACCACCTGATCGCCGCCGACGGTGACGGCGTTACCTTGGTCAACATTGGTGTCGGCCCGTCCAACGCCAAGAACATCACCGACCACCTGGCCGTGCTGCGCCCGCACTGCTGGCTGATGATCGGCCACTGCGGCGGCTTGCGACAGTCGCAAACCATTGGCGACTACGTGCTGGCCCACGCCTACATGCGTCGTGACGGTATTCTCGACCGGGTGGTGCCGCCGAACATCCCGATTCCAGCCCTGGCCGAAGTGCAGATGGCCTTGCAGGAGGCTGCCGCGCAGGTCACCGGCGAGCGTGGCGAACAACTCAAGAAGCGCCTGCGCACCGGTACCGTGCTGACTTACGACGACCGCAACTGGGAGCTGCGCTGGGCTCAGGAACGCCCGCTCATCAACCTGTCGCGTGCAGTGGCAGTGGACATGGAAAGCGGCACCATTGCCGCCCAGGGTTATCGTTTGCGCGTGCCGTACGGCACCTTGCTGTGTGTGTCCGACAAGCCGCTGCACAGCGAGATCAAGCTGCCGGGTTCGGCCAACGCCTTCTACAACCGGGCGGTCAGCCAGCACCTGAAGATCGGCATTGCTGCCCTCGACCTGTTGCGCACCGAGCTCAACTCGCTGCACTCGCGTAAACTGCGCAGCTTCGATGAGCCGCCGTTCCGCTGAGGATCCATGTCACTGCCACCCCGTAACAAGCCGCGCCGCCCCCAGGCGCGGCCTGCCGCCGGCCCGCGTCGCCAGCCCAAGGCGCCACCGGCCGAGCCGCGCCTGATCCTGTTCAACAAACCGTTCGACGTGCTGACCCAGTTCAGCGACGGCGAAGGGCGCGCGACCCTCAAGGACTTCATCGACATCGCGGGCGTGTACCCGGCCGGGCGCTTGGACCGCGACAGTGAAGGCCTGCTGTTGCTGACCAACGATGGCGCGCTGCAGGCGCGTATTGCCGACCCCAAGCACAAGCTGGCCAAGACTTACTGGGTACAGGTGGAAGGGGAACCGAGCGACGAGCAGTTGCAGCGCTTGCGTGATGGCGTGGAGCTGAACGATGGGCCGACCTTGCCGGCCGAGGCACGGCGGCTGGAAGAACCCGACCTGTGGCCACGCAACCCGCCGGTACGCTTTCGCAAGAGCGTGCCGACCAGCTGGCTGGAACTGGTGATCCGCGAGGGGCGTAACCGCCAGGTACGGCGGATGACGGCGGCAGTGGGGCTGCCGACCTTGCGCCTGGTGCGGGTGCGGATTGGTGACTGGGCGCTGGATGGGCTGGAGCAGGGTTGCTGGCGGGAGGTCCCTGCCAAGCTTTAGTTCAGGTCATGGGCCTGTTCGCGGGCACGCCCGCTCCCACAGGGACGGCGCAGTACTCGAAGGCAACGCCAAATCTGTGGGAGCGGGCGTGCCCGCGAATGGCCCTGAAATTTTTATACACCTTCCAGAAACCCCACCACCACGCTCTTGATGATAAAGGCCAGCACCCCCAGCCCCAGCACGAAGAACAGGATCAACGTCCCGAACTTGCCAGCCTTGGACTTTTTCGCCAGGTCCCAGACGATGAAACCCATGAAACCGATCAATACGGTGACCAGGATGATCATCATCCACTCTTCGAATACGGCGGGATCCATCTGTGTTCTCCGGGCAGGCTGAGCAGCCGAGTATACGCCGGCTACCGTGGGCGTTTAACGCAGGTGGGTCAATGGCAGCTCGGTGCTGGCCAACACCTGGTTGAGCACGAAGCTCGAACGCACGCTGGTGACGCCTTCGATACGGGTCAGGCTGCCTAGAAGCAGTTTCTGGTAATGGTCCATGTCCGGCACCACCACTTTGAGCTGGTAGTCGGCATCCATCCCGGTGACCAGGCTGCATTCAAGCACCTGCGGCAGGATACGGATGGCCGCCTCGAAGGTTTCGAAGCGCTCCGGGGTGTGGCGGTCCATGCCGATCAGCACGTAGGCGGTCAGGCTCAGGCCCAGCTTCTTGCGGTCGAGCAGGGCCACCTGGCGCGAGATGTAGCCGTCGTCCTCCAGTTGCTTGACCCGACGCGAGCATGGCGAAGGCGACAGGCCAATGCGTTCGGCCAGTTCCTGGTTGGAAATGCGCGCATCGCGCTGCAATTCGGCGAGGATGCTCAGGTCGTAGCGGTCAAGTTTGCTCATGGCATTTGCCCTTTTCTGTTCGTATTGCGGCGAATTATCAATCCAGGGTGAAAAATTGCGCAAGTGCTATTTATCTGAGCAATCTTCGCAATCCTCTGCCGCAACCTGTCCGGTATCTTTATCCACAGAATCACTGCCCGGACATCAGTCCACGGCGACGCGCTCTAGGCGGGCGGTCGCGGCCAGCCATCCAACAGGATGCACTCGGCCCCCGGGCTACACACCCTCCAGAAGACGGTGTGAGGTGAGCCGGCGCCACAAGTGCCGAGCACGGACGACAATTTCAGAAGGGAGGCCCTGTGGCCTCCCTTTTTTCTGTCTGGAAATTTAATTGGCCTGCGTGGCGGTCACGGTAGACTGGCGGTGGTTGCCGTATTTTCTACCGAGAGGAACACCATGAAGTCGCGCATCTGGCAGTTGGCAGGTGTTGGTTTGCTGGGTTTGAGCATCAGCCTGGGGGCCTTGGCCGAAGGGCCGGGTGAAGGGCATGGCGAACGAGGCCAACAGGGGCAGGCAGAAGGCACGCCCGGCCGCTCGCTGAACTCGCGCGACGAAGTGCGCCAGACCCAGCCGCCAAGGCAGGGTTACTACCAGGACATTCCCCGGCGCCACGGCGATAACCATCAATGGGAAGCTGGCGGCCCGGGGCAACGCCCCGGTGGCGACTGGCAGGGGCGCCCGGATGGCCACGGCAATGGCTGGGGGCCTGGGCCGCAGTATCGACCGGGTCACACTGTCGATCATTTCCCCGACCGCTACTGGAAAGTGCCCTACCGGGGGGCGGACTACTTCTACTCCGGTGGCTACTGGTATCGCCCCCATGGTGGCAGTTACATCGTGGTGACCCCGCCTTACGGCGTGCGAGTCAATTACCTGCCGCCCTATGCGCAGGAGGTCTGGCTGGGTGGGGCGATGTTCTTCCTGGTGGCCGACACCTATTACCAGTACCTGGCTGACAGCCAGGAATATGTGGTGGTCAACCCGCCCGTCGGTGCCCCTGCGCCTGTACCGGTGGCACCGGCAAACGGCGGGTATGACGTGGTGGCTTACCCGATGAACGGGCAGGGGCAACAGCAGCAGGAGCAGGACCGCTACCAGTGCCATCGCTGGGCGGTGAGCCAGTCGGGGTTCGACCCGGCGACGGCGACGTACGCACCGGCGGCCAATGTGCTCGACACCTACCGGCGGTCGCTGGGCGCCTGCTTCAGTGGGCGGGGTTACAGCATCAACTGAGCCAGATGTGCTGTCTGTCCCGGCCCTGTCGCCGGCAAGCCAGCTCCCACAGGTAGTGCGCATGCCTTCAGGCCGGTGCAAGCCTGTGGGAGCTGGCTTGCCGGCGATAGGGCCCTTGCAGATTCAAACAGGGTCAGCGTGCACCATCACATCCGCCTGTGGATAACGCTGGCGGATCACCCGCGAGGCCTCCACGCACAACCCGTGCGCGTCATGCAGCGGCAACTGCCCTGGCAGCTCCAGGTGCAGCTGCACGAACCATTGGTTGCCCGACACCCGCGTACGCAGGTCATGCACGCCTTTCACGCCGGGTATGGCCAAAACCAGAGTGGTCATGTGCTCGCCAACATCGCCGGGCAGCTCCTTGTCCATCAGGATCGCCGTACTCTCGCGGGCAATCTGCAACGCGCTCCAGAGGATGTAGAAGGCGATGCCCAGGCCGAACAGCGCATCCAGCTGCGGCCAGCCGAAGCGTGCGAGCAGCAGGGCCAGCAGAATGCTGCTGTTGAGCAACAAGTCCGAGCGGTAGTGCAGGGAGTCGGCTCGCACTGCAGTGGAGCCGGTCAGGCGGATGACTTTGTGCTGCAGGCTCAGCAAGGCGACGGTCAGCCCAAGTGACAGCAGCATCACCGCGATGCCGATGCCGGTATCACCCAAGGGTTGCGGGTCTTGCAGCCGTTCAACCGCTTGCACGCCGATCAGCACCGCACTGACACCGATAAACAGCGCCTGCGCCATGCCGGCCAAGGCTTCGGCTTTACCATGGCCGAACCGGTGGTCGTCGTCGGCGGGTCGCAAGGCGTAGTGCACGGCCAGCAGGTTGAGAAACGAGGCAACAGCATCCAGTGCCGAGTCGGTCAACCCGGCCAGCAGGCTGACCGAGCCGCTCAGCCACCAGGCCAGCGCCTTGCTCAGCACCAGGATACTGGCCACCGCCAGTGAAGCGCGAGTGGCCAGGCGTAGCAGGCGCTGGTGTTCGGCCGAGGTGATCATCCGTGGTCAACGTCCGTGTGTGGGGTTCAGGCTGCCGGCACCAGGCCCAGGCTGGCCAGCTGTTCGACGCTGCCGCGGTGCTGGATCAGCCGTGGGTCGTTCAGCGGCAGGCGCTGGCCCAGCTCGCTTTCGATGATGGCCTGCAACTTCAGGTTGTCGACCTTGCCGTCGGGGCTGACGGCTTCTTGCAGCTTGGCCGGGTCTACCTGGGCGGTGCGGCCCCCCGGGTAGTAGATGGCGCCAGTGGCAAAGTCGATGCCGAAGGCAATCAGCCCCGGGATCACGTAGAACAGGATGCCGATGGCGTCCATGGCGGCTACCACGGGGTCGATCTTGCCGCCGATCTGGCCGCGCCGGTCCGGGTAGAAAATGGTACCGCAGGCCGTCAGCTGGGTCAGCATGGTGGCGATGAGGGCGCCGCCGATGACGCGGGATGGGATGCGCATGTAAATCTCCGAGAAGGTATTCAGCAGGGCAAGCGAAGCGCCTGCGCCTGAAGCTTAAGACCATGATAGAGCAGGCTGGGTTCGCCGTTATACTCGCCAGATTGTTCGAGGACCACCATGATTTCATTACCGATCGATGCAGTCTTGCCTGCTTTGCGCCAAGCCCTGGAAAAACGTGACGAAGCCGTGCTCGAAGCGCCACCCGGCGCCGGCAAGACCACCCGCGTGCCGCTGGCGCTGCTGAACGAGCCGTGGCTGGCCGGGCAGACCATTCTCATGCTCGAACCGCGGCGCCTGGCGGCGCGGGCGGCAGCCGAACGGCTGGCCAGTGAACTGGGCGAGCAGGTCGGTGAAACGGTGGGTTACCGCATTCGCCTGGACAGCAAGGTCGGGCCGAAAACCCGTATCGAGGTGGTGACCGAAGGCATTCTTACCCGCCGCCTGCAAGCCGACCCGGCGCTGGAAGGCGTGGGCCTGCTGATCTTCGACGAATTTCACGAGCGCAGCCTGGATGCCGACCTGGCCCTGGCGCTGAGCCTCAATGGCCGCGAGTTGCTGCGTGACGACCCACCGCTGAAGATCATGCTGATGTCCGCAACCCTGGAAGGGGAGCGCTTGTCGCGGCTGCTGGACGAAGCCCCGGTGGTCAGCAGTGAGGGCCGCATGCACCCGGTGGATATCCGCTGGGGGCGGCCGTTCCAGCCGGGCGAGTTCATCGAGCCTCGGGTAGTGGACAGCGTGCTGCAGGCCTTGGCCGACCAGACGGGCAGTGTGCTGGTGTTCTTGCCGGGCCAGGCCGAAATCCGCCGGGTGCACCAGAGCCTGCAGGAGGCACTGGGCGAGCGGCCGGAGGTTCTGCTGTGCCCGCTGCATGGCGAACTCGACCTCAATGCCCAGCGTGCGGCCATCGACCCGGCGCCCAAGGGCCTGCGCAAGGTGGTGCTGGCCACCAACATTGCCGAGACCAGCCTGACCATCGACGGGGTGCGCGTAGTGGTCGACGCAGGGCTGGCGCGGGTGCCGCGGTTTGACCCTGGCAGTGGCATGACCCGGCTGGACACCCAGCGTATCTCCCGCGCCAGCGCCACCCAGCGCGCCGGCCGTGCCGGGCGCCTGGAGCCGGGCGTGTGTTACCGGCTATGGTCCGAGGCCCAGCATGACCAGTTGGCTGCCCATGGCAGCGCCGAAATCCTCCAGGCCGACCTGGCAGGCCTGGCCCTGCAACTGGCGCGTTGGGGCGTCGCACCCCATCAGTTGCGCTGGCTCGACCAACCGCCCAGCGCAGCGTTTGCCCAGGCGCAGGACCTGCTGGCGCGCCTGGGTGCATTCAAACCGGGCAGCCGCGACAACCTCAGCGATCACGGCCAGGCCATGGCCGAGCTGCCGGCCCACCCCCGTATCGCCCATTTGTTGCTGCGTGGTCAGGGCCTGGGGTTGGCCGCCATGGCCTGTGATGTGGCGGCGTTGCTCGGTGAGCGGGATATCCAGCGTGGCGCCGGTGCCGACCTGCACAGCCGGCTGGCCCTGGTCAGCGGCGAGAGCAAGGCCAGCCGCGGCGGCCAGGGTGGCGTGCAGCGCGCCCGGCAGCTTGCGCGTCAGTACCGTGGCCTGTTGCGCGGCAAGGCCGGGGCCGCCGTCGCCGACCCCGATCATCCGCGCTGGCTTGGCGCCTTGCTGGCGCTGGCCTATCCCGACCGGGTCGCGCAGCAGCGGCGTGAAGGGGGCGCCGAGTATCGCCTGGCCAACGGGCGTGCAGCCTTGTTCGGTGAGGTCGATGCGTTGATGAAGCACCCGTGGTTGGTAATCGCCGACCTGGGTAGCCGCCAAGGCCAGCGCGAAGAGCGTATCTACCTTGCGGCAGAATTCGACCCGGCGCTGCTCGATGATGTGCTGGCCGAGCAGGTCGAGCGTGTCGATTTACTGGACTGGGACGAGCGCGAGCAGGTGCTGCGTGCCGAACGCCAAACCAAAGTCGGTGAGCTGATACTGAGCCGCGAACCACTGACTGGTCTGACTGACGAAGCGCGCGCCAAGGCGCTACTCGGCCTGGTACGACGCAAAGGCCTCAACCTGCTGACATGGACCCCGGAACTGCGCCAGTGGCAGGCGCGGGTGGCACTGTTACGCCAGCTGGACCTGGACAAGGACGGGCAAAGCGAATGGCCCGACCTGGGTGACGAGGCGCTGCTTGCCAGCCTGGAAGACTGGTTGCAGCCCTACCTTGGCAAAGTGTCCCGCCTCAGCCACTTCAGCGCGCTGGACCTTCCTTCGCTATTGCGCAACCTGCTGCCCTGGCCGCTGCCGCAACGCCTGGAAGAACAGGCCCCCGCGCATCTGGCCGTGCCGTCCGGTTCGAACATTCGCCTGGACTACAGCGAAACCCCGCCGATTCTCGCCGTGCGCCTGCAAGAACTGTTCGGCCTGGCCGATACCCCGCGCATCGCCAATGGCCGGCAGCAGGTCAAGTTGCACCTGCTGTCCCCGGCACGCCGCCCGGTGCAGGTGACCCAGGACCTGGCCAACTTCTGGCGTACGACCTATGCCGAAGTGAAGAAAGACCTGAAAGGGCGGTACCCCAAGCATTACTGGCCGGACGACCCGTTGGTGGCCGAGGCCACGGCGCGGGCCAAGCCTCGGGGTACCTGATTACGGTGCTGCCTGGCCGCACCGCAGGGCTGGGCATCACGCCCCGGCTTCGCCCTCCAGCAGCATGAACAGGCGGTACAGCACCACGGTGCTGAACAGCTGCAGGAAGCCGCTGAGGCTGTCCATGGCCAGCTCCATGCCGGGCGATGGCTCGGGGAAGGCCATCAGCAGCAGCCCATCGATCAGCCAGATCGGTGCCAGTACCGCTACCACACAGATCATGATGCGCATGAAGTGCCCGGTGGTCATGCGTGCGCTTTCGCGCATCGACTGCACCACCGGCAGGCCGCGCAGCACCAGCAGGTACTCGGCGAACACCAGGTTGATCATGATCCACACGCCCGGGAAGATGAACAGCGCCAGGCCGGCCATGATCAGCAGCGAGCTGATCAGGATCAGCAGGGCCAGTTGCGGCCATAGCTGCAAGGCGCGGGCGAACAGGTCGCGCTTGCCGATGTCCTGGCCGTTGCTGCGGGTGTGCAGGTAAAGAATCAGTGCCGCACTGTACAGCGGGTAGAACAGCAGGCTGACCAGCATGCCATAGGCCGGCGATGCCTGGTCGCCCATCTGCCGGTACAGCAGCTGGGTGAGCAAGGCTTCCAGCACCACCAACGGCAGGCACAGCTGGAGGATGTTCGGCAGGTGGCGGCGGAAGAAGTACAGGGAGTCGCGCAGAACGCTCAGCGGATTCATCAGTCAACATCGCATGGCAGTAAAAACAGGGGCATAACTTTAGCCCAAAGCAGGCGTGGGGCTGTCACTTGCTGAAAAAAGTTTCACGCCGCCAGTGATTGAATCCCGCGCCGCTACACCCCATCTTTGACGCTGTCCGTTGTCCCGCTACCCCACGAGGTCGCCCATGAACACTGAAGAACAAACCCTGATCGACGGCCTGTTCGGCCGCATCAGGCAAGCCGAAGACCCGAGCCAGCCGCGTGACGCGCAGGCCCAGGCGTGCATCGAGCAACACCTGCGCCAGCAGCCGGCGGCGCCTTACTACATGGCCCAGGCCATCCTGGTGCAGGAGGCGGCAATCAAGCGCCTCGACGAGCAGAACAAGCAGCTGGAGGCCGAGCTGAAGCAGGCCCGCGCCCGGGCTGAGGCTGCACAAGCCGGTAACAGCGCACCAGGCAACGGTGGTGGGGGCTTCTTGTCCAGCATCTTTGGCTCGGGCGGGCGCAATGCGGCCCCGGCTGTGCAGCCTCAGCGCCCTTCGACGCCGCCGGCAGCACCCGGCGGTGGCTGGCGCGAGCCGTCGGCGCCGGGCTTCCCCCAGCCTCAGCAGCAGCCTGGCTTTGGCGCCGCGCCGGCGCGCGGCGGTGCCAGCAGCTTCCTCGGTGGGGCCATGCAGACCGCCGCCGGTGTGGCCGGTGGCGTGTTGCTGGCGCAAGGCATCAGCAGCATGTTCAACCACAACTCGCAGCCGGAAGAGGTGGTCGAGGTGATCAAGGAAGAGCCAGTACCCGCTAGTGATAGCGGCGGCTGGAACGACCAGGGCGGGCAGCAGCAAGTGGCTGACAACGGTGGTTGGGGCAGTGACCAGGGCGGTTATGCCAACACCGATTACGGCAGCGACGACGGCGGGTTCTTCTCGGACGACGATTCGTACGTCTGACAGGTCTGGCATACTGCTGGCAATTTTGGGGGGGCGCTTTGCGCCCCTTCGCGGGCAGCAGCCCCCGGTATTCCAGGCCAGACATGAGGTTCCCAGGTGAAAAAGATCGCGCTGTTCGCCGATGTGCAGAACCTCTACTACACCGTGCGCCAGGCCCACGGCTGCCATTTCAACTACACCGCGTTGTGGGCCGACGTCAGCCGTGAAGGCCAGATTGTCGAAGCGGTGGCTTATGCCATCGACCGTGGCGACAGCAAGCAGCAGCAGTTCCAGCAAATTTTGCGCAACCTGGGTTTCGATGTGCGCCTCAAACCCTTCATCCAGCGCAGCGATGGCTCGGCCAAAGGGGACTGGGATGTGGGTATTACCCTGGATGTGATCGACGCGGCCAGCCGGGTCGACCAGGTGGTGCTCGCCTCTGGCGATGGTGACTTCGACCTGTTGCTGGAGCGGGTGATCCAGCGCCACGGTACAGAGGCCGTCGTGTATGGGGTGCCTGGGCTTACCGCATTGTCGTTGATCCGTGCGGCCACCCGTTATGTGCCCATCGAGGGTAAGCTATTGCTCAAACATTGAGGCCCTTTGATGGAACGTATTGCTGTAATCGACTTTGAAACTACCGGCATCAGCCCTGGCGCCGGCTGCCGCGCCACCGAAGTGGCGGTGGTGATGCTGGAAGGCGGGCGCATCGTCGAGCGCTACCAGAGCCTGATGAACGCCGGCGTGCCGGTACCTGCCTTTGTCGCCGGGCTGACCGGCATTACCACCACCATGCTGCGCAGTGCGCCGCCGGTGGACAAGGTAATGAACGAAGTCGCCGAGTTCGTCGGGGGCACCCCGTTGCTGGCGCACAACGCTGCCTTCGACCAGAAGTTCTGGGACTACGAACTGAGCCGCATTGGCCGTATCCGTAGCCAGTCTTTTGCCTGCTCCCTGCTGCTTTCCCGGCGCCTGCTGCCGATGGCACCGAACCACAAACTGGGCACCCTGACCCGCTGGGCCGGCCTTCCGGATACCGGTACCGCGCACCGGGCCATGGCCGATGCCGAGATGGCGGCCAACCTGCTGCAACACCTGGTAGGCGAACTGCGCCAGGCCCACGGTATCCAGGAACTGTCCCACGGCCTGCTTTGCCGCCTGCAGAAAGTGCCTGCCGCGAAGGTTCGCGAAACCCTGGCCAAATTCCGGTGATCCCTCCTCAACCCAAGCCGGACGCACCAAAAGTGTGCCGCTCATTTGAGCCGGTTCTGTAGCGTAACTTCACCCGGGCAGGCCGTTAAACTGAATTACCCGTAAACGGATTTCGAGTTTTTCCATGCCTGCCTCCCGTCGCTTCCCGTTGTTGCTCATTGGTGCTTTCCTGGCCTTGTACCTGGTCTGGGGCTCTACCTACCTGTTCATTCGCATTGGTGTGGAGAGCTGGCCGCCGATGCTCATGGCCGGGGTGCGCTTCCTGATTGCTGGCGGCCTGCTGTACGGTTTTCTGCGCTGGCGCGGTGCGCCGGCGCCAACCTGGGCGCAGTGGCGGGCGGCAGGGGCAGTCGGCTTTCTGCTGCTCAGCTGTGGCAACGGCGGCGTGACCGTGGCCGAACATGCCGGGGTGGCATCGGGCGTGGCGGCGCTGGCGGTGGCGACAGTGCCCTTGTTCACCTTGCTGTTCGGCCTGTTGTTCGGGCACCGCAACTCGCGGCTGGAGTGGGCGGGGATTGCCCTGGGGCTGGTGGGTATCGGCCTGCTGAACCTGGGTTCCAACTTGCAGGCAAGCCCGATGGGGGCGGCACTGATCATTTTTGCGGCGGCGTCGTGGGCATTCGGCTCGGTATGGAGCAAGACTTTGCCGTTGCCTCAGGGGCCGATGGCCAGCGCTGCGGAAATGCTGGTGGGCGGCGCGGCGCTGTTGCTGGGCAGCGTGCTGTCTGGTGAGCGCATGACGCAGATGCCGACCGCAGCCGGCTGGGGTGCGTTGGCCTACCTGGTGTTCTTCGGCTCTATCCTGGCATTCAGTGCCTACATGTACCTGCTCAAGCACGTACGCCCGGCGGCGGCCACCAGCTATGCCTACGTCAACCCGGCGGTTGCCGTGCTGCTGGGCATCGTCTTTGCCGGCGAACAGATTGGCGCCGAGGAGTGCGTGGCCATGGCGGTGATTATCGGCGCGGTGGTGCTGATCGGCCTGCCACAGTGGCGCAAGGCACCTGCGCCTGCGCAGCCGTTGGAAGGCGAAATCTGCAAGTAGGCCGGGGTGATGCGGTAAACTTGCCGCCTTCGCTGAACCCCCTGACGGTATTGCCATGAATTTCGCCAAACTCGGCCTGATCGAACCGCTGCTGCGCACGCTGCAGCAGCTGGACTACACCACCCCGACCCCGGTGCAGGCCAAGGCCATCCCCGCCGTGCTGGCCGGCCGCGACCTGATGGCCGCCGCCCAGACCGGCACCGGCAAGACCGCAGGCTTTGCCCTGCCCGTGCTGCAGCGCCTGGCGCTGGAGGGCGAGAAGGTGGCCAGCAACTCGATCCGCGCGCTGGTGCTGGTGCCAACGCGCGAGCTGGCCGAGCAAGTGCACAACAACGTGCGCGAGTACGCCGAGAACCTGCCGCTGAGCACTTACGCGGTGTACGGCGGGGTCAGCATCAACCCGCAGATGATGCGCCTGCGCCGTGGCGTCGACCTGTTGGTGGCCACCCCGGGCCGCTTGCTCGATCTGTTCCGGCAGAACGCGGTCAAGTTCAACCAGGTGCAGACCTTGGTGCTGGACGAAGCTGACCGCATGCTCGACCTGGGCTTTGCCGAAGAACTGCAATCGGTGTACGCCGCGCTGCCCCGCAAGCGCCAGACGCTGTTGTTTTCCGCCACGTTCTCTGACCAGATTCGCGTGCTGGCCGGACTGGCCCTGAACGACCCGCTCAGTATCGAAGTGAGCCCGCGCAACGCCACCGCGACCAGCGTCAAACAGTGGCTGGTGCCTGTGGACAAGAAGCGCAAGGAAGACCTGTTCTGCCACCTGCTGCGCAAGCAGCGCTGGACGCAGGTGCTGGTGTTTGCCAAGACCCGTAACGGTGTCGACCAGCTGGTGGCGCGCTTGCTGGCCGAAGGCGTGAACGCCGACGGCATCCACGGTGACCGCCCGCAGGCCACCCGCCAGCGTGCGCTGGACAGCTTCAAGGCCCGCGAGATTCAGGTGCTGGTGGCGACCGACGTGGCGGCCCGTGGCCTGGATATCGATGACCTGCCGCTGGTGGTCAACCTCGACCTGCCGATCGTCGCCGAGGATTACGTGCACCGCATCGGGCGTACCGGGCGGGCGGGTAACAAAGGCGAGGCGATTTCGCTGGTGTGCGCGGATGAAGTGCAGTTGCTGGGGGCTATCGAAGTGCTTACCCGGCAGACCCTGCCACGCCATGAAGAGCCGGATTTCATCCCTGATCACCGGGTGCCGATGACCGACGCCAGTGGCCAGGTGATCAAGAAGCCGAAGAAACCCAAAAAGCCGAAAGAGAACAGCGCCAAGCGCGGGCTGGGGCGCTGGATGGACAGTGGGGACCCGGAGCCGGCTGTGAAGGCAGTGCGCAAGGTGCCGAGCTTCAATGGTGGGCCGCGTAAGCGTAAGCCTTGAGATTTTGGGGCCGCTTTGCGGCCCATCGCGACGCAAGGCCGCTCCTACAGGACAGTGCAAACCTAGGCATTGTGAGCACCCTGTAGGAGCGGCCTTGTGTCGCGATGGGCTGCAAAGCAGCCCCAAAATCTGTCAGGAAACCCGCGTAACCCAATCCGCCGCGGCCCGCCCGGCGCGCAACCCGCTGGCAAAGCAAGCCGTCAGCAGGTACCCCCCGGTCGGCGCCTCCCAGTCCAGCATCTCGCCGGCACAGAACACCCCCGGCATGCCCTTGACCATCAACCCCTCATCCAGCCCCTCGAAGCGTACCCCGCCGGCACTGCTGATCGCTTCATCCAGTGGCCGCGTACGCAGCAATGTGATCGGCAATGCCTTGATCGCCGGCGCCAGCGCCTGTGGGTCGGCAAAGGTCGCCTGATCGGTCAGCTCGCGCAGCAGCGCCGCCTTGACGCCATCAATCCCCAGCTGGCTGTGCAGATGCTTGGCCATGGAGCGCGAACCGCGTGGCTTGGCCAGTGCCTGGGCAATTTTGTCCACAGGCTTGTCTGGCAGCAGGTCGAGCAGCAGTATGCCTCGGCCTTCGCGGTTGATGGCCTCGCGCACCGGTGCCGACCAGGCATACACCAGGCTGCCTTCAACACCCTGCGCGGTGAGGATGAACTCGCCTTTGCGCGGCGCGCTGCCGGGGACGCTGAGGGCAATGTTCTTCAGCGGTGCGCCCGCGAATTTTTCCTTCAGCAATGCGCTCCAGCCTTCCACCTCAAACCCGCAGTTGCTGGGCTGCAAAGGCGAGATATCCACAGCCCGTGCGGCCAGCAATGGTTGCCAGGCGCCATCCGAACCCAGTCGCGCCCAACTGCCACCACCCAGCGCCAGTACCACCACGGCAGCGTTTACCGCGCGCTCACCCTGTGGATAAGCGATCCGCAAGGTACCGTCGGCATTCCAGCCCAACCAGCGGTGCCGGGTGTGGATAACTACCCCGGAGTCGCGCAGCCGCTTGAGCCAGGCGCGCAGCAGGGGGGCGGCTTTCATGTCGGTGGGGAACACGCGCCCCGAGGTGCCGACGAAGGTTTCGATGCCCAGGCCGTGAATCCACTGGCGCAAGGCGTCGGCGTCGAAGCCGCGCAGCAGCGCATCGACTTCGCCCTGGCGCTCGGCATAGCGTGAAACGAACGCCGGGTACGGCTCGGAGTGGGTGATGTTCATGCCGCCAACACCCGCCAGCAGGAACTTGCGCCCCACCGAAGGCATGGCGTCGAACACCTCGACCGCCAGGCCTGCCTGGGCCAGCGCTTCGGCGGCCATGAGGCCAGCGGGGCCGCCACCGATGACGACGGCAAGAGGAGGGGAGGCGGGATTCAGATCGGGCATGGTGGGCAGCAGGCTGTGGAAAAAGATGCGCATTCTACCGCAGCGCTGCCCATGGAAGCACTGATCAAAAAATGATCAGGTTGCTGCAGGCCTTGCAGGCAAAGGGCTACAGCGCCTTTCGCTCAGGTTATCCACAAGCGGTTCCACAGTCATTGTGAACAACCCATGACACGTGCCGCGCTGTGGTGAAGGATGCCATGGCGCCTGGCCAACGCTTCGCGGTCTTTGCTGTAGCCGCCGCCGATCACGCCAACCACCGGGATGTCACGGCCCAGGCAGTGGCGCAGCACCGCTTCGTCACGGGCGGCCAGGCCGGCGTCGGTCAGTTGCAGGTAGCCCAGGGCGTCGTCCTTGTGCACATCGACGCCGGCGTCATACAGCACCAGGTCGGGTTGATAGAGCGGCAACAGGTAGTTGAGGGTGTCGTCCACCACCTTAAGGTAGGCCGCATCGCCCATGCCACGGGGCAGGGGAATGTCCCAGTCGCTCTGCGCCTTGCGGGCCGGGAAGTTCTGTTCGCAATGCAACGACACGGTGATGGCCTCGGGGGTGTCGTGCAGGATGCGCGCGGTGCCGTCGCCCTGGTGCACATCGCAGTCGAAGATCAATACCCGGTGTACCCGGCCAGCCTCCAGCAGGTAGCGGCTGATCACGGCCAGGTCGTTGAAGATGCAGAAGCCGGCGGGGTGGTCGTAATGGGCATGGTGGGTGCCACCGGCGAGGTGGCAGGCGATGCCATGTTGCAGCGCCATCTCGGCGGTCAGCAGCGAGCCACCCACTGCACGGACCGTGCGCCGGGCCAGTGCTTCGCTCCAGGGCAGGCCAAGGCGACGCTGGTCCTCGCGGGACAGGTCGCCGTTCATGTAGCGCTCGATGTAGCCACGGTCGTGGGCCAGGGCGAGGATGTCGTTGGGGCAGATGTCCGGGCGCAGCAATGCCTGGTCGGTGGTCAGCCCGCTTTCGACCAGGTGGTCATGCAGCAGGCGGAACTTGTCCATCGGGAAGCGGTGTTCGGCGGGGAACTCCGGGCTGTAGTCTTCGTGGTAGATCAGCGGCAACGGCATCGGTGGGGTCGCAATCAGGGCCAGTGCTGATCTTGCCATGGGCGGGGCAGCTTTGCTGCCCAATCGCCGGCAAGCCAGCTCCCACAGGTAATGCACAAGCCTCGAAGGCCATGGGGAACCTGTGGGAGCTGGCTTGCCGGCGATGAGGCCGGAGCAGGGGAATGCTATTTGCCGGTGCTGGCCAATACGCGTTGCCAGTCAGGTTCGTTCAGTCGCCCCAGGATGCGTGCTTTGCCATTACCATCCACCGACACGAACAGGGCGCTGGCATAGCTACTCTGGCGCTCGCCACCGGTAACGTTCTGCTGGCGGGCGAAGTGGTCGATGCAGCCGTTGTGGGTCACCAGCACCAGGTTGTGGCCGGGGCGCTTGCGTAACAGTGCTTCACTGGCAAACTGGTTGTCACAGCCTTCCAGCCAATCCTCGCTGGCCACCGCCTGGCCGAGGATGAAATGCGCGGTTTGCCGGGTGCGCAGTTTCGGGCTGCTGAGCATGTCGGCGTTGTTCAGGCCCAGTTGGTGCAGCCCTTGGCCAACGCGGCCAGCGGCCTGGCTGCCGGCCACGGTGATGCCGGTGGGGTCGTCCAGGCAAGGGCCGGGGGCGCTGTCGCAGCGTTCGGCGTGGCGGATCATCACGATCACAGCGCCGTCGGCCCAGTCCTGCAACAGGCCGCTGTCACTCAGTTGTTGCTCGTTACCAAGGTCCACGATATGCGCCCTCGTCGCCAGCCAGGTGGTCAACGCCGCCACGACCATGCACAGGCCAAGGGCGGCACCGAGGGCCTTGCGTGACAGGCGCCGCTTGCGCCGGGCATGAATGGCAGGGTGCCCCAGGGTGTTGCTCGATAGCATGCGTTGCTCCGTTGGCAGTGCCGCGGCTAGCGCGGAGGTGGATGGCGGCATCCTGCCAAGCGGCCTGTCGGGGGCCGGTGAAGGGCGTGTGAAAATTGCATTTGGCTGCTGCCGGCTGGGTGAAACCCGCGCCCGCGCCTACGCTGTAAACTGCAAGGCGGTAAACCGGAGCAGGCCCCATGACCCCCATCCTCCAACTGGAAAGCGCACGGCTGGTGCTGCGCCAATGGCATGACGATGACTTGCGCGAGTTCGCCGCGCTCTGTGCCGACCCACAGGTGATGCGCTACTTTCCGGCGCCGCTGACGCGCGTTGAGGCGGCTGCGTTGATCGGCCGGGTGCGCGGGCATTTCAATGAGTACGGCTTTGGCCTGTGGGCGCTGGAGCGCAAGGACAGCGGCGCGTTCATCGGCATGACCGGGTTGCTCAATGTCAACTTCGAGGCACCCTTTGCCCCAGCAGTGGAAATCGGCTGGCGCCTGGCACGTCGCCACTGGGGCCTGGGCTTTGCCAGCGAGGCGGCGTGGACCTGCCTGCGTTGTGCTTTCGCCCAATTGCGCCTGGAAGAGGTGGTGTCATTCACTAGCGAGAGCAATTTGCCGTCGCAGAAGGTGATGCAGGCCATCGGCATGCAGCAGGACCTGAACGGCAGCTTCGAACACCCCCGCCTGCCCGTGGGGCACCCGTTGCGCCCGCATGTGCTTTACCGCATCGACCGCGCCCATTGGGAGCGCACCCTGCGCGCCTGAATGCACGGCCATGCCCGGTGCGAATGACAAACCCTGTATCATTTGCCCACTTGGAAGGCGCTTGCCGAAACACTCTTCAGCGCCTGTGAGATCGAGCGCCGCCAAGGCGGCGCATCGCGAGCAAGCTCGTTCCTACGGAGAACCCCCAATGAGTCATGTGTTGGACGACCTGGTCGACCTGTTGAGCCTCGAATCCATCGAGGAGAACCTGTTCCGTGGACGCAGCCAGGACCTGGGCTTCCGTCAGCTGTACGGTGGGCAAGTGCTGGGCCAGTCCTTGTCGGCGGCCAGCCAGACGGTCGAGGACGCCCGCCATGTGCATTCGTTGCACGGCTACTTCCTGCGCCCGGGCGATGCCAGCCTGCCGGTGGTGTACTCGGTAGACCGCGTGCGTGATGGCGGCAGCTTCAGCACCCGTCGGGTAACGGCGATCCAGAAGGGCCAGACCATCTTCACCTGCAGCGCGTCGTTCCAGTACGACGAGGAAGGGTTCGAGCACCAGGCGCAAATGCCTGACGTGGTCGGCCCGGAAAACCTGCCCACCGAGGTGGAGCTGGCCCGCGCCATGGCCGACCAGTTGCCCGAGCGTATTCGCGACAAGGTGCTGTGCGCCAAGCCGATCGAGATCCGCCCGGTTACCGAGCGCGACCCGTTCAACCCCAAGCCCGGCGACCCGGTGAAGTACGCCTGGTTCCGCGCCGACGGCAACCTGCCCGACGTCCCCGCCCTGCACAAGTACCTGCTGGCCTATGCCTCGGACTTCGGCCTGCTGACCACGGCGTTGCTGCCCCATGGCAAGTCGGTGTGGCAGCGCGACATGCAGATCGCCAGCCTCGACCATTCGCTGTGGTTCCATGGCAACCTGCGCGCCGACGAGTGGCTGCTTTACGCAACCGACAGCCCCTGGGCCGGGAATTCCCGCGGTTTCTGCCGCGGCAGCATCTTCAACCAGGCCGGGCAACTGGTGGCATCGTCGAGCCAGGAAGGCCTGATTCGCCATCGCAAGGACTGGGCATGAGCCTGGGCGAGGTGCGCAACTGGGTGTTCGACATGGACGGCACCCTGACCGTGGCCGTGCATGATTTCGACGCCATTCGCGTGGCGTTGGACATCCCCGCCGAGCACGACATCCTTACCCACCTGGCGGCCCTGCCGGCAGACGTGGCAGCGGCCAAGCATGCCTGGCTGCTGGAGCACGAACGTGACCTGGCGGTTGCCTCCACGGCGGCCACCGGGGCGGTGGAACTGGTGCGCGAGTTGGCCGGGCGCGGGTGCCGGTTGGGCATCCTGACGCGCAATGCCCGCGAGCTGGCGCATGTGACGCTGGAGGCCATCGGCCTGGCAGACTGCTTCCCGGTGGAGCACATTCTTGGGCGTGACGAAGCGGCCCCCAAGCCGAGCCCGGACGGGCTGCTGAAGATTGCCAGTGCCTGGGGCGTGGCGCCGGGCGAGCTGGTGATGGTGGGGGATTACCGGTTTGACCTGGACTGTGGGCGGGCGGCCGGGGCGCGCACGGTGCTGGTGAATTTGCCGGATAACCCATGGCCGGAGCTGGTGGATTGGCATGCGGCCGATTGCCGAGCGCTGAAGGTGATGCTGGGCTGATTCTTGTGTCGGCAACGCGGGCCTCTTCGCGGGCATGCCCGCTCCCACAGGTATTGTGCAAGTCTCAGGTCTGTGGTGCCGGACCTGTCTATGCTGAACCCCATTCTTTCCTCTGATACGGAGACCCACCCATGACCAGCAAGGCCATCTATGTACAACCCGGCGGCGGCTACGACAAGGTCGAGGTCGGCACCAGCGAGGCCCAGGCCCCCAAGGCCGGCGAAATCACCGTGCGCCTGCACGCCAGCTCCCTCAACTACCACGACTTCGCCGTGGTCAGCGGCATGTGGGGCCCGAGCGAGCGGCGTATCCCCATGGCCGATGGCGCTGGCGAAGTGGTTGCGGTGGGCGAAGGCGTCAGCGAGTTCCAGGTCGGCGACGATGTGGTCAGCACCTTCTTCCCCGACTGGCTCGACGGCCAGGCCAATGTCGAGGGCTTTGCCCGGGTGCCCGGTGACGGCCTCGACGGCTATGCCCGCGAACAGGTGACCGCCCGCGCCACCGCGTTCACCCTGGCGCCCAAAGGCTTCAGCCATGCCGAAGCCGCTACCCTGACCACGGCTGGCCTTACCGCCTGGCGTGCGCTGATGAGCGACGACCACCTCAAGCCTGGCGACACGGTGCTGGTGCAGGGCACCGGTGGTGTGTCGATCTTCGCCCTGCAGTTTGCCAAGCTGGCTGGCGCCACGGTGATCGCCACGTCGTCCAGTGACGCCAAGCTGGAGCGCTTGAAGGCCTTGGGCGCCGATCACCTGATCAACTACAAGAGCACCCCAGCCTGGGGTGAGAAGGTGCGCGAGCTCACCGGCAACCGCGGCGTTGACCATGTGATCGAAGTGGGCGGCCCGGCGACGCTGGAGCAGTCGATGATTGCCGCGCGCATCGGTGGGCATGTGTCGCTGATTGGCATCCTTACCGGCGTGGCCGGGCAGCTGCCGTTGGTGCAGGCGCTGGTGCGGCAGATTCGCCTGCAAGGTGTGCTGGTGGGCAGCCGCGCCCAGCAGCAGGCGATGGTGCGGGCGATCGATGCCAACGGCCTGCGGCCGGTGGTGGACAAGCACTTCGAACTGGAGCAGATCGTCGAGGCGTTCCGCTACCAGGAAAGCAACCGGCATTTCGGCAAGATCTGCCTGACCTGGTAATGCCCATACGCGGTACCTGTGGGAGCGGGCGTGCCCGCGAAGGGCTGCGCAGCGGCCCCTAGTCCGGCAGCATCCGGTCGCGGCTGTTGGACAAGTGCAGGCAGACCGCCGCCCGCGCTGCATCCGGGTCTTGCCGGCGGATGGCATTGAGGATTGCCTCATGCTCCAGGTTGGCCAGATACGCCTGCCTGGCCAGCTTCGCCCCCCCGCGTTCGGCCAGGGCCATGCGGTTGCGCGGGATCAGGCTGTTGCCCAATTGCAGCAGCATCTCGGTGAAGTACAGGTTGCCAGTAGCCTCGGCAATCAGCAGGTGGAAGCGTCGGTCGGCCTCGATGCAGCTGTCGCCGGCGGCAGCCAGGTCCTGATAGTCATCCAGCGCCTGGCGCATGCGCACCAGGTGCCCCTCGTCACGGCGCAGCGCAGCCAGGGCGGCGGCCTGGCCTTCCAGGCCAATGCGCAGCTCCAGCAGGTCGCGCACATTCGCCGCGCTTTCCGCCGCGATGCGCAACCCGGCCTGGGCCTGGCGCGCCATCACGAAGGTACCGATACCGTGGCGCGGTTCCACCAGCCCGGAGGCCTGCAATTTGGACAAGGCTTCACGCACCACCGTGCGACTGACCCCGTGCTCGCGCACCAGCGTGTTCTCTGAAGGCAGCTTGTCGCCCGGCTTGAAGGTGCCCAGCAAAATCTGTTGGGTCAGGCTGGAGACCAGGTCATGGGCGCGGCTGTGGCCGCGCTTGCGGGCGTTTTCGGGCTCCATGCTGTGATCCGTTTCGTGCTTAGCTTGTACGACAAGTTAAACCATCAAATTATTTTTTGCCGATTTTTTCTGCCTTCGAGCGGGTATTTAGCTTCGCTGTTTTTGAAAGATCGCAGCATATTGTCATTGTGACAGCTTGTATTTTGCTGTTTTGCCGACATTCTTGATCTTGTCGTACAACCTCGCCGCGCATATGCTCATCCCCACTGCCATGTCAGACAACCCAGACCCGCACAAAAACAATTAGTGGGAGATTTGCAAGTGAAAGACACCCTCGCTCCGTCTGCCCGGCATGACGGCGACGCCCTGGCCAGTGCCGTGGCCAAGGTCAAGCGCCATGTTCTGCCGCTGTTCGTCATCATGTTCATCGTCAACTACCTCGACCGCGTCAATATCGGCTTTATCCGCCCGCACCTGGAAAGCGACCTGGGCATCAGCGCTGCGGCCTATGGCTTTGGCGCCGGCTTGTTCTTCATTGGCTACGCGTTGTTCGAAGTGCCTTCGAACATGCTGCTGCAAAAGGTGGGGGCGCGGCTTTGGCTGACCCGCATCATGTTCACCTGGGGGCTGGTGGCCACGGCCATGGCTTTTGTGCAGAACGAAACCCAGTTCTACGTGCTGCGCTTTCTGCTGGGTGTTGCCGAGGCGGGCTTCTTCCCTGGGGTGATCTACTACTTCACCCGCTGGCTGCCAGGCGCCGAGCGCGGCAAGGCGATTGCCATTTTCCTCAGCGGTTCGGCGCTGGCTTCGCTGATTTCCGGGCCGCTGGCCGGGGCGTTGATGCAGATCCAGGGCCTGGGCATGCATGGCTGGCAGTGGATGCTGTTCATCGAAGGCATGGCCTCGGTCGCATTGTGCTTCTTCGTGTTTTTCTGGCTGGATTCCAAGCCGCAGGATGCCAAGTGGTTGAGCCAGGCCGAGCAGGACGCGCTGGTAGCCACCATCGACCGCGAGCAGCGTGAGCGCGAAGCCGTTGGCACGGTCAAGGCTTCGGCCTGGAGCCTGCTCAAGGACCGGCAGATCGTTCTGTTCTGCGTGATCTACTTCTGCATCCAGTTGACCATCTACGCTGCCACCTTCTGGCTGCCCAGCATCATCAAACGCATGGGCGACCTCAGCGACCTGCAGGTCGGCTTCTTCAACTCGATCCCGTGGCTGATCTCGATCCTGGCCATGTACGCCTTTGCCGCCGGCTCCGCGCGCTGGAAGTTCCAGCAGGCCTGGGTAGCCGGTGCCCTGGTGGTCGCCGCCATCGGCATGTTCATGTCCACCACCGGTGGGCCGGTGTTCGCCTTTGTCGCCGTGTGCTTCGCGGCCATCGGTTTCAAGTCGGCATCGTCGCTGTTCTGGCCAATCCCGCAGGGTTACCTGGATGCCCGCATCGCGGCAGCAGTGATCGCCCTGATCAACTCGGTCGGCAACCTCGGCGGCTTTGTTGCCCCCACCACCTTCGGCCTGCTGGAGCAGCAGACCGGCTCGATCCAGGGTGGGCTATATGGCCTGGCCGTGACCTCGGTGCTGGCGGCCATTGCCATCTTCTTCGTTCGCACTCGTCCAAAGGGCGCCCCTTCCGATGACCTCAAGGCCCCCTCGGCCCTGGGCCAGACCCACTGAATACTGCGAGACAACAATCATGAATATGCAGACCAATCCCGCCGTTCATACCAGCACCCCGGTGGTCACCGACCTGCGCGTTATCCCCGTGGCCGGCCATGACAGCATGCTGCTGAACCTCAGTGGCGCCCATGGCCCGTATTTCACCCGCAACGTGGTAGTGCTGCGCGACAGCGCTGGCAATACCGGGCTGGGCGAGGTGCCTGGCGGTGAACAGATTCGCCAGACCCTGGAAGACGCCCGCAGCCTGGTAGTCGGCCAGCCGATCGGCCACTACCAGCGCGTGCTCAATGCCATGCGCCAGACCTTTGCCAGCCGTGACTCGGCGGGTCGTGGCCTGCAAACCTTCGACCTGCGCATTACCGTGCATGCGGTAACGGCCATCGAGTCGGCGCTGCTCGACCTGCTTGGCCAGCACCTCAACGTGCCCATGGCGGCCCTGCTGGGCGAGGGGCAGCAGCGCGATGCGGTGAAGATGTTGGGTTACCTGTTCTACATCGGCGACCGCCAGCAGACCGACCTGGCCTACCGCAACGAGGCCGATGCCGATGACGACTGGTTCCGCGTGCGCCACGAGAAGGCCTTGACCCCGGAAGCGGTGGTGCGCCTGGCCGAAGCGGCCGAGCAGCGCTATGGCTTCAGCGACTTCAAGCTCAAGGGCGGTGTGCTGCGTGGTGAAGAGGAGATGGAAGCAGTCACGGCGCTGGCCGAGCGCTTCCCCGAAGCGCGAATCACCCTCGACCCCAACGGCGCCTGGTCACTGAAAGAGGCCATTGCCTTGTGTCGCGACAAGCATCACGTGCTGGCCTATGCCGAAGACCCCTGCGGTGCCGAGAACGGTTATTCGGGCCGGGAGGTGATGGCCGAGTTCCGCCGGGCCACCGGCCTGCCCACCGCCACCAACATGATTGCCACCGACTGGCGGCAGATGGGCCATGCGATCCAGTCGCAGGCAGTGGATATTCCGCTGGCCGACCCGCACTTCTGGACCTTGCAAGGTTCGGTACGGGTAGCGCAGATGTGCAATGACTGGGGGCTGACCTGGGGCTCGCATTCGAACAACCATTTTGACATTTCGCTGGCGATGTTCACCCAGGTGGCGGCTGCGGCGCCGGGCGAGATTACCGCGATCGACACCCACTGGATCTGGCAGGACGGCCAGCGCCTGACCCGTGAACCGCTGCGCATAGTCGACGGGCACGTGCGGGTACCGGCCCGGCCGGGGCTGGGGGTGGAGCTGGATGAGGACCAGTTGGCCAAGGCCCATGAGTGCTACCGCAACATGGGGTTGGGGGCGCGGGATGACAGCGTGGCGATGCAGTATCTGATTTCGGGGTGGCGCTTCGATAACAAGCGGCCTTGCCTGGTGCGTTGAGGGCGGTTCAAGACTTTGCAAGGAAGGCCTCGGGAGACCGGGGCTTTTTTGTATCTGACGAGAAGAGGTTTTGCCTGCGCCGGCCCTATCGCCGGCAAGCCAGCTCCCACAAGGATTGCGCATGGCATGAAACCTATGCGGTCGAGGTGGGAGCTGGCTTGCCGGCGATAGGGCCAGTGCAGGCAACACACATCCAAATGAAAAACAAAAGCGCCAGATGGCCCGATGGCGCGATCAGGCATGCCATTCGCGACATCTGGCGGCAATGGAACTGCCCTGTCGTGATCGAACAGTTCCGGGGCGTTCTCGTGTAATTTCCCACAGCCCTGCGAGGCTTAAATGAAGCCCGAACCGCACGGACACGTTGCTCTGTGATGCGCGCCAAAGATCAACAACAGCGCGCGAGCAACCTGTCGACTTACTGATTTGAAAGGAGATATTTTCGCCTAAGCCTGCCCGTCCATCCTTGTGTCAGCAAAAAGAGAACAACATCAATGAGCACCGTGGGATCTGATGGCAACCTTGCACAAGGTTTCAAGCCTCGTCATGTAACGATGCTGTCCATCGCCGGCATCATCGGCGCCGGACTTTTCGTGGGCTCTGGTCACGCCATCGCGGCGGCTGGGCCAGCAACCATAGTTTCTTATTTCGTGGCCGGAACCCTGGTGGTACTGGTCATGCGCATGCTCGGCGAAATGGCCGTGGCACACCCTGATACCGGATCGTTTTCCACCTACGCCGACCAGGCCATCGGCCGCTGGGCCGGCTACACCATCGGTTGGCTGTACTGGTGGTTCTGGGTATTGGTAATCCCTATCGAAGCGCTGGCTGCCGGGCATGTGCTGAACGCCTGGTTCCCCCAGGTGGACAGCTGGATCTTCGCCCTGGCCTCGGTGCTGCTGCTGGCCTGCACCAACCTGTTCAGCGTGGCCAAGTACGGTGAGTTCGAGTTCTGGTTCGCCATCCTGAAGGTTACGGCGATTCTGGGTTTCATCGGCCTGGGCTTTGCCGCGCTGATGGGCTGGCTGCCCAACCGCGAGGTCAGCGGCCTGAGCGGGCTGATGGCCGAGTACGGCGGCTTTGCGCCGAAGGGTTGGTCGGCGGTGGTCGGTGCGTTCATCACCGTGATGTTCAGCTTCATCGGCACCGAGGCGGTGACCATCGCCGCGTCCGAATCCAGCGACCCGTCGCGCAACATCGCCAAAGCCACCCGCTCGGTGATCTGGCGTATCAGCACCTTCTACATCCTGTCGATTTTCGTGATCATTTCGGTGGTGCCGTGGAACGACCCACAACTGGCGGTGGTTGGCTCGTACCAGCGTGCGCTGGAAATCATGAACATCCCCAATGCGTCGTTCATGGTCGACCTGGTGGTGCTGGTGGCCGTGACCAGCTGCATGAACTCGTCGATCTACATTGCTTCGCGGATGATGTATTCGCTGGCCAAGCGCGGTGACGCCCCGGCCTTCCTCAACAAGACCTCCAAAGTTGGCGTACCACGCGCTGCAGTGTTTGGCAGTACCCTGATCGGCGCAGCCATCGCCATCCTCAACTACTTTGCGCCCAAGGGGGTGTTTGAATTCCTGCTGGCCAGCTCTGGTGCCATCGCTCTGCTGGTGTACATGGTCATCGCCATCTCGCAGCTGCGCATGCGCCGCCGCCTGGAGCGGGAGAACACCGAGCTGAAGTTCCGCATGTGGCTGTTCCCGTACCTGACGTGGGCGGTGATCGTCTTCATTGCCGGGGCGTTGGCGGTGATGATGTATACGCCCGAGCACCGGGTGGAGGTGAGTTCCACACTGGGCCTGGCGATCGTGATTTCCTTCCTGGGGATCGTGACCTCGCGCGGCCATGCGCAACCTGTGGGGGCGCGGTCGGTGGGGTGATTCAGTTCACCTGGCGGTAGGGCGAAGGGCCCCGTGGATGGGAGCCCTTTGTTTTTTGAAACACTTGTCTGATGGCGCGGGCGACCGGGCGCTGGCTTGTCGGGGGTAGACTTCCTGTCGAATTCACAAAGGGAGTCGATGCATGAGCGCTGAACAAAAAATACAAGCGCCGACCGCCTTTCCTTCGGTCAAGGATGACCGGTTCGAGGAAGTGCTCGGGTTGATTAAGAATGCCAGGCAACGTGCGGTGCAGGCGGTCAATACACAATTGATCGATTTGTACTGGCAGGTGGGGGCTTACATCAGCCGCAAGCTGGAGCGAGCTGAGTGGGGGGAATCTGTAGTAAGCCAGCTGGCAGCACACCTGGCTCAGACGCAGCCTGGGCTGCGTGGCTTTACAAAGCGCAATCTCTTCCGCATGCGGCAGTTCTATGAGGCGTATCGGAATGACGAGAAAGTGTCAGCACTGCTGACACAATTGCCTTGGACCCATAACCTTACCATCCTGACCTTGAGCAAATTGCCTGACGAACGTGAGTTCTATCTGCGTTTGGCCGTCCAGGAGAAATGGTCCAGTCGTGAGCTGGAACGGCAGTTCAGAGCTTCTCTTTTCGAACGTAGTGTGGCGAACCCTGCTAAAGCCTCAGCAAATCTGAAACAGCATTACCCAGCAGCAATGGATGTGTTTCGAGATGCCTACGTGGTCGAGTTCCTGGGCCTACCGGGTGGCCATGTCGAAGCGGATCTGCAAGGTGCGCTGATGGATAGGCTCAAACAGTTCCTGATCGAGCTGGGCCGGGATTTCTGCTTCGTTGGCTCCCAATATCCGCTTCAGGTCGGCGGCCGTGACTTCGCACTCGACCTGCTGTTCTTCCACCGGGGCCTCAACTGCCTGGTCGCGATCGAACTGAAAGTCGGCCGCTTCGAGCCTGAGTACCTGGGCAAGCTCGATTTCTATCTGGAAGCACTGGATCGCAATGAACGTAAGCCTCATGAAAACCCTGCCATCGGCGTGTTGTTATGCGCCAGCAGAGATGACGAGGTGGTCGAGTACGCACTTAACCGAAGCTTATCTCCAGCGCTGATTGCCGAGTATCAGACGCGCTTGCCGGACAAGGCACTGCTGCAGGCCAAGCTGCATGAGTTTTATGCCCTGGGTGCTGCAGAAGATCAGAGTGCTTGAGCGGCCATCAAGTGCCGCCCATCACGCTTTGCACATATCGCATCACCGCAGGTGCTTTCTCGAAGCGCCGGTGAACCAGGCTTAGCCACGAGCTAGCTTGGCAATCGACGACCCGCCGGTAATTCACCTGCGGCAGGTTGATGCGCTGCACCACCGATTCCGGGACTACAGCAATGCCTTGCCCAAGTGAGACCAAGGTAATCACTGCCACCAGGCTGCCGGGTTGTGGGCCAAGCCTGGGAACGAAACCACCTTGCGCGGCCACTTCCAGCGTGCCGGAAATCTGCTCGGGCAGGATGAAGGTTTCGTTGGCCAGGCGTGAGGCCGGAATCTGCGGTACTTCGTTGATCCGCGAGCTGGCGGGCAGGGCGAGGACGAAACCTTCCTGGTGCAAGGCGATTGCTTCCAGTTCGTCAGGCAGCTCCATCGGTGAGCGCACGTAGGCAAGGTCGAGCAAGCCGTCGCGGACCATGCCGGGTAGCTCGGCCATGGGCAGTTCACGGATATTCAGGCGCACGCCAGGGCAGGTTTCGCTGTAGCGGCTGACTTGCTGCTGGAGCATGCCCGAGTAGGCGGCCGAGGCCACGTAGCCCAGTTCGATACGCCCGCTTTCGCCACGGGCGGCCTTTTGTGCGCCCAGTTGCGCCGCATCGAACTGGCGCACGGCGTGCTCCGCCTCGATCAACAGCGCCTGGCCGGCGGCGGTCAGGTTGACCTCGCGCTGGCTGCGCTCGAACAGGCGTACGCCCAGTTCGCGCTCCATGTCCTGGATCTGCCGGCTGAGGGTGGGCGGGGCGATGCCCAGTTGCTCGGCGGCACGGGTGAAATGGCCGTGGCGGGCGACGCACAGGAAGTAGCGGAAATGGCGGATTTCCATGGGTGTTACCTACAAGGTAATGACGCAGGCCGCCGGGGCTAACAAAGCTTTGGGTTGGCGGCGTTATGGTTGAGGCCAACACTACAAGGCTGGTGGCTTGGCGGCAAAGCCTGCCTGTGCAATTGCCGGGACCGCTGTGCGGTCCATCGCCGGCAAGCCAGCTCCTACAGGTATTGCGCAACCGCGAACACGGCGCGGCCCCTGTGGGAGCTGGCTTGCCGGCGATGGAGCGCGCAGCGGTCCCGGCGATCCCCGCAGGTTAAAGGCACTTCAAACCAGCCAGCTCAGCTTCCGGAGCCCCATCATGCCCTCTGCACGGTTCACCCTGCTCACAGCCTCCCTGGTCTGCGCCCTGATCATTCTCGACACCAACATCGTCGCGGTCAGCCTGCCCAGCATCGCCCGCGACCTGTCCGGCTCGTTCGCCGATATCGAATGGGTGGTCAGCGCCTACCTGCTGGCCTTCGCCGCCTGCCTGTTGCCCGCCGGCAGCCTGGCCGACCGTTTTGGCCGGCGGCGCATGCTGCTGCTCGGCCTGGTGCTGTTCGGTTTGGCCTCGCTGGCGTGTGGTGCCGCGCCGAACCTGCTGTTCCTTGACCTGGCCAGGGCCGCAAAGGGTGTGGGGGCTGCGTTGTTATTGACCTCGGCGCTGGCCGCGATCGGCAACCGCTTTCATGAGCCGCAAGAGCGCATGCGCGCCTGGGCCTTCTGGGGTGCCTGCATGGGCGCCACCATCACCTTTGCGCCGCTGTTAGGCGGGATAATCGCCAGCACCCTGGGTTGGCGCTGGATCTTCTACATCAACCTGCCGCTGGTAGCGCTGCTTGCAGTGATGGTGATGCGCAGTGTCGAGGAATCCCGCGACAGTGCCGCAGCCCGGCTCGACCCATGGGGCAGCCTGACCTTCGCCGGCAGCCTGGGCTACCTGATCTGGGCGATGATCGATGCCAACCAGGTGGGCTGGGGCAGCGCGCAAACCCTTGGACGGCTGGTGATCAGCGCCTTCCTGTTCGGCCTGTTCGTGATGGTCGAGCGCAGCCAGGCACGGCCGATGATCGACCTGCGGCTAATGCGCAGCGGGCGTTTCGTCGGCGCCCTGCTGGGCATGTTCGCGTACGCCGCTTGCGCCCAGGTGATGATGACTCTGCTACCGCTGTACCTGCAGAACGGCCTGCAGCTTTCGGCCCTGGCCGCTGGCGCAGGCATGTTGCCGTTCGCCATCGCCATGTTGGTGACGCCGCGCCTGGGCATGCGCCTGGCCACCCGCTTGAGTCCGGCGCAGGTGTTTGCGTTGGGCCTAGTACTGGTGGGGGTGGGCAACCTGCTGTGTGCCTGGGCCGCCGGGTTTGGCGGCTATGCAGCCTTTGCCCTGGCCAGCCTAGTGCTGGGGGCGGGTGCCGGGCTGCTAAATGGCGACACCCAGAAAAACATCATGGCGTGTGTGCCACGCCAGCGTACCGGGATGGCTTCCGGGTTGAGTACAACTACGCGCTTCGGGGCCATCGTCCTGGCTATCGGTTTACTGGGTGGCGTACTGGCCGCCCGCAGCGGGCAATTGCTTCACGAAGCCCTGGTTGCCGTAGCGCCATCGCAAGTGGGCCAGGTTGCTGCGATGGCCACGCGGGTAGCGGCGGGCGACCTGCAGGCGGCCCTGGCGCTGCTTGATCCGGGCTTGCGTGAAGCGGTGGCACCCTTGGCCCGCCAGGCGTTCATGGGTGGCTTCGAGGCCGTGTTGCAGGTTGCGGGCGTTGCAGCGCTGGTGTTCGCGGTGGTGGTCGGCGTGCTGCTGAGCCGCCCGCTGCCCGCTACGCAGGAAACGCTACTGGGGCAAAGCCAACCCCTGTAAAAGGCATGTATCCACACCGGCAAAACCGCGTTGAAACCGCACTCGGATGAGTAGGTAGCTGACCGCAGTTATTTCACCCTTGCGCGCAACTAATACAACCGGAAAATGTCATTTCACTGCGCGCCAGCAATGGCGCGTGGATGAGGCTGGCGCTGGCCAGTAAAACTATGCCGAGGCAAGGAGCTTCCCGTGCACAACGACGACTATTCCGACCAGCTATCAATCCCGGCGGACCAACTACCGCCAGGCGTTTTCCCGCCGATGCCGGGCTACACCATCGCCGACCTGCTTTATGTTGCTTACCAACCCACTGAAACGCTACTTGAAAAGCTCGATATCGACCCGGGCCTGATTCGCGAAACCAGCATCGCGTTTGCCAGCCATCTGTATCAGGCGCTGGAAAGAGACGATATCCAGTATCAGATCGCGACCTGGTACCAGAAGCCCTATGACCACCCTGAAATGCGTGTGCGCAGTGTGGAAATCATGGCTGAACAATTCGGGACCGTCACGTTAGAAGCTGTCGCTGACTCATTGAAGGGCTCACCGCTGGTGCAACTGGGTAAAGACTTCTATATGGAATACATCGAGCTGGCCGGTTATGCCATCAAGAACCACATCCTGAAGTTGAACGACCCCGACTTTGACCCGTTTGCGAACCGCGATAGTGAATAACGTTTAAGTGCTGGAGGCGCCCGCGATGTGGTGCCTCCAGCCACCCGAAAAATAAATGAGGTGTTTTCTCATTCTCGTTCGGCTTGTAGAGAAGGCCGGAATACAGGCCAGCCCGCCGACCCCTCTACGGAGCGAGAAAATGAGTTTGACCCCGGTTTCACAGCGCCATCCTTTGAGCCGTGCTGTGCACGCTGCTTTTCTGGGCCTGGTTGTCAGCAGCGCTGCGCTGCCTGCGTTTGCGCAAGCTGCTACCGCTGAGCGCAACAACCAGGTCCAGCAATGGAACATTCCTGGTGGCCCACTGGCGCCGGCGCTTGACCACTTTGCGCGCCAGGCCGGTATCAGCCTGTCCTTCGACGCACAGAGCGTAGCCAACCGCAACACGGCGGGCGTGCAGGGCGCGTTGGGCACGTCGGCTGCACTGTCGTCGTTGCTGCAGGGGACCGAGCTTCAAGCTGAGCAGCAAGGCCCGAGTGCTTACCTGGTGGTACCCCAGCCAAAGCCGGCCGGCCCGCTGGAACTGGGCGCGACCGAGGACTACCGCCTGGCGCCCGTCATCATCAACGCCAAGGTCAAGGCCAGTGCCGACGATGACACCAACTCGGTGGTTGCCAAGGAACTGTGGGTGGGCGGCAAGGTGGCGACCAGCATCCTCAACACGCCAGCTTCCGTGTCTGTGGTTACCAACAAGGAAATGCAGCAGCGCAGCGTCAGCACCACGGAAGAGGCGCTGCAATACACCCCAGGTGTGGTCAGCGACTTCTACGGCTCGGACGACCGCAACGACTACTTCCAGATCCGCGGCTTCCAAGCCACCACTTACCGTGACGGCCTGACCTTGAGCTCGATGCGTGGTGTGCGCGAAGACCCGTTCGCCTACGAGCGCATCGAAATTCTGCGTGGCGCCAACTCCACCCTGTTCGGCCCGGCAGACCCAGGCGGCTCGGTCAACTTCGTGACCAAGCAGCCGCGCTTCGAAAAATTTGGCCAGGGCTACGTGACCTATGGCTCCTATGACCATGCCGAAACCGGTATCGATGTAGGCGACGCCCTGAACGACGAACAAACGCTGGCCGGCCGCTTTACTGCCAAGATGCAGAACAGCGACCGTGAGTACGACCACTCGCAGGACGATAACCGGTTCGTGATGGGCGGCCTGACTTGGGCGCCTACCGACTTCACTTCGGCCACGGTGATCCTCGACTACCTGAAGACCAACAGCTCGCCAAACAGCGGTGGCTACCCACTGGACAAGGAATACGACCGCAGCGATTTCTACGGCGAGCCCGGCTACAACTTCCACGATGTCGAGCGCACCAGCCTCAGCGGCAACATCACCCACGACTTCGATAACGGCTTCACGCTGCGCGGCAACCTGCGCTACAGCGAGTTGAGCGATGACTTTGGCTATGTCTATCTGAGCGACAGCGCTTCGCGGGTGGGTACCACCCTACCGCGCTATGTATTCGGAACTGACAGCGATGCCGATCAGCTCAACGGCAACCTGATGCTGCAATACGATGCCCAGTTCGAGCACATCGACAGCAGCACCCTGGTGGGTGTGGAATACCTCGACTCCACCACCAAACAGAGCTCCGTATACAGCCTGGCGCCCTCCATCGATATCGCCAACCCAGTGTTCACCGGCGTGCCGGGCGGCATCACGCCCTATACCCGCAAGAAGAACGACGCCACCACCAAGGCCGTGTTCCTGCAGCAGAACCTGTCCTTCTATGACCGCTTGATCGCTACAGCGGGTGTGCGTAATGACTCCATGGACCTGTCCAGCACGGAGTACGTCGGCGGGGTGAGCAAGCAAAGCGACAACTTCTCTGAAACGTCCTACCGTGGCGCGCTGACTTACATCGTCAACGATGAAGTCTCCACTTATGTGAGCATGGTGGAATCGGTTTCGCCTCCGCAGGTTGGCGTCACCCCACAGACCGGCAGGCAGTACGAAGTGGGTGTGAAGTACTCGCCACTGGGCATGGATGCGTTGTTCTCTGCTGCCGTTTATGACCTGACCCAGGAAAACGTCACCATCGCCGTGGTGCTGCCGAGTGGCATCATCGAGCAGCAGACGGTGGGCGAGTCACGTGCCCGTGGCCTGGACCTGGAAGCCAAGGCGCAAGTCACGCAAAACCTCAGCCTGATCGGTGCCTATTCCTACATGGAAACCGAGGTGCTGCGCGGTGCGCTGTATGACGGCAGTTCGCTCAAGGGCAAGGAATTCACTGTGGCGCCGAAGCATACGGCTTCGCTGTGGAGCTACTACGACATTGCCAACACTGATGTGAGCGTTGGTCTGGGTGCCAGGTACGTTGGTGGCTATTACATGGATGCTGCCAACACCAAGAAAAGCGACGGCACCACGCTGTTTGACGCGGCCTTGAACTACAAGATTGCCAAGGGGACTGACCTTGCGCTGAATGTCAGCAACCTGTTTGACGAGCAGCATGTGGTGGGGTCGGGGACGGCGAACTATTACAACCCGGGGCGTGAGGTTACGGCGAAGGTGAGTTACAGCTGGTAATACGGCTAGGGGATGGCACGGGTTGCGCCCTGTTCACGGGCAAACCCGTGGCCACAGGTGCGCAAATCCTGAAGCTTGCAAAGGCCCCGGTGTTTGTCAGGCGCCCAAATCGGCACTACTAAAACCGTTGCGCTGGTAAAAGCGCTCCAGCTCACGCGCCTCCGGCTCCCTGCCGGTGAAAATCTTCAGGTATTCGGGGATGTAGCGCATGCGCTGTGCCAACGGCTCCCGGGTTTTCATGCTGATGTAGCCGATTTGCGTAAGGTAGATCGACCGGGCGCGGGTAATCGCTGCATCGTCTTCAAAGCCGAAACGGTCAAACATCTGCCGCAATGCCTCGACGCGCTGCGCGTCTGCCTGGCCGATTTCCTGCGCCACTTCCGGTGACTGCAGCGCCCAGCTGCGCATGGCGAACTCGAATTGCGAGTCGAACAATTCGCTGTTCAGCCAGCAGTCGAAGACGTTGAGAATTGCCTCCGTAATCGACTCGGCATAGGCCTGGGACTGGGTCACCAGGTTGAAGGTGTTCTTGTTTTTCCATTGCTCGATCAAGGCTACGAGCAAGGCATCGCGGTCTTCGAAAAACCAGTAGAAGCTGGTGCGCGACAAATTCAGTTTTTTTGCCAGCGGCATCACGCGCACGGCATCGACACCTGACTCGGTCAGGCTTTCATAGGCCGCATTCAGCCAGCCTTCCAGTGAGCCTCGGCCTGCGGGTTCCGCCTTTGAGGTGGCGCCTTTCATGGGCATTTCTCCCTTTTCAATCTGCTATTTCTGGCAACTGTACACCATCGTCAAGAGTGTTGACACCTGTGTACAGAGGGGCCTATTGTCGGCTTGCCTGATGACCTGTTTGCGAGACCGATATGAAAAACGATCCGCTACTTCAGCCTTATCGCCTCAAGCATCTGACCCTGCGCAACCGCATCATCACCACTTCCCACGAACCGGCTTACCCGGAAGACGGGATGCCGAAAAAACTCTACCGGGCCTACCACGTCGAGCGTGCCAAAGCCGGCGTAGCCATGACCATGACCGCAGGCTCCGCCGCGATTTCCCGTGACAGCCCGCCCGTGTTCAACAACATTCTGGCCTACAAGGACGAAGTGGTCGGCTGGATGAAAGACCTGACCGATGAGTGCCACGAACATGGCGCGGCGGTGATGATCCAGCTTACTCACCTGGGCCGGCGTACCCGCTGGGACAAAGGCGACTGGCTACCGGTGGTGTCGCCCTCCCACAATCAGGAACCCGCACACCGCGCCTTCCCCAAGCAGCTGGAACATTGGGACATCGACCGCATCATTGGCGACTACGCTGATGCCGCCGAACGCATGAAGGCCGCCGGCCTGGATGGCATCGAGCTGCAAGCCTACGGCCACTTGATGGACCAGTTCTGGTCGCCCCTGACCAACGAACTGGAAGGGCCGTACGGCGGCTCGCTGCAAAACCGCCTGCGTTTCACCTTCGATGTGCTCACGGCCATTCGCAAACGCGTGGGCCCCGAATTTATTGTCGGCATCCGCTACACCGGGGACGAAGTGCTTGCCGGTGGTCTGCAAAAAGAGGAGGGCTTGCAGATCTCTCAACTGTTGAAAGACAGCGGCATGATCGACTTCCTTAATGTGATCCGCGGCAACATCGCCACCGACGCCGGGCTGACCGACATCATCCCGATCCAGGGCATGCGCAATGCGCCGCACCTGGACTTTGCCGGTGAAATCAGGGCGCTGACCGGCTTCCCGACCTTCCATGCAGCGAAGATTCCCGACGTGGCCACGGCGCGTCATGCCATTGCCTCGGGGTTGGTTGACATGGTCGGCATGACCCGCGCGCACATGACCGACCCGCACATCGTGCGCAAGATCATCGAAGGCCGTGAAGACGATATCCGCCCATGCGTGGGCGCCAACTATTGCCTGGACCGCATTTACAACGCTGGCGCTGCCTATTGCATCCACAACGCCGCGACCGGGCGTGAAACCACCATGCCCCACGAAATACCCAAGGCTGTGCACAAGCGCAAAGTGGTAATTGTGGGCGCCGGCCCTGGTGGCCTGGAGGCGGCACGTGTGGCAGCAGAGCGCGGCCACGAGGTGGTGGTGTACGAGCTGGCGGACAAGCCCGGCGGGCAGATTCGCCTGACCGCGCAGTCCGAGCGGCGCAAAGAAATGATCAGCATCATCGATTGGCGCATGGCGCAATGCGAGCGCCTTGGCGTGACGTTCCACTTCAACACCTGGGCAGACACCGCGATTGTGCTTGATGAAAATGCCGACGTGGTTATCGTGGCCACCGGGGGCATGCCGCACACCGAAGTGCTGGCACACGGCAACCAGTTTCTGGTTTCAAGCTGGGACATCATTTCTGGCGATGTGAAGCCTGGGCGCAATGTGCTGGTGTATGACGATGCGGGCGACCACGCCGGCCTGCAAGCCGCCGAATTCATAGCCCGCAGTGGTGCCAAGACCGAAATCATGACCCCCGACCGCTCGTTCGCACCAGAAGTCATGGGCATGAACCTGGTGCCCTACATGCGCTCGTTGCAGCAACTGGACACCACCTTCACCGTCACCTACCGGCTCAAGGCGGTGGAGAAACAAGGCGACCAATTGCTGGCCACGATCGGCACCGATTACAGCGACCTGACTAAAACGCGCCTGGTGGACCAGGTGGTGGTCAACCACGGCACCCGGCCGCTGGACGAGCTGTATTTCGAACTCAAACCCCTGGCCAGCAACGAAGGCGCCGTGGAGTACATGGACCTGATTGTCGGCAAGCCGCAAACCGTTGTCAGCAACCCCGAAGGGCGCTTCCAGTTGTTCCGCATTGGTGATGCAGTGGCGTCGCGCAATACCCATGCGGCCATTTACGATGCCCTGCGGCTGGTCAAGGACCTGTAGCTACCGTGTGTTGCCCACAACAATAAAGACAGCCGTCACCCGATTTAGAAACCTTAAGTTACTGCCCCGAAGTTTGGTCTGACTGAATTTGATGAACATCAAACTCTTCCCAGCGGAGGTTGTTGCATGCAAACGGGTTCTGATTCCATTGAGCTGCTCACTGCGTTAACCGAACGCGACCTGCGCTTTCGCAGCGATGCCAAGGTCACTGAACATGCCATCGCGCCGGTCGACACGGCGTTACTCGATGCGTATGCCGCCATCGACCGCAAAGCCTTGCGCCATTACCGCCTGGGGCGCATTCGCGAGCAACTGCGCGCCCAGGATTACGCCGGCATTCTGTTGGCCGACCCGATCAATATTCGCTATGCCACCGACACCAACAACCTTGGTTTGTGGGTGATGCACTCGCCCAGCCGCTATGTGTTCGTGGCCACCGACGGCCCGGTGGTGCTGTTCGAGTTCACCAGCAGCCGGCACAACAGCGAGCACGTTGAAACCATCGATGAAATCCGCCCGGCGATTCCCTGGCTGTATTTTCTTGCCGGCCCCCGCGTGCAGGAAAAAGCCGAGCGCTGGGCACAGGAGGTGGCAGACCTGGTGGCCCGCCACGGTGGCGGCAACCGCCGCTTGGCGGTGGACCGCTGCGACCCTTGGGGTGCGCAGCGCCTGACGCAACAGGGCATTGAGCTGTTCGATGCGCAGCCGTTGATGGAGCAGGCACGCTTGATCAAATCAGCCGAAGAAGTGGCCAGCCACCAGGTGTCCATGGGCGTGTGCGACCTGGCCATTGCCCGCATGCGCACAAGCCTGGTGCCAGGGGTTACCGAAAACCAGCTGTGGAGCATCATGCACGGCACCAACGTCGCGCACGGCGGCGAGTGGGCGGAGAGCCGCTTGCTCAGCTCCGGGCCGCGCACCAATCCTTGGTTTCAGGACGCCACCGACAAAGTCATCAAGGCAGGTGAAATGGTCTGCTTCGACACCGACATGGTCGGCCCCGGCGGTTACCTTTCAGACATCTCGCGCAGCTTCATCTGCCCCGGCAAGGCGCCAACCATGGCCCAACGCGACTTGCTCGACATCGCCTCGCAGCAGATCAACCACAACGTCGAACTGCTGCGCCCGGGCCTGTCCTTTCGCGAGTTTGCCGAACACTGCTGGCCGGTGCCCAAGCGCTTTGAGCACAACCGCTACATGATGATGCTGCACGGCGTCGGGCTGGTGGACGAGTACCCCAGCGTCGCCTACGCCGTGGATTTCGCCGAGTGGGGTTACGACGGCCTGTTCCAGGAAAACATGGTGGTGTCGGTGGAAAGTTACATCGGTGAGCAAGGCGGTGGGGAAGGGGTGAAGCTCGAAGAACAGGTGCTGATCAGCGCCAACGGGCCGATCAAACTCTCGCGCACGCCCTTAGTCGACGGCGATCGATAGCTGGAGCAGAACCATGAGCAGCATGACCGTGATTGAAACCGCACCCACCTTGGCGCCGCGGCCGGTGGCCAGTGCCGAACCGTTCTTGCGCCTGGAGGGCATTCATAAACAGTTTGGCCCTTACCCCGTGTTGCACGACGTGTGTTTTGAAATGAACAAGGGTGAGGTGGTGGCCATTATCGGCCCCAGCGGGTCGGGCAAAAGTACCTTGCTGCGCTGCATCAACCAACTGGAGCCGCCGACCAAGGGGCGGGTCAGCATGGCTGGCGTGCACATCGAAGCGGGCAAGGCGTTGCCCCGTACCGAGCTGCTCAAGTTGCGCCGGCGCATTGGCATGGTGTTCCAGTCGTTCAATCTGTTCCCGCACCTGACGGTGCTGCGCAACGTCAGCCTGGCGCAAATCCGCACCCTGGGCCGCAGCCCCAAAGAAGCCGACGCCCGCTCCTTGCAACTGCTCGAACGCGTCGGGCTGGCTGACAAGGCCCAGCATTATCCCGCGCGCTGTTCCGGTGGCCAGCAGCAACGCATCGCCATCGCCCGCGCCCTGGCATTGGACCCTGAGCTGATGCTGTTCGACGAGCCGACCTCGGCGCTGGACCCCGAGCTGGGGCTGGAGGTGCTGTCGGTGATGAAAGAGCTGGCCGGCGAAGGCATGTCGATGATTGTGGTAACCCACGAGATGCACTTCGCCGAAACCGTGTCCGACCGTGTGGTGGTGATGGCTGACGGGCGCATCATCGAGCACGGGCCAAGCCAGCAGGTGATGCGCGAGCCCCAGCATGAACGGGTGGTGCAGTTTCTCCAGGCCGTGAGGAATCGCTGATGCAAGACATCCTGATGATGCTGTTGAACGGCGTACCCTGGACCATTGCCGTTACTGTGCTGGCATTCTGTGTTGGCGTAGTGCTGGGGTTTCCGATCTGTGCCCTGCGCATGTCCAGGGTCAAGGTGCTGAGTGTGCTGGCTGCCATGCTGGTACTGACCCTGCGCTCGATCCCCCCAATTGTCTGGCTGTTTTTCATCTTCTTCGGCATCGGTGGCGGCTATGTCAGCCTGTCGCCGTTTACCGCAGCGGTGGTTGGCCTGGGGCTGATTACGGCGGCGCACATGTCCGAGGTGTACCGCGGTGCGTTCGCGGCAATTCCCGCTGGCCAGTTCGAAGCCGCCTACGCGCTTAACCTGTCGGCACCGCAACGGTTTTTCGATGTGGTGTTGCCGCAGTTGGTGCGCATCGCCATTCCCACCTCAGCCACCTACGCCATTGGCCTGCTGAAGGATTCGGCCGTGGCCTCGACCATTGGCGTGGGTGATATCAGCTTTCAGGCTTACCAGGTTTCACAGCAAACCTTTCAGGGCCTGAGCGTCTACAGCGCGGCGGCGGTGGTGTACCTGGTGCTCAGCGTGCCAGTGGCCCTGTGCTCACGTTGGCTGTCGGCCACGTTGAAACAGAGGATTGCCCGATGAGCGAACTGCTGACGATGTGGGCGCAATGGTTGCCGGAGTTGTGGAAGGGCTTTGTGCTGTCGATGCAGGTGACAGCGGTAAGCCTGGGCCTGGGCGTTGTGCTGGGGCTGTTGCTGGCACTGGGCGTTTCGGCGCCGAACCGCTGGCTGCGTTACCCCTCCCTGGTTGTGGTGGAACTGGGGCGTGGTGCACCGGCGTTGATCCTGCTGCAGTACTTCTACTTCGGCCTGCCCAGCGTCAACCTGACCCTGACCTCGTTCTGGGCCGCTGCGCTGGCCATGGCGTACTGCACGGCCGCCTACACCAGTGAAATCATTCGCGGTGGCATCGAGTCGGTGGCCGCAGGGCAAACCGAGGCCGCCGAAGTGATCGGCCTCAACCGCTTCGACGCGCTGCGCTTTGTGATCCTGCCTCAGGCCTTGCGGGTGGCGCTGCCATCACTGCTGGGGTTCTCGATCATGATGTTCCAGGCCTCGTCGCTGTGTTTCACCATCGCCCTGCCAGAAATTGTCAGCCGGGCATCCTCCATTGGCTCCTCCACGTTCGAGTACATGCCGGTGCTGATACTGGCCGGTTTGATGTATGCCGCTGTCTGTGCCCCGGCGACCCTGGGTGTGGCAGCGCTGGAAAAAAGACTGGCACCCAGCCAGCCATAACAACAAATGCCACTCGCGCCGATTTCGGCTGCTGCTCTCTTATTGCAAAGGTGACGTCATGACTCGCTCATTCAAACGTTTTACCCGTTGGATGTTGTTGTGCTCGACCCTGGCCGGCGCCCCGTACGCCCTGGCTGAATGCACCCCCGCGAACCAGTTTGAAACCATCACCCCAGGTGTACTCACCGTGGCGGCGTATGTGTTCCCGCCCTACTCGATACCGGGGCCCAACAACCAGTTGAGCGGCGTGGATGGCGAGATCATCAAGCGCATCGCCGAGCGCGAATGCCTGAAAGTCAAAACCATGGTGGTGGACACCGCCGCCGTCGTGCAGGCGGTGGTGGCCAAGCGCGCCGATGTCGGCATTGGCGATTGGTACCGCACGGCAGAGCGCAGCAAGGCGTTGGGCTTGTCGGCGCCGTTGTACCTGGACGTGATGGGCATTATTTCGGATGAGGGTTACACCAAGATCTCCGAACTGGATGGCAAGCGTATCGGCACCGTGCAGGGCTACCTGTGGGTGGACGATTTGAAGAAGGCCTTTGGCGATAACCTGGTGCTTTACCCCAACCCGGTGGCCATGGCCCAGGACTTGGCGTCCAGGCGCATTCAGGTTGGCGCGGACAGCTTCGCGGTGGCCGTTTCTTCGCAGCAGAAGGGCGGCTACCCCGGCAAGAGCATCAAGGTGTCCGAGCCCGATCAACGGGTCAAGGCCACGCTTGAGCCCGGGCAGAGCGCCTTCCCGTACACCAAGGCCAACGCAGCCTTGGGCGAGGCGCTGGGCAAGAACATCCAGGCCTTGCACGACTCGGGCGAAATCGCAGAAATCCTCGCCACGTTTGGCCTGGACCGCGAGGCTGCAAAAGTGGGTGAGCCAAGGATGATTCAGTAAAGGTCATCAAATCCTGCAGGAGCGGCTATCGCCGCCCCCTGCAGGTTCTCAGGCTGCGGCACACCTTCAATCCGAGAGCACCGAAGCCACCATGGAAGACCACAAACCTGAAAAGCGCCTGTCTCTGGCCGATGCCACCGCCTTTGCACACCAGCTCTGCCTGGCCCACGGCGCCAGCCACGCCGTGGCCTCGGCGCTTGCCGACGCCACGGTATCAGCCCAGGCCCATGGCCAACACGAACTCGGTTTCGGCCATTTACCTGACTACCTCAGCGGCTTTGCCACCGGCCGAATCGCCCCGGCTGCCGAGCCCATCGTGACCCAGGTTGCGCCGGCCATGATCCGCTGCGACGCGGGCCAAGGCATCGCGCAACTGGGGTTTGATCGCGCTTTCCCAGCGCTGTGCAGCAATGCGCATCAACTGGGTATTGCCCTGTTTGCGCAGTTCAACGCTTTTACCTGTGGCGAGTTGGGTTATTACACCCGCCGCCTGGCGCGCGAGGGGCTGGTCGCGTTGGCGGTTACCAATGGTCCGCCACTGCTCACCGTAGCGGGCCAGCGCCGGCCGATGTTTTCCACCAACCCCATCGCATTTGCAGCGGCCAGTGCAGCGGGCCGGTTATTGGCGATAGACCAAGCTAGCAGTGCCACGGCCTACGTGAACCTGTTGCGGGCTGCTGAGGCGGGGGAGGCGATACCGGCAGGCTGGGCGGTTGATGCGCAAGGCAATGAAACGTGTAGTGCGCGGGAGGCATTGCGTGGGACGTTGCTGGCGTTTGGGGGCGGTAGGGGGGCTAACATTGCGTTGATGGTTGAGGTGCTTGCGGCGGGGGTGACGGGGGCTAATTGGTCGTTGGATGCAGGCGATTTTCGGGCTGGTAGCGAATCGCCGGGGGCTGGGATGCTGGTGATTGGGATTGCTCCCAGGTTGTTGGACGAGTGCTTTGCTTCACGGTTGGGTGAGCAGATGAGCCGGCTTGAAGGCTTGGGGGTTTACCTGCCGGGGAAGGGGAAAGAGCAAGCTTATGCTCGTGCGGTTTGTGAGGGGATCAGCTTGCCCGGAGCGGCGTACGCTGCGTTTAAGTTGCAGTTGGGGTAGTTACATCCTTTGCCATCGCCGGCCGCGGTAGCCTACCGGATCGGGGGGGCTGCAGGTGAGCCGGGGTAATCTGAATAGTTTTCATAATAAATTGATTTTAAAGGTTATTTTTTGTTTGAAGATGTCTTTGGAATACCGTTTGGAATACCGCAAGTGTCAGGTTGACGGCGCAGATGGGAAGGCAGGTGTCGAGTAGCATCCCTACTCTTGCTTTCTCTAAAGGAATCTGTGGACAGTCTGTACAGGTCAGATGACCTGGGCTGAGGTGCCGTCCAGCACCCTTAATAAGCGCCACCCATTAGTCAGATGAGCTTTTCCCATTTTTAGTACGCCGTAAGCGCGAGCAAACCCACCGTGAGCGTTTCCTGGTCGAAATGGAGCAGGTATTGCCGTAGAGAGGATAGGTGGCGTTGACCGAGCCGTACTACCCGAAAGCTGAGGGCGATCGCAACCCGCTTTCGTGGAGTGGCCGACAACACGGCGCAACTGACCACACTGTTTGCGCTGTCGACTCTGTGGATAGTACGGCGGCAATTGTTGACTGCGCGGGTGCTAAACGCTGGTTTCGGCGTCAAGGCATTTGGAGGCCTGGCCTGACTGAGTCAAGACTCCGCTCATCGCCGACTGCTGAGTAACTATTTCGGAGTTTCCTTAGGGGGGTAAGGGTTGTCTACTAAATATCCCCCACCCTCGGATTCCATTGTTATCAACCGCTCAAGGACTTGAGCTCGTTTCAGTTTGTGCTTTTCTGCGAGCTCGTCAAGTAGGTTGATGGCGGTTTTTGCCAGCATGACATTAACCTGCTTCTTGTCTACCGCGCGCACATCGAACTGTCTTCGGCTCCACAACTGCTTGATCGCCTTGATGATGGCTTTCTGCTCGGTGGGGCCAAATTCCGCGTGATCGAAGAATGTAATTAGTTCTGTGTGGTTCGTTATGGGGGTGGCTAGTGAATGTGGGGGTAAACGATTTTTTTTCAGCCAGTCCCAAGCGCATTTACAGCGTAAGTGGCCTTCGTTTTTATCTTCAAACCATCCGAAATCACTGTCTTTTGCTTTGTGCTGTAGCCATTCATTGCGAAGGGAATCGATTTGTTTAGCTTTCTCCGCAATGTTGATATTCCAAATATCCAGCATAGCGATGAGACGACTCCTGCCGGTTAGGTGAACTAGCCCCCGGGGTAGTCCCGAATGATTTTTCCCTGTCGTCAGTCTTTCAACTCTGGGTCGCAACCATAGGTATTGTCGTTCGCTCTGATCTATCCAGTTTATTCGTTCAGCTAAGACGAGAAACTGGTCTTTAAGTGACCCTAGTCGCCTGAGAATGGAACGCCTCCTTTCCAGAAGGCGGGCGATTTGGCCTCGCATAGTCGACCCATTGCAGGATTCGAATGGGAGGTCAGCGTTCTCATAAATAACAAGGTATAGCCATAGCCAAATGTCCCGGCGAGGATCGTTCCGCACGTCCTCGAGTAGCATGGCCAGCTCATCATTCCAGTCATCCGCCAGGACAAAGTCATCTTTCCGGTTCATAGTTTAAATCTATTGATATCTGTAAGTAAAAATAAAAAAACTATTTATTGGTGGAGTGATTCTAGCAGGTTCTATATGCATCCTATGCACCGCCTATGAAATTTCAATTTCAATTCTAAGTTTATTTATAGATAATTCTAGGAATCTTCTATGATTTCGATTTTGTCGTTCTGCGCCTAGAATGCTGGGGGTGAGTGGGTGAGCGCTGCGTTTTCTTTGTGTGAGATCTTGGGACTAAAGGATTATCATCCCGCTGACGTGGGAGTAGCCTTTTAGTTTTGCGGCGAATGCTAGGCGGCATAGGCCGTTTTCCACTTGCAGTTGTAGGCGGACTGTGGGATTCGATTCTCGGTTAGCGCGGGCGCGCGTAGTCTCAAGTCAGCAAACTGCAAAGTTGGCTGTCCCGTTGCTCCGGAGGGGGCGATGCGTGTAATGAGAATGTAGGCTCAACGGACGAAGGCTAGTGAATCCTTTTGCATGTGATGCTAGTGCGAGATGCGTACTGGCATCAGCTTCTGTCATGCCCAGCTAGGCATGCGCAGTATTTTCTTACAGGACAAACCAATCCTGTGAGCGAATACTAGGAGCCCGTTCATGAGGATCGTCCGCCTGAAAGAAGTTATCGATTCGACCGGCCTTGCCCGGTCTACCATCTACAAATACATTGCGGAAGGTAACTTCCCGAAACCGGTGTCGCTGGGGGACCGCTGCGTTGGTTGGATCGACCGCGAGGTGTATGACTGGATCCTGGCTAGGATCGGGGAGCGTGATCTGGCAGAGGGGGCTGCGGTGCGCTCCGCTGGCCAACGGAGTGTGGCCAACTAGAGTTGACTATTTGCGTCATGACTAGCTACGGCTGGTCATGGCGTTTATGCCGCTTTGGAAGAGTATGAGTTCTCAGCTAACTCTCCCTGAATTCGATTTAGCAAACCTCTCGGCAGGCAGGGCAATGTTGCTCCCCATTGCCAAGTCTCGCCGGGATAGTTGGTAATGGGCTGGGCTGCCTCTAGTGATATATCTTCTGACTATCATTGCCTAGTAATTTATCACTCATCGACACTCACCCGGTACAGCACCTACTACACAGGTTAAAAATTACATGGCGCGTGACTGGTATACATACCAACAAACCAGGCATGCATTCATGATTAATCGCAAAAAATACACTCATCTTTCCCAGGCTAATATTGCTCTCCAGATTGAGCGTCTTGTACAGGCTATTGAAAAATCCGATTTACCTGCGCTCCGAATCAAGCAGGTACGGCCAGGTTGCGAACGCGTCCAAGAGGCTAGGATCTCTCGCTACTTCGATCACATCCAGCAGATGGTGGACCTATTCGAAGGCCGTATCGAATACAGCTACAGCGAGCACCTGCAAGCGTTCAGGGCTGCATGTCAGGACATCGGGTTGGAGCGTCACCCTGACGGTCCAGCCTGTCTGAATGAACAGGGCGCGGCCTACCTGGATCATAATCTCAGCATGAAACTTTTAGTCACCAGGATCCGGCAGTTGACTCGTGAGCGGTGGTATCTCCGCAGGAAGCATGACCTTCGTCACCAGGCCAAGGAGCAGGAGATCCAAGTATGCGACTACGCCGATGCCTTATGTGAGCTCTATTCACGCATCACTATCGTCAGGGTCGACTTCCACTACCGTAGTGAGGCTCAAGTCAGGCTGCGAGTCGAGCATGTCTTCGATGACCTAGATGAACTGATTGCCAAGCACAAGCGCAATACGATTTTTGAGCACCTCATCGGCCACATTTATTCCGTGGAGCAGGGCGACAAGAATGATGGTGGGGGCTACCACATTCACGCTGCCTACTTCTTCAATGGCAATGAGGTGCGTGGAGACGTTTTCAAGGCCATTCAGCTCGGCGAGTTGTGGGATGACATAACGAATGGCCAGGGCTACGTGCACAGTTGCAACCACTACAAGGGGCAATACGGAAGCGAGTGCGGTATTGGTCGCATCGAAAGGCGTGACCGGTCGATTCGGTGTCAGGTGCACAAGGTCGTGAAGTATCTTGTCAAAGATGCTCAGCACCTGCGCTTGAGGCCTGTGGGGGCACGATGCTTGCGGGTGGGGCGGCTGAAGCGCCTCCGCCGAGGGTAAGCTCGGACGTGCTAACAACCGTGCACGGCGGTCATGGACTCCTGCGGGGGGGATTACCTGGGGGCTTCAATGCAGTGGTGACGGCCTCCTAAATAGTGGAAACTCGCGCAGTCGTATGCCTAAGAAGCGGCTGGAGAATATTTCCTGCTTCGGCTCGATCCCGTGCTCAATATCCAGGCAGGCCGCACCCGTGCAACTCACGTACGGTTTTATCCAGCATCGCATTTACATGCTTGTGCAGCGTCCAGGCTCCCCTCTGTGCGAGGTACCAGGCCGTTTTGATCTTTGTGCCTTCTAGGCGCACAGCCTCCACCCTCATGTAGAGCTGCTACTAAACTGATGTATTGACCCAAGATTTTTGCCCAAAATCGATGCATTACCCCTTATGATTCAGTCATTTGCCAGTCGAACGACGAGATGCCACCTATGATCAAGGACGCAAAAATCATCGCCGAGCTGCGAGTGCTCATTGGTTACCTCGGTGAGCAGCAGCCAGCCTGGTGGCCTAGCCAGTTCTACAGCCCCAACGCCGCAGCCTTCCTGGGGCCGGTGTTCGCCCGCTCTACGGCTCTGGCGCAGTACCAGGGCGTGACTGCTGCCGCCGCACGCAAGCATGAGGAGCACATTGGGGAGGGGCGCAGCTTTCACCTGTTCAGGCTCCCCGAGATTTTCGAGCAGTCCGCCGCTAGCGTGTTTGCTGACAAGCCCTCCGAGGCCAGCATCCGTGTCACGGTCACCAGTCGCGATCAGGCGCTTGCGCGCCTTGCTGAGCTGGCAGGGCAAGTAGCCAGTGCCACTGAGGGACCGGTGGTCGTGGGCGATTTGAGGGATGGGCTGGGGGATTCTCTGAAGTCCTGTGCTGCGCTATACCTGGATGCCTTCAACAAGGGGATCCAGTGTTTCCCATACCTGCGGGAGGCGCAGTGAGCGCAACACGTTTCTACACCACCCAGCTCCAGGCGGGTTTGGGACTCATCGAGGAAACACGGCTGCTGCTCGGGCTTTACCAGCCTGGAATGAGCACCAGTGAGCTGTCAGAAAAGGCCTTGGTCTCGGGATTGTTCCCTCTGATCTCGGCTCGCCGCTTACACAACATCGTCGCCGAGAGCTTTGCTCCGCGCTACCTGCGTTCGCTGGGAGTAGCTGCTGCGCTCAAGCGCCTAGCCTGTAGTCTGACGCGCCAGGAGCTCAGTCAGTTGCTGTTCCTGCACACCGCGCGAGCCAACCTGATCCTGGGGGAGTTCGTCCGTGAACAGTACTGGCCGCGCTACAGCGCCGGACGAGACAGCCTGTCTTTGGATGAGGCCCGCGAGTTCGTACTGACCGCTGTCCGCAAGGGTAAGACTCAGAAATCCTGGTCGGACAGCACCATTAAACGCATTTCCTCATACCTGATTGGCTGCTGTGCCAACTATGAGCTGCTTTCTAACAATGGCCGTGGTCCCCGCCGTATTCTGCCCTTCCGGATCCAACCCAAGGTCGCTGCATACCTGGCCTACGACCTGAAATTTCAGGGGCTGGGAGACAACCAGATTGTTGGTCACAGCGATTGGCAACTGTTCGGCCTGGAACGCGAAGATGTACGCGATCAATTCAAGCGCCTGTCGTTGCAAGGCTTACTGATCATGCAGTCCGCTGCCGAGGTCACTCACATCAGTTGGATATACAAGCACATGGACGAGGTGATCGATGTCCTCACTCAAGGCTGACTTCAACGAGCTAATCGAACGTATTCGGCAGGGGCGCGAGTTCGGTCACGCCAGTTTCGAGCCGATTTTTTATCTGGTTTTTCACCCGGAGCAGATTCTGGAGGTGAAGCGTCAGCAGCCCGCCTGGGAAGCGCGGCTGCGTAACGATGGTTGGGATGTCCATACGCTTTCCATTGTTGACGAAATCGCCGACATCCTCGGTAAAGCACCCCTGCGTAAGATCTGGTTGGCAGCAGACCAACGTGCCCCCCAATCCTGGGAGAAGACCAATACTTCCCTTGCGAATGCCATTGCCAACGGCGCCCTCCAGGATCGGCTGGAAGCCAAATTAAGCATCCTGGAAGGCAAGCCCAAGGCCATCCTGCTGGTGTCCGATCTTGAGGCCCTGCACCCCTTCATGCGCATCGGTGTCATCGAAGGGAAGCTGCAAGGTAAATTCCACGTGCCCACCGTGTTTTTTTACCCCGGCGTGCGCACTGGCAAGACCCGTTTGAAGTTCCTCGGTTTCTACCCCGAGGACGGCAACTACCGCTCAGTGCATGTCGGCGGCTAAGAATTAGAGACTCGTATGGAAATCAAACAGCTTTTCGACCCCAGCAAGAACATTTACCGCAGCATCGAGAAAGTCATCACCTACGGGATCTCCCAGGAGGAGCGCCTCAAGGCGGAGATCGGCGAATACGTAGTGACCGACAGCATCGACGAGCAGTTCAACAAACTGCTACTCAAGATGCAGGCAGCCATGGATATTGGTGGTGAGAACGAGGTAGGGGTCTGGGTCTCCGGATTTTACGGCTCTGGCAAGAGCTCGTTGACCAAGTACCTAGGCCTGGCCTTCGACGATAGCATCAAGATTGACAGTGTGCCGTTCATTCAGCACTTGCAAGACCGCCTGAAGAAGACTACTACTCGGCAGCTGCTCAGCACCGTGGCTAAGCGCTTCCCGGCGGCGGTGTTGATGCTCGACTTAGCCAGCGAGCAGGTGGCGGGTGCCACCATGGAGGAGGTCTCCACCGTCCTCTATTACAAGGTGTTGCAATGGGCCGGCTATTCGCGCAACCTCAAGGTGGCGGCCTTGGAGCGCAAACTGAAGAAGGATGGTCGCTACCAGGAGTTCCTCGATTTGTTTAAGGACATGACGGGGGGCGAACAATGGCAGAACTATCGCAATGACGAGTTGGTCGTAGATAGCCTGGTGCCGGCCATTGCTCACCAGCTCTACCCGAATCTGTTTAAGACCGAGAGCTCGTTCAGCACCGAGTCCAGCGAGGTCATCCGTTTCGAGAACGACCGTGTTCAGGAGATGCTGGAAATCGCCCGTGAGGCCTCCGGCAAGGACTACATCATCTTCATCATCGATGAGGTGGGGCAGTACGTCGGCTCGCGTCCCAACCTGATCCTCAATCTCGACGGTCTGGCCAAGAACCTCAAGGCCCTGGGTGATGGCAAGGTCTGGATCATCGGTACCGCGCAACAAACTCTGACCGAGGACGATCCGCGCGCCTCGCTCAACTCGCCGCAGCTGTTCAAGCTCAAAGACCGCTTCCCGATCCAGATCGACCTGGAAGCCAATGACATCAAGGAAATCTGCTACACCCGTCTGCTCGGCAAGTCGCCGCAAGGGAGCGCCGAGATTGGCGCTCTGTTCGACCAATATGGGCAAGCCCTACGTCACAACACCAAACTGGAGGACGCCCGCGCTTACGGCGCGGATTTCGACAAGGCTACATTCACCAACCTGTACCCCTTCCTGCCGGCGCACTTTGACATTCTGTTGCATCTGCTGGGCGCTCTGGCGCGTTCCACGGGCGGTATCGGTCTTCGCTCGGCGATCAAGGTGATCCAGGATGTGCTGGTCGAGCCGGGCGAGGGCAAGACTCCCATCGCCGATCAGCCGGTGGGCTGGCTGGCCACCACGGTGACGCTGTATGACGCCTTGGAAAAAGATATCCAGCGCGCATTCGCCAGCATTCACAAGGCCGTTGAAAGCGTCTGCAAGATTCGCTTCAGCCACTCGGCGATCCACCAGCATATCGCTAAGACTGTAGGGGTCCTGCAGATCCTCGGTAACCTGCCGATCACCCGGCAGAACGTCAGCAGCCTAATGCATGGCAGCATTTCCGCACCCAGCCAGGCGGAGGCAATCAAGCAGGCCGTCGAAGAGCTGATTAGTGACCCCATAGTTCCTTTTGGTGAGCAGGACGGCTGCTTGCGCTTCTTTAGCGAGAAGCTCAACGATATCGAGCAAGAACGCAGCCAGATTCCGCTGCGTACCGTCGAACTCAAGCGTATCGCCAACAATGCGCTGACGACTGCTTACAGCCCGCTGCCGAGCACCCAGTTGCACGGCTCCTTGGTAGTGCAAGCCGGCCTCAAGGTCCAGAGCCAAGGCGGCCTTCCGGTTGCTCTGGCCGGGGATCGCAACACCATCCAGACCATCGTCGAGCTGGTCGATCCGAAGGACTACGACGCCACGCGTACTCGCTCGGTGGATGAGTCGCGTCAGAAGCAGACCCTGTACCAGATATTCCTGGTCGGGCGTACCACCCCGGAAATCGACGACCTGACGGCGGAAATCTATCGCTGCAAGGAAATCGCCAACAAGTACCGGAATGACCCTGATCAGGAGGTCAAGGAGTACTGCAATGGTCAGTCGGATCGTGCCAATCGCTTGAATGCTGAGCTGGAGCGCCTGATCAAGCGCAGCCTGCTGCAAGGCTCCTTCGTTTTCCGGGGCCAAGTAAATGCCGTGGCGAACTTGGGTACAGAGCTGGCTGATGCTGCTCGAAAACACCTGGGCGAAGTTGCGGACCAGGTGTTCGACCGCTATGGCGAAGCACCTGTGCGCGCAGCTACCGAGTTGGCAGAGAAGTTCCTGCGTGTTGGCAATCTCACCGGCATTACTACCCAGCTCGATCCGCTCAGTTTGGTGCATGTTCAGGCTGCTAAGGCTAACATCCGCACCGACCACAGGGCACTGATCAGCATCCGCGACTACATCGACCGGCTGGGGATCGTCGAGGGCAAGAGCCTCAGCGAGAAGTTCGCCGATGCGCCGTTTGGGTGGTCTCCGGACACGCTCCGCTATTTGCTGGCCGCCATGCTGGTGGCAGGTGAGATCAAGCTCAAAGTCGCTGGACGTGAGGTCACCGTCAACGGCCAGCAAGCCATCGATGCGTTGAAGACCAACAATAGCTTCAAGAGCGTCGGTGTTTCCCTGCGTGATGACAAGCCCTCGATGGAAATGCTCGCCCTGGCTTCGGCCCGGCTGACCGAACTGAGCGGCGACCTGGTCGTGCCGCTGGAGGACTCAATCAGCAAGGCGACCACCAAGCTGTTTCCCAACCTGCAACAGCGTTATGCGCCCTTGGCGGAAAAACTCAAAGGTTTAGGGTTGCCGGGCGTTGAGCGCCTTGACAGCCTGAGCCGGGATATCGCCGATGTCCTTCTGACCGATGCCTCAGATGCGCCGCAACGGCTAGGCAAGCAGGACTCGGCCCTCTACGAAACCCTCAAATGGGCCGCCGATGTGCGTAACAGCCTGGAGCAGGGCCTGGAGCAAACCCTGCGCGATCTTCAACATCATCGCCGTGCTATCGATGGGCTGCCGCAAACCGATATTCCCGCTCGGCTCAAGGAGGAGCTTGCCGAGCCGTTTGCCCAGTTGGAACAGCGTTTGCATCAGCTGGACTTCCATAGCCACTCAGCCGACTTCAATACCCGCCTTACCCACCTGCGAGCTCAGGTGAGCAGTGCTGCTGAGGCCATGCAGGCAGCTCAGGCTGAGCGCTTGAAAGCGGCAGAAGTCGATTTGCAACGCGTCCCAGAGTGGAGCGAGCTGACCCTACAAGAGCAGCAGGAGCTACTGGGTAACCTGGAAGGTTTAATTCTCCAAGTACAATCGAATATTGCTGGCTTGCAAGCACTGGTCAATCGTGACTACGAAATCCACAGCCAGGTGCAGCAGCTCAAGCAGCGCATCGAGCGCTTGGGGCGCGAACGCCTACAAGAGAAGGTCAAGTCTGAGCAGCAGGAAAAAGAACAGGTGGGGGTGCAAGAGAGTAAGACCATTACCCGCAGCTTCAAGGCCCGTTCGCGCATTACCTCGCTGTCCGACCTGGATGCCATGATCCAGGTGCTGCAAAAGCTCAAGAGCGAACTGAAATACGCCCACGCCTTCGAGCTTGATGTGCAGGTGGAGGAGTAATCCATGGCATTTGATCAAAGCACCCGCAATTGCCTGCAAAAGCTGGTCAGTCGTTGCCGAAGACTGCTCAGTGAGGAGTTCAGCATTCAATTGCAGCAGGCCTATGGCATTGACCCGAACAGTGGCGATGTAGCAAGCATGGAGCGGCTGGCTCACCTGAGTGACCGGGATCGACAGACTGCTCAACTGCTGCGCGACACCCTCGCGCACTATCTGGCTGTGGATGAGGACGACAAAGCCCATCGTATCGCCGCCATCGACCGCATCATTCGCGAGCAGGCCTTCACTGTACTCAACCGGCTTGCTGCCCTGCTGATGATGGAGGCGCGAGGCCTGCTGGCGGCGGCGGTGGTCAGCCAAGGGCAGCAGTCCCAGGCTTTCGAACTGTACAAGATGGTAGCTGGTAGTGCTCTGGGTGAAACTGGTGAAGCCTACCGCACCTTCCTGTTCAGTCTGTTTGATGAGTTCGCCATCGATCTGCCGGCGCTATTCGACCGCTATGCCGCACAGGGGCGCCTGTTCCCTCGCGAGCCAGCGTTGCTTGAAGTGTTGCAAGCGCTGAATCACCAAGAGATTCAGCCGCTATGGGCTGAAGACGAAACCATCGGCTGGATCTACCAGTACTTCAACTCTAAGGAAGAGCGCAAGGCAATGCGCGATGCCAGCCAGGCGCCGCGTAACAGCCGCGAACTAGCGGTACGTAATCAGTTCTTCACTCCACGCTACGTGGTGGAGTTCTTGGTCGACAACACCCTGGGGCGTCTGTGGTTCAACGCTACTGGGGGACAGACTGACTTACGCCGGCGTTGTCAATACCTGCTAGTCAAGCCGGACGAACAGCCTGAGATTAGCATCCGGCTGCGCGATCCGCGCACCCTCAAGCTGCTCGATCCGGCCTGCGGGTCAATGCACTTTGGGCTGTACGCTTTCGACTTATTCTTGCAGTTATATCAGGAAGCCTGGGACTGGGAGCAGACTCATGGCCCAGGCTCGCTGGACGTGTCTTCCCAGCCGAATGCCGGTTGGCTGCCGCTCAGCCACTCTTACGCCGACCGTGAGGCCTACCTGCGTGAAGTACCGCGGTTGATCGTCGAGCACAATATCTACGGCGTGGATATCGACCCTCGCGCTGCACAAATAGCCTCACTGGCGCTGTGGTTACGGGCGCAGCGCGCCTGGCACGATGCAGGGGTCAAGGTTCAGCAGCGTCCGGAAGTGGGGCGTGGACATGTAGTCGCTGCCATTGCTCCACCGGCCGAGCGCGAGTTATGCCAACAGTTCACCGCCAGCCTTGACAAGCGCGATGCTGAGCTGTTCGAAAAGACTCTGCAACTGCTCAATGGCCTGCCTGAACTCGGCGTGCTATTGCAAGTGGAACGCGAGCTACCCAACTTGATTCGCCAGGTTTATGTTGGCACCGGCACCGGCTTGTTTGCTTCGGAGGAACAAGAAAGCTGGGACCAAGCTGAAGCCCGCCTGCGTGCGGCACTGGTCGAATTCACACAGGCAACAAAATCGACTTACCAGGGACGGCTATTTGCTCAGGATGCCTTGGAGGGGTTGCGCTTGATTGACTTGTGCCGCGAAGTGTTTGACGCGGTTGTCATGAATCCGCCGTTTGGGGCGTTATCCCTTGGTGTGAAGGGCTATTTATCTGATACCTATACGAATTCTGGTAATGATCTTCTGGGCATTTTTGTTGATCGTGGATTGTCGTTGCTTCGAATTGGGGGACGTCTGGGAGCAATTACCTCAAGAACCTGTTTCTTCTTGACCAGCTTCACAGACTGGAGGAAGAACGTCGTTTTAGGTCGTTCTGGTATCGAGGTAATTGCCGATCTTGGTCAGGGAGTGATGGACGATGCAATGGTGGAGGCGGCAGCCTATGTCCTGGAACGCGGAACTGCACACCCGACTACCAATGTCATTCGTGCTATTGCCGACTCGAATCGCAATGAAGCCTTAGATGTCTGTGTGGCTACTCATCGCAAAGGCGAGACTGATGCACGCTTGTTCAAGGCCGAGAAGAAGACCTTTGATCTATTACCAGACTCACCTTTTGTCTATTGGGTAGACGCCAGCACGATCAAGCAATTTAATTCCGATGAATGTTTTGAGCCGAATGTGGCTAGTGTGCGAGTGGGGTTGCAAACCGGCGACGACCCACGCTTCGTGCGGGCTGTGTGGGAGGTGCCCCCCAAAGACACGCAATTTTGCTACTACCCGACAAATGAGGAAGCTTTCTGCAGTTTCGAAGATCCTGTTGTGCAGGCATATTTTCGTAGACGTGATGAAGGTACTCCGCGCTGGGCATTTCATGTCAAGGCAGGAGCTTCGCAGCCTTGGTACTCCCCTATTACGTTGAAACTGAATTACTTAGAACATGGTGCCGAGCTTCGGGGTTTCAAGGATGGAAAAGGGAAACCAAGAGCATATCTGAGGAGTCAAGGATACTATTATCGACCTGGCTTCAGTTGGACTCGCCGCGCAGTCCGTTTCTACCCCTACGTAATTCCAAGCAACTGCATTCCGTCTGTCAGCCGCTATATGGCGTTTCCTAGTTCAGGACGTGAAACCGAAGCCTTAGGTGTATGTGCGTCACGCTTGGCGTCTGCATTTTTTCGATTTTATGGCGAAAAATTTGAATTTCCGAATTTCTTGGTCGAGAGCGTCAAGATGTTGCCTTGGCCTCGATTGGGCGACGATGCCAAAGATTACTTCAGTACCTTAATTACTGATGAAGTTGAGAAAAGGCGACAAGCCTATAAAAATTTCGAGCCTTTTCATGAGTTCGTATTGCCTGCTCGCATTTGCGATTATTCTGGTGGTGGCGCTGCACTGGCGTTCGATCGCTATAGCCTCATAGGTGAATACGGTGAAAGTTTGGTTGCAGATGCCTACGGCTTTACACCGAAGCAGGCAGAGACAGTGGAACGTGACTTGCGGGAAGCCATAGCTCATCAACATGGTGATATTTCTGAAACGGATGGCGAAGAGTCTTCGGCTGAAGACTCAGACTTTGTTCTGGATGCCTCTCCTTACGCTACTGAGGAGGCGCATATATCCTACCTTGTAGGTTGTGTATTCGGTCGTTGGGATATTCGCTTTGCAACGGGAGAGCGTCAGCCTGAATCGTTACCAAGTCCTTTCGCTCCCTTGCCAGTATGTCCTCCAGGCATGCTTCAAAACGAAAAAGGCCTCCCCGCCTCTGAGCAAGAGTTACCAGAAAAATATCCGTTGGCCATTGCGTGGTCTGGTGTGCTTGTTGATGAAGAAGGCCATAGATCGGACGTTGTTGAGCGGTTGCAAAGTGCACTTCGTTCAATCTGGAAGGAGCAGGCAGACGTTATTGAGGAAGAGACATGCGTAAGACTGGGTTGTAAGTCGCTTCGAGATTACTTTCGACGTCCAGGTGGATTCTTTGCCGACCATCTCAGGCGCTACACGAAGAGCACCCGCAAGGCGCCGATTTACTGGCCGCTGGCGACCGCTTCCGGTAGCTACACGCTATGGCTCTACTACCCTAGCCTGAGCGACCAGACGCTTTTCACGGCAGTTAACGACTTCGTTGATCCCAAGCTGGAGGATTTGCGCGATGAGCTGGCTACTTTGCGCGGCAAAGGCCCCAACCGTAGCCGTCAGGAGGAGAAGGATTTGGAGGCGCTCGCTACTCTGGAGCACGAGCTAGCCGACCTGCGCGACAGCCTGCTGGAAATCGCTCCCAACTTCCGCCCTAACCAAGACGACGGCGTACAGCTCACCGCCGCCCCCCTGTGGAAACTTTTCAGCCTCAAGTCCTGGCAGAAGGTGTTGAAAGATACCTGGGTGAAGCTGGAAAAAGGCGACTATGACTGGGCACACATGGCGATGAACTACTGGCCGCAGCGGGTGAGCGAGAAGTGCATCATCGACAAGTCGCTAGCCATCGCCCACAACCTAGAACATTTATATGTCGAACCAGAGCCGAAGCCAGCGAAGGCCCGGGGCCGCAAGAAAGCAGGGAGCACCGAATGAGCATCATGCAGCAGTCCAGCAAAGCCCAGGACAGGGCACTGGGGGTTTGGTTCCAGAGCATCCAGCAAGGGCAGGTGAAGTTGCCACGTTTCCAGCGCTTCGAGGCCTGGGATCGCAATCGGGTGACCGGGTTTCTCAATACCATCATCAACAACCTGCCTGTGGGCGTGACCCTGGCGCTAGAGGTGGGTGATGTCGAGAAGTTCGAGTCACGTTACATCTCCACCGCCGAGCCTCCGGCAGCAGGGCGTGTGAACCAGCACCTGCTTGATGGTCAGCAGCGCCTGACAGCCTTCTGGCGCTCGATGCACAACAACTACAAGTGGGAAACCTACTTCGTATATTTGCCGCAGTTCGACCGTTACTACGATAAGTCGGGCGATGAGGTGGAGGTGTGCTGCATTCCGCGCTGGATCAACAAGAATGGCCTGCACATGCCCCGTTGGGCTGATGATCCCAGAAGCAGTTTCGAGCGTGGGTTCGTGCCCATTTCCCTTCTGCGCCCAGGTGATTTGGTTGGCGAGATCGATGTCTGGCTGGCTAGCGCGACCAACCACTTGCGGCCGAGCAAAGGCGATTCTGATGCCTGGGAGCAGATGGAGAAGTACAACGTCTTGCGCGAGCAGTTCAAGAACGAACTCTGCACACTTCGCGAGCGGGTAACCCACTTCAATCTGCCTTATCTCTCGTTACCGGCCGGCACATCCAAGGAAGTGGCGCTACAGGTGTTCATCAATATGAATACCAATAGTAAGCCGCTCTCGCTGTACGACATCATTGTTGCTGAGGTCGAGAGCGTCGCTGGCCGCTCGCTGCATGAACTTCAAGTGGCACTGGACGAGAAGTGCCCGTACGTCCGCCGCTATGGCGAGCTGGGTGACCTGATTCTTTCAACATCGGCGCTGCTTCAGGAGAAAATCCCCAATACACGCGGCATGGTGGAGATGTCCAAGACGCTCATGCTGGACAATTGGCCGACGCTTGAGCGTGGCCTGGAGCGCATGGTGGCGATGCTGGCGAGCCAGGGCATCTACGACTCCGCACGGTTGCCGACCAATGCCGTGCTGGCCGTATTGGCAGCCAGCTATGCGCTGATCCCGGAGCATGGAGACTTTTTGGGCAATGCGGAGAAATTGCTGCGCCGTTATCTGTGGTCGTCCTTCTTCAGTGATCGTTACGAGAACTCTGCTGCATCTCGGGCCTTTGCCGATTTCAAGGCGCTGAAACTACTACTGCAGAAGAAGAGCTTTTCGGATGAAGATCTTGCAGGGGTGCCTGTTCTGGATCGCTCCCAGCATCCTCTGGCGACCGTGGATGAGCTGATGAATGCAGGTTGGCCTAAGGGAGCTGGTATCGAGGCGCGAGCCATCATGGCGGTGACGACCTACCTCGGGGCAGTCGATTTCGCTGACCACAAGCCGGCCTCGTACGAGAGTTTGCAGGGGCGGGAGTATCACCACGTCTTCCCCGATGCTTTGCTGGCTGAGGCCAATATCCCAAGCTATCTGGCGCTCAATTGTGCACTGATCACTTGGAAAACCAATCGAAGCATTGGCCGCAAAGATCCTCTCAACTACCTGAAAGATCGCGTGGAGTGGGCTGGTGAAGATACTGTGCGCAAGCGTCTCAAGACGCACCTGATCGACTATGACGATCTAGCCAAGGCGAATTATGGCGCTGTTAGCGGTGACGAGTTCGTAGAGCTCTTGAATGCAGACTTCACAGCATTCCTGCGTAACCGAGCCCTGTTGGTTGAGGCTGCAATGAAGCAGTTGGCTGATGGCGAGTCTTCCGATTTACATGACCTCTGGTCAGTGCTCAACTCTGTTGAAGAGGCTGTTGTTTGATGAATATTCAGACCTTCATACAACAGGAAATCCTCGCGGCGCGGCTGTCGAAGCGCGGTGTGTTGGTTGTTTACGACCCGGAGCGGCGCTATAGGGAAACCTGCCTGGCGCTGGCTGACGAGCGTTGCGAGGTGGTAGATGCATCTGAGAGCAGCATCCTCAGCCGCGAGCAGGCGAGCAAGGCACTGGTCGCGCTGGGCAAGGGGCAGCTGGAAAAGCTGCTGGTCTATGTCCCGGTTACTCAGCCACTGATCGAGGAGGCCAAGCAAGCCGATCCTTTTGCGATCTATGGCGCCTGTGGCGAGATTTTTCCGAGCGGTGACGGTGACAGCTTTCTCAGCCTGTGTCTGAAGGCTAAGCCCGATCAGTCCATTGCCATTCGTCAGATCTTCCAGGCCGACCCCAACCCGAGCTTCGCGGTGATCGACGCCGTTGGGGGAGGGCTGGGTTGGCCGAATCTGCGCGCCTTGCTCAAGGTGGAGTCCAGTCGTGACATCATCTTCGCCCTGTTGGCACCGAGCGCCTCACAAGAAACTGACCTCAAGAATAGTGATACCTGGGTAAGCGAGGCCCGTGACCTGCTGAAGAGTAGCATTGGTCTGTCGCTGAAGACGAAGGGCAAGACTTGGTCTTCGATTGCCAGCGAGCTGTGGCGATTCGTGCTGTTCAGCGAGTTCGTCTTCGATCTGCCCGAGCAATTACCAGCGGCATTGGCCGACATTCCACGTGCAGATAGCATAGCCAGACCTGTGATCGAGGGGCTCTGTGATGATCTGCGCAATGATCGGCGGACCCAGAGCCTGTACATCGACAGGGCTGAGGAAGTCGAGGCTGAGCTGGGGCTGGTCGAACACTGCACCGAGTTGGTTAATCTCGGCCAGCGGGATACTTTCCCCTTCGAAGAACGCACTTTCCTCAATCGTGCTGTTGCGGCCATTCTCGGCGATGACACCGATCAGGTAAGGCGCATTCTTGAGCAGCACCAGCGCTCTGTATGGACTGGCAAGGGCGAAAGCTATGGTCAGTGGGATCTGGTGCGCTCGGCTCTGGAACTGATACAGAGCTGTCAAGATCTGGATCGTCAGTTGGGGGACCACACTCGTAACCTGGAGGCTTTGCTGGATTTCTACGTGGGCTCGCTGCGCGAGGTCGATCGTCTGCATCGCGAGTTCGAACAGGCCGTTAGCGATTTCGAGTGGCAGGATGCCGATGGGGTGATGACGCCCGTTAAGCAACAGGCCCGAAAGCAGTACGGCAAGCTGGCTGAGAAGGTGCAGGTCGTCTTCACCCGCCATTTGCAGAGTAGCGGCTGGCCATTGCCGGGGTATCTCGCCAACGCAGATGTATTTGATCGGCTGGTTGCGCCCAAGCTGCAACAGAACGGTCGTAAGGTTGCCTACCTGATGATTGATGCCCTTCGCTACGAGCTGGGCGTAGCGTTGGAACGGCAGTTGGCAGAGGATGGTGTTGTTACGCTGAGTACCGCTCTGGCGCAGTTGCCCAGTGTGACTCCAGTTGGCATGGCGAGCTTGTTGCCGGGGGCAGGTCAGCAGCTGTTCCTGCGCAATGCTGAGCAGAGCATTCAGCCCATGCTGGGCGATCAATTGGTCAACACCGTAACGCAGCGCATGGAGGTGTTCAGGAAACGCTATGGTCAGCGGTTTGCCGAAGGTCGGTTAGAAGACTTCGTTCGGGATCGGATTGATTTTGGTGCTGACATCGATTTACTGGTGCTGCGTGCGGTGGAGATCGACAGCCATTTCGAGAATCATCCGGATACCGCGCCTGCGGAAATCACAAACGCCCTCAAACGTATTCGGGTGGCTGTACATAAGCTGACCCAGCGTGGTTTTCATGAAGTCGTGATTGCCACTGACCATGGATTCTTCATGAACAACCATGCGGGGGCAGGGGACGTGTGTAGCAAGCCGATCGGTAACTGGCTGGTCGTGCATGACCGCTGCGCTCTGGGTGATGGCAGCGCAGATGCCAACCACCTGGTGATGGGGGCCGACAAGCTGGGTATCCGTGGAGACTTTGCCAAGTTCGCCGGGCCGCAAACGCTCGCCGCTTATCGCAGTGGGCTTCTGTACTATCACGGCGGTGCTTCACTGCAAGAGTGCGTGGTACCGGTCATCACCATGCAGCTGAAAGCCGAGGCGCAGCCGAGCCTCAACAAGGCGGCGATCAGCATCTCTTACAAGAACGGCGCCAAGCGCATTACCACGCGGGTGCCGGTGATTGAGGTAGCTGTTGAGGCCGCAGACATATTCTCGACCGAGAGCGACTTCGAGATCCTGCTGGAGGCTCAAAGCAGCAAGGGCGAGGTGGTGGGTGAGGCCAAGGCTGGCGGTGCTGTGAACCCAGCAACTGGTACGCTGACGCTCAAGGCCGGGGAGAGGGTGCAGGTCACTCTGAAGATGCATATGGAGTTTGAGGGCAAATTCAAGGTGAAGGCACTGAATCCGAAGACTAACGCCATTTACAGCCAGATCGAGCTGGAAACGGACTACGCGGTGTAAACCATGGATACCCTGGATCAGAAGCTCACGTCGACATTCGACGGCAAGGTAGTGCGCAAGGATCTGCTGCATCGGATTAAGAAGGGTACCAACGTGCCCACCTTCGTACTGGAGTTCCTCCTGGCGCGCTTTTGTGCCAGCGACGATGACTCGGAGATCCAGGCAGGCCTGGAGGCGGTGCTAGACACCCTCAATGAGAACTACGTGCGGCCAAACGAGGCGAACGCAGCCCAGTCGAAGGTGGCCACCAAGGGCAAGCATCGCTTCATCGACAAGGTGCACGTCAACTACGTGGAGAAGGATCGCCGTCACTGGGCGGCCTTGGAGAACTTCGACTCTCGTAAGGTGGCAATCAGCGAGAAGTACTACCGCGACCACGACCGTCTGTTGCAAGGCGGTCTGTGGGCTGAGGTGACCCTGGCCTTTAACGAGATCGAAGACGACGACTACGCTTTCTACATCGAAGATCTGCGCCCGATCCAGATGAGTCGCTTCGACTTCGTGCGTTACTGCGAGGGGCGTGAGCAATTTACTCGGGACGAGTGGCTGGACGTGGTGCTGCGCTCTGTGGGGTTGGAGCCGAGCAAGCTGGCACAGCGAGTCAAGCTGCACTTCATTGCCAGGCTGGCCCCGCTGATTGAGCCTAACTACAACTTTATCGAGCTGGGGCCGCGAGGTACCGGCAAGTCCTACTTTTTCAGCGAGTTCTCGCCCTACTCGACGTTAATCAGCGGTGGCCAGGCTACTAAGGCCACCCTGTTCTACAACAACCAGCGTCACAAGATCGGACTGGTAGGTTACTGGGATACGGTGGCATTTGATGAGGTGGGCGGAATCAAGGTCAAGGACCAGGACACCATCCAGATCATGAAGGACTTCATGGCCAACGGGCGTTTCTCCCGTGGCGTTGAGGTCATTGCCGATGCCTCCATGGCCTTCGTGGGGAATCTGGATCTTTCGGTCGAGCAGATCGTCAACTCGGAAGTTCATGATTTGTTCCAGCCGTTACCCAAGGAGTTCGACCTGGCGGTACAGGATCGTTTCGCTTGCTATCTGCCGGGCTGGGAAATGCCCAAGAACAGCAGTGAATTCCTGACCAGTCACTACGGCTTCATCACCGACTACCTGGCCGAAGCATTCCACTACCAGTTGAAGCAGACCAACCGTTACGAGGAGGTCAGCAAACGCATCAAGCTGGGCAGGGCGGTTGAAGGTCGTGACGAGAAGGGTATCAAGAAGACCGTTTGTGCCTTTCTGAAGATCCTCCATCCCAATGGCCCACCGAGCGACCAGGAGTTCGATGAGTACGTGGCCTATGCGGTAGAAAGTCGCCGACGCGTCAAAGAGCAAATGAATAAGCGTAAGACCGATGACGAGTATGCGCGGATCAATCTGTCTTATCTTGATGCTTCAGGCAAAGAGGTGGTGGTCTATTGCTCTGAGTCACGTAATGCACCTGCCACTCAGGAGCCGACCCGCAAAAGCATACACGCCAGCGCCGGGGAGGAGGGGCGTGTTGCACCTGTGTACGTCGATCAGCCGGTTGTGGCAGCTATCGCCACGGTTGAGCAGCCGCTTTTGGTCGCGGCTTCTGTCGGCGATGCAGAGCTGCAAGAGCAGCATTACACCATTCACTACGGTGATACTGGCTACAGCTACGAATCGATAATGCTTCCCTACCTGAGGGCAGCGAAGACCGTGGAAATCGAAGATCCCTATATTCGAGCTAACCACCAGATCCACAATTTCGTGCGCTTCTGCGAGGCGGTGATCAAGTCACCCACGGTTAGAGCCATAAAGTTGACCACGAGCTATGATCAGGATACCGACCTCAAGGATGTTGCGGAGCACCTGGAAGAGCTCAAGCAGAGCTTGCTAGAGATGGATATCGCACTGGAGGTCAGGATCAACGAGAACCTGCACGACCGCGAGATCCGTACCGACAGCGGCTGGGTAATTAAGATCGGCCGTGGTCTTGACTTCTTTCAGAAGCCGGACAGTTGGTTTGGCATTGGAGCGAACGACCTGACGCTGCGGCGCTGTCTGGAGACTAAAGTCGATATCTTCAAGGCGAAGGGGTGATTGCGGGCTGTCCGAGCGGAGTCCTCGCTGAGGTCTTTGCTCGGGCCGTCACAGCCAGTGCTCTGGCAGCTTGATTCCGTAGTTCTTCGCCACGGTCTTTAGCGTAGAGAGGATCTCGATATGCTGAGCTTGATCGGCGACCTGCCATGTGGGACGGCGCTCCAGCAGTCTCTTCAGTTCGTCCAGTTTGTACATGCCCAGGCGGTGGAAGTTGCCCCAGCTGGGAATGCCGAAGAGGTTGTAGATGACCACGGTGGCGTCGCGTTCGCTGGCCAGGCGTTTGTCCCCGCTAAGCTTTTCGGCGCCGGCTTCGGCTTCGTCCCGGTCGTCGTAGGTGTTGAGTAGTTTCATCAGTGTTTGCCTATAGTTCAGTTGGGCGCTGGATTCTGCCTGACTGGTAAAAAAGAACATCCGAGGATCTGTTCAGGTAGAGTCGCTTGTCTGCGACTCTACCTGAACATGCGCCTATCGAATTAGCCCCGCTGCAACCGGCTTAGCATCCAACACGCCAGCAACACGACGAAGAGTATTGGCGGAAAGCGCAGCATCAGAATCACCAGCAGCATAAGCGTCAGGCAGCCTGCAAGGATGCCTGCGAAAATGAAAACTGCTGCAAAGACGCGCAGAAGCTTCATTTTCGTATTCCTCACAGGTAGCCCAGTTCGGTCAATGACACACAGCCTTCGCGGCCCACGATTATGTGATCCAGCGTCCGGACCCCGACCAGGTTCAGTGCCTCCTTCAGTTTGTGGGTCAGGTTGCGGTCCGCCTCGCTGGGTTCAGGGTCTCCGGAGGGATGGTTGTGCACCAAGACTATGGCTGCGGCGTTGTGTTCCAGGGCTGCCTTAACAACCTTGCGTGGATAAACGCTGGCGCCGTCGAGTGTGCCCCTGAACATTTCCTGAAAGGCGATAACTCGATGTCGGCTATCAAGGTGGAGAAGGGCAAGAACTTCATGCTCGTAATCGCTCAACAGCGACTGTAGGTGACTGAACACCGCCTTCGGTGAGGTCAGTGCTCGCCCCCGGCGCAGACGCAGATTTGCCAACTGGCGGGCCATCAGCAGGATGTCGGTTTCGGTGACCGGAGACTCGATCAGGTAGGTTCCGGTCGAATCACTGGCTTTCAGTTTGTTCAGGCGCATGGCCGGCTCCTTGGTGGTTATCAGTCGGTGGGGTATGGCGCTGGGCTTGCGCCTCCAGCTTCTTGGCCAGGCTGCTTTTCGCAGATTGCAGGGGAGAGTTGGCGGTTGGGGATTGGCTTTCCTCTGCGGGGTGGAACTCCTCGACGATGGTGCCGGCGTCTTCCTCGCTGTCCTCGAACGCGCCATTGGCGAAGCCACGCTGCGCCGCTTCATCCAGTGCGGCTTGAATGAAGCCTGCTGCTTGCCGCTGCGCATCGAGCTCTTTGGCGGCTTGCAGCGCCTCGGCCATGTCCATACCGCCGCGTACTGTCAGGTCGACGTAGAAGATCGGAGTGCCATGGCTCTGGCGAGTGGACTTGCCACGCAGGCGTAGTTCCAGCGGCAGGCACGCCAGGCGGTTGCCGGAAATGGCCTGGAAGTAATGCAGCCGGGCGGCGAGGGTGCGGATGCTGTTGAAGCCGGTAGTGCGAAACACAAAGCTACCGAGCGGATCCTCATCACCAATGACTACGTTCAGCCGTCCGTAGGGCCTACAGATATTGCCCTTGGCCAATGGGCATGCATCCGGCGAAGGGCAGGGTAGGGACTGCATACCGTCTTGAGTGACGCGCTTGCAGGTCTCACCGTTGCCCACGCAAAGCGGTCGTCCGGACTTGGTGCTGACCAGGCGCAGGGCTGGGCGTTTCTTGGTGGTGCTGCCGTTCAATGACGTTGCTTTCATGGTATTCATCTGCAGATATAAGAAGGCCCGATCAGCACAAGGCTGACCGGGCGCGAGGATTGAGGTGAGTGAGGGTTAAGCGGCGAGCTGCAGCGCAACATCCAGGGCGCGTTGCTTGATTTGCGCGCCCTGGCCGAACCAGGCCGAGTCCATGCGGTACTCGTTGCTGCGCGCACGGCGCTCGTGGTCGACGTACTCGGTCACGGCGTTGAGCAGGCCCCAGGCGGTACCGCGCGCCGAGTCCAGCTGGCTACCGCGACCACGACCTTCGTACAGCTCCTGAACCTTGCGCAGGGCGCGCTCGTTGGGCAGTTGCTCCGGCAGTACTCCGGTCGGACTGGCCTCGCACATCACGGTCATGAAGAAGCCCAATGCCTCATGCCACTGCACCTTGCGCTCAGCCAGGGCACGCATGCGGTACATGAAGTCGTCCCATTGCGAGACGGCGATACCGAGTTGCTTCTTCACCGCCTTCGGATCGAAACGGGTGTTGTGCGGCACCTTGATCGCCCGGCAGGTGCCATCCAGGGCGATGGTCAGGGTGTTGTTGCACACGACGCGCACCGTGGTTGGTGTGGCTGTGGTGGCCAGTGTGCCGTCGCAGGAGGTCGCCAGCAGCAGATAGCCATTCACCTGGTCGTTGCCCTTGAGCGCCGCGCCTTGCCCAGTACGCGCCAGCGCCCATAACTTGCGCCCACCCTTGAGCACGCCGGCCGTTTCCAACTCGTAGCCGGAAACTTCGGTGAGGTCACGATAAAATTCGAGCACCTCTCGGGGCTGCACCGTGTGGTAGCGCTGAGAGACCACCGACAGCGGCGCCTTGCTGTCGGATCGATAGAGCACCTTTTGCTCGGGGAAGGAGTGGATCGCGCCCAGGTGGCCGATGGCATCCGATTTGAAATGCACGGGGCTTTCCAGAATCTGCCAGTCCATTCCAGCTTCGCTTTGCCAGACTTCGATAGGTTGCTTTTGACTGAGCTGATTACCCAGGCCATGCCAGGGGGTAGCGCCTGCGTAGGCCATGGTTTCGATGAGATGTGCCATGTTGGTGATTCCTTTTAGTACGGGCAGGCATAAAGCGCTGCGCGAGGCGCAGCACCGGACGGATTAATGAAAAGTAGAGAGGGCCAATCAGGTCGGCAGATTGAAGCGATGACCGCATTGCAGGCAGAGGTTGTGGGCCAAGATGTGGCGGTCGAGTGATTCACCGAGCTGAGCGCCGAGCACGCAGCCACCGACACTGCCGGCCAGGCCGCCAAATATGGCACCTGATACGGAGCCGAGGGTGATACCGACCGGTCCGGCGATAGCGCCGATGGCTGCGCCAGTCTGACCGCCAGATAGGGCCGCGCTGACGCCACGCGCAAAACCGCTCACGGTGCCGATGGACGCACCGACCTTCATGGCGTGATGGAAGGAGGCGATTCTAGGGGAGTGGCAGAGAGGGCATTGCAACGACATGGGGGTGAACCTCAATGGTGATGATGTCGTTGGGGTTATGTGTGATTCAAATTTTTTTGGAGTCGATTTTTTGCTGAATATCTCTCTCGCGTCTGTCCGATCTGTGTCCTCAATGTTGAGTTCTATTGCAATTCATCAACATTTAAAGGGCCAGTTCGCCACTTTTGCTGAAAGAGTAACCGTGCCAAAGAGAAGAGCGTCCGAGGATAAATACAGACTTGAGTTGGTAGAAGGCTAATGGCCATCATTGCGTCGGTTAGATAATCAAGAAATCCCTTCACAAGCCGATGACCTCACTAACATTGCGCGTGTTTCAACAGGAGTAGTTGATGAAAGCCCCCCTGATCAAAGACATGGAAACCGCTGTAGCCGGTGTGCTCAAGATCTCAGCCGAGCTGAAGACTCGTAGCAACCCACGCCCAGCCTTGGTCTCGATCCTCCGCAAACTGCGCATCGCCCGCGAGCTCTCTTCGGTCTACTACATCTGCGTAGCCGGCAGCCAAAGTGCCGGCAAAACCCGTCTGCTCCGCGAACTCTACAACCTGGGCGAGGGCTGGCTTGCAGACAACCAGGGTCGCGGCGAGCGTATCCCGGTGTTCATCCTCGAAAAGGACTGCGACATCCCCTACGCCGTAGTCGTCAAGTACGACGCCCAAGGCAACGAGCAAGAAGAAGAAATTTCCCAGGAGGCGTTCAGAGCGCTGATCAGCGGCTACGACAACTCCGGCGACCTCGACTGCCTGTTCCCCAAGCTCTACGTGCCACGCCGCTACTTCGATGGCCAGCGTTGCGGCTTCGTACTGCTCCCAGGCTACGAAATGCTGAATCCGGAAAACGTCGAGTGGCAGGGCCTCATGCGCCACACCCTGGTGCATTCCTTGGGCAGCATCCTGGTCACCGACCGCACCCGCGTCGCCGACAACAGCCAGAAGCAGATTCTCAACGATCTGGTCGCCCGTTACTTCCCCGATCGCAAACCCGCCATCGCAGTCACCAAGACCGAAACGCTTACTTCTGAGCAAATAGATGAACTGGCCGGCACCGTGTCCGAAGTTTTCCAGATCCGCTCCGACGAGCAAGACCGTGTGATCTTCACCGGCGTCGGCGACGAAGCCTACCGCTCTGCCTGGACCAACCAACTCATCCATGTCATCAACAAATATGCGCTGTCTGCAGGCGGCTCGGACGCAGGTCGTCTGCGGGAACTGGAGAAGCTGCTGGACACGGAACTGGCAACGGTCAAGGCTGCGCTGGAAAGTGAGCTGGACGCGCAGAGCATCAGTGAACACCTGACCGAGCGCCAGGCCGAGCGGATGCGAGAGGTGTTCACCACGGCATCAGAGCGCTACCGGAACCGTTATGCCAAACGGCTTCGCGAGCACACCATGAATTACCTTGGACAGGTCAAGGAAATCGCTGAGGAACGATATAACAAGGAAGAGGAGACGATCACTAACAAGCTCCGGCACGCAGCGAACTTCCTTACCTTGCAGTCTGGTCAAAACGAGACCCGCTTCAGGTCAAGAATCATCGACTGCTGGTGTAACGGCACCAGTACCCTGCAATCACCGCTGGAATCCGATTACCTGGCCATCTCGGACATGTCTTCTAAAGAGCTGGGCATTCAGGAAATCAAATCCACGGAGCTCGCTGCGATCAAGCACGAGGGCCTGAACAAACTGCTGGGTTACGAGGGGGCCTCTCTCGAAGTTCTTGCGGTGGGTACCCAGGAGCTGCAGCATGATCTGCGCCTGCTGCTTTCCAAGGGTAGTACTACCACCAATGACGTCGAGCGATTCAAAGCGAAGCATGTCGAAGAGGTGCTGAAGGCGCTGCCCGCGATGACCATGGAATACTTCCGCCTCAACCAGGCAGTTGCCATCCGTACTCCTGAGTTGGCCCGCACCGAACTGGAAGCCTTCGACTTCGGCAAGCTTGCCTCGTCTATTCAGCAAGACCTCCCAAAGGTCACGGCATCGGCCAAACCGCTGCTCAATACCCTGGCGGCAATCCTCGCAGTGGACGTAGTCATTGACGGCTCCATCGACACCATCCCGGCCATCGCGGGCACGCTGACGGGCGGCCAGACCGCTGCTGCTTCGCTGGGCGCATCGTTGTCCATGGCTGCAGCCGGTGCGATCACTTTGGGCTTCATCGCCTACCGTGGTGCCACAGAAATTCAGCGCTACGACGCTGCGCGCAAAGGCTTCATCGCCGAAAGCCTCAACCAGTTCGCCGAGGCCCATATCAAGAAGGGCCTGGAGCTCTACGACGACCTGATGGAAACCCTCGAGGAGCGCCTGGTGCGCAACCTGCGGGTGGCCTATGGCCTGGGCGCCGACCTCACGGTAAAAGACGCACTGGCGCGTGGGTTGACGCGCCTGGAGCACGCTCGGGTGAACATGGTCAAAGCCATTGATGATGCGCAAAGCCGCCATGTGGCTTGAGAAGTACAGCAACCGCTATCGCTGGGCCTATGACGCGTATCAGCGCTTCATCGACGAGGTAGACCCAAGCCTGGCTGGAGACTTCAACCGCTCCAGCCATGTGACGGTCGCCGTCTATGGTGCGACCCAGGTCGGCAAGACCACGCTGATTCTGGACTTGCTGGGCGTGACCGGCGAGGCGTTGGAACGGGCTTCCAGCGTATTGCGGGGCGACCAGCGTATGGGCAAGTCTTCGACGGCCTGTGCGATTCGTTACGGCCGTTCGAAGGATGATTACTGGTACATCGGCGACAACAGTGGTGCGCTGGATGATGAAGCCGCGAAGGTGCAGTTTTCCGCGATACGCACCGAGCTGGAGGAAGGTAGAGCACATTCCGTGGACGTGTTGTCCGTGCGGCTACCATCGATGTTCTTCGAGCAAGGAGGAGGGGATGCGCTGAGCCTGGATTTGCGCATTCTCGATATCCCGGGTATCAATGCGGTCAACGAGGCCGAGCAGGCCCAGGTCGCGCGGGTGGCGGAGAAGTATGTGGCCACGGCCGATCTGATCTTGCTGGTCGGGCGTGCGGATGACCTGGGCTTCCTTCATCCCAACAAGCTCAAGTTGGCGGCATTGGGAGACTGGATGCTGCAGCCCAACCGCTATCGAGTGGTGCTCTCCTATACGTTCTCGCCTGCCAGCTTCAAGACCTGGTTCGGCCAGGACGAGCGAACGCTTCAGCAGGTCAGGGCCAAGCTCTACCAGGAACTGGGTACCCATGACTACAAACCGCCCAAGTCGGTCGAGGCGATGTTGTACCCACTGGAGTTCGGCGATTCGCTGCGAAGCCTGGGGGCAACGCCTGAGTATCATCAAGCGGCCGTTACATTGATCCAGCAATTACGACGCGAGCTATTGGCAAGCATCACCGAGTCGGCCAGCCCCTACGGTCGGCTCGCGTCCGCGTTCAAGATGAAAACCTTGATAGATGCCAGACTTGAGCGAGAGCAGCTTCATTACGAGGCGCACAGTAAAGAGCTGGAATGCGATCTACAGCATGCACTGCATGCGCTGGAGCAGGCTGAGGGGTTATTGAGTGGCTGTCAGGAAGAAAGCGGCACGCTCGATCATCACAGGCGTCGCCTGCACCGTTACCTGAAACTGTATAAGGGTAGTGATGTTCGTGGCTTTTTTGCTCAGCCTCTGCCGAGTACTACCGAATCAGTCAGTGCTCTGAAGTTGGTTGCCATGCAGTTCGAAAACGGTATCCAGGCGAAATGGAAGGCAATGTGCGAACGTCACGTCCATCGGCAGGCCCATGTTCGGCTGGCTGAGCTCTCGCCACCCGCAACCAGTGCGCTGAGCAGCTTCTATCAGAAGATGAACGGGTATCTCACCGATGGTTACTGGTGGTCCAGCGAGAACTTCCGTTCTGACCGGAGCATGCTTCATGGGGCCGCCGTGAAGGTGGTTGATGCCTATGCCGAAGCCGCAACCTTGGAAATTCAAAAGTACTTCGAGCATCAGGTGAGTGGCCTGAAGCGTAAGTATTCGGAGTACGAACGGCGGCTTGACGTCTTGAAAAGAGCCGTCGCAGAGCGCCAGCAAGCGGTGGAGGGCATACAAGGCAAGCGTTATCACCTTGAACAGGCCCACGCGCAATTCAAGGCCCGCATGCAGTTCAGCATGGACCACTCGCACAAGTTCGAACAATACATCCTCGAAGCTTTCAAGGCCGAGCTCGATCGTGTCAGGGAAGCCATCCGCCGTCCGCTCAGTGCGCTGGAACAGATCTACGACATGTTCTACCTGCATGTACTGCTGGGCGAACTAGACAAAATGCAGGAAGGGAAGAAGTTCTGATGGAACGATCCGATTTGGATATCGAAATCGCAGCCGCTGATCAAGAGCTGTCAGCGCTGCTGGAAAAGCACATCAATGTCCCGGTGAAACGGAGCATTGAAGAGGTGAGCGGCGGCCTGTCGCTCACGCTCAAGGGAGACTTCGAGGCCTGTGTTCTCAGCTTGCGGTCGGAGCTGAAAAAGCTGAACAGTGCCTTCGAAGAGTTGGGTGATGATCTTGGCAGTGTTCACAAGGTGTCCAAGCGCGTCGAGACATCGGTTCAGCAGGCTGAGGGGGCGCAAGACAGCCGGTTCGAGAGGGCTGGCGCGCAGGTTGCCGAAAGCACTCGTCAAATTTCCGAAGGGATCGCCGGTGTAGAGGAGCGCCTGAGCAAGCTCGGCGCAGCACAACTGCATCACCTGAACACCGCGCTGAAAACTTTGGCCGCAGACTTTCAAGCTCAGCGCGCTGAAAGCCGCGATGATCAACAGAAGTCGTTGGTCAAACTGGATGAGATCGCGTCAGCGATTGCAGCGCAGCAGACTGAGGCGCAGGCGACGAATGTTGTATCCAGGCGGCGCTTCATCTGGACGTGCGTGGGGCTTGCGGTGAACTTTGGAGTGCTTGTAGCACTTTTGGCGAAGGCGTTCCTGTAGAAGCTTCACAGGTGCCCGGCACAGTCGCGGCACCGGTGCATTGCAGTCGGATCGTCACCTTTCCTCTTCTTGAACCGGTCAAGGACAGCCCGTCGTGAGTTCCTCAAACGTACTTTCTTCCCCTGATGCTACTGCGCAACGGCTCGTAGACGAAGACGAACAAGCGCGCCAAGCTGACCTGCTTGGCCAGGTCGCCTTCGCTGATACAGCCAGCGCACCTAAGGCGGCTGCGGTCATCTGGAGCTTCATCCGATCCTACGACCAGCATCACAGCGAGATGTCACTGGATCAATGGCTCACCCAGGAATTCAACAAGTATCCGCATCTGTGGCAAGGCAACGCCGAAGTCGAGACTGTCGCGCGCTCGTTGATCAACTCCATCTCGCGCACCAACCAGCACAAAGCGTCATTGCAACGAAACCTCGCCAGGGGAAAGAGCGCGGTCAATTGGTTGGCCAGAGAGCTGGAACAGGATGCTCAGAACAATCCCGAGTTGAACCTGAGCGAGTACGCGAGCCAGGTGCAGGGGATGCTGGCGTCAGCCAATGTGTCGCTGGCGCAGACGCTCGAGCCGGGTGTGCGTCATTCCACAGTGTCTGGCGATATGACCCATGCACCTTCGTCGATTCTTGCCGAAACCCAGGTGACCAATTGGGACGAAACATCCCGCTTGGAGATTTCCAAAGAGATCAACAAGCAAGCGCTGTTGAATGCAGCCCTGAACGCGTCGTATCACGGCGCGCGAATTCTCGGACAACGCACCTGGAATTGGCTGCGTGGTGAAGAAAACGAACCTGCCAGCGCGGCAATGCAGGCGTTTTTCGATAGCTCGCTGAAGTCGGCCGACCATGTTGGTGCACAGGTTGCAGTTTCTGGCGGGGTGATGGTCGCAGCAAAAAGCGGCTGGTTGAGCTTTTTCAATGGCACGTCCGCCGAGGAGGTCGCGACCACGACTTACGTTGGCCTGGAACGGGCCAAAGCCCTGTACAAGCTCGGGGAAGGCGAAATTCTTGCGGATACCGCGATTAACGCAATCGAGCACACAACGATGGTGGCTGCCCGCTCATTGGCTCAGGTTGTGGAACAGAAAGGCGCTGAACTGGGAGCTCAGTGGGGGGCTACTTTGGGCGCTGTGTTCGGTCCCGGTGGTACGGCTATCGGTGGCGTTGTGGGTGGTGTCGTTGGCCGTGCGGCAGGGAGAGCCGTCGGTACACTCATCGAACAGGGCGGACGGAAGGTTGTCGAGGTTGCTAGGAAGGTGGTTCGCAGCGTGGTGAGTACAGTCAAGGAAGTGGGAGCGAAGGTTGTTGGCGGCGCGATAAAACTCTTCACATCGCTGTTTGATTGAGGCTGAGTGATGACCGATAAAAAGGCTTTCGAAACCCAGTTGGAAGAGCATTTCCTCGCTGGGGCTCCCGCCATTTACATTCAATCGGCCGAAGAAGCACGTGTCGATCAGTTGCTGCTGGGGCTCAAGGAAAAGGCCAGCCTCAAGCGCATCCACGAATGGAACCTTGGCTATGGTTGGGTGGATGTCGACAACAAGCTCCCGCTGAGTAACCTCGATTCAAGTAAAACGGAGCTCGAGCACGCTCTGTTGGCGTTGTTGGACGTGGATCTGGAAGAGACGTTGATCGTCATTAAAGGTGCTCGGCTGGCCCTGGAGAACAATACGCTTGCGGTGGCCCGGCTCAAACAGTTGTTGAATTCGATCGAGCGCAACTATGCAGGCGAGTGTTCGGTCATTCTGGTCTCGGAAGCGGTGTGCATCCCCGCGTCGATCGAGGCCCAGGTTACGTTGCTGCCGTTGCCTCTACCGAGCCGCACTGAAATCAAAGCGATGCTGGCCGAGGCTGAGTCTCGCGGACTGCTCACCATTCCGGATCACCTGAGTGACCTGGCCGTTTCTGGCCTGAGCGGGCTGACCTCCAGCGAAATGGCTCAGCTACTGAGGATGGTTGCGCGCCAGGCCCAGACCATCGATGAGCAGTCGTTGAATACAATCCTCCACGAGAAAGAGCAGATCATCGTCAAGAGCGGTGTGCTGGAGATGGTGCGGGTCGATGTCGGGGTCAGCGATATCGGTGGCCTGGAAAACCTGAAGCAATGGCTTGAGCAACGTTCGACCATTATCCGACGCCTGGACGAGGCAACGAGGCAGGGCGTCAAAACGCCTAAAGGCGTGCTCATCGCAGGCATGCCTGGCTGCGGCAAATCGCTCACGGCCAAGGTGGCTGCCGGTTTGTTCCAGCTGCCGCTGTTGCGGCTGGATATCGGTTCTCTGCTGGGTAAGTACGTGGGGGAGAGCGAGCATAACATGCGGCGCGCGCTCAGCATGGCCGAGACTGTCAGCCCCTGCATTCTGTGGGTAGATGAGCTGGAGAAAGCGTTTGTAGGCATGGGTGGTGGGAATGCCTCGGAGGTGACTGCTCGTCTACTGGGCTATTTCCTGACCTGGATGCAGGAAAAGACCGGCGCCGTATTTGTCATCGCCACCGCCAACGACATCACCGCACTACCCCCGGAATTGCTGCGCAAGGGTCGCTTTGACGAGATTTTCTATGTCGGCTTCCCCAACCCTGTGGAGCGAGAAAAAATCCTGAGCATTCATCTGGATAAATCGGGGCAGCAAGTCGCTGATCTGGAAATGGATGAGCTGGTGAATCTCTGTCGGGATTACTGCGGTGCCGATATCGAGAACTCGATCAACGAGGCCGTAGCTAACGCCTTCATCAGCGGAGGGGCATTGACGCAGCAGCATCTGGAGGACGCTATTCAGTCCACCATTCCTTTGCGCGAAACCTTGCGCGACCAGGTCGGCAAGTACGAGGAGCTGTTCGAGAAACTGAAGCTGCGCCCGGCATCCGAGTATCAGGGGCTGAGCGTGGCGCAGATGATCAAGATGGCTGCTGACCCTAACCATGTGAAGCGGGAGGAGGTAGCCCGTAATCCTGATTGCCCTGGTGATCAGTTGGAGAAACTCTCCATGGATGCGCAGCGCAGTGTGGCGGAGGCGGTCTATGCAAATCCGCGGTGTCCTGAGCACGTGCTGTCGATTCGGCTCAACCTCGTCAAGGGTCAACCGCAGTATGATCATGGGATGTTCAAGCTGGCTTGCTTGAATGGCAATGCGCCGCAAGATCTCCTGATACGCATGATCGATGAGGATGTACTCGACGATGATTTACGTGCGTCGTTGGCGGCCTGTGTCAAAGGCGAAGACCTCCAGTTCAAGTTGGCTCGCGACCGACTTGCTTCGGTTGTTGCTGGCCTGATCTTGAATCCCTCACTACTTAGCAGTGTGAAGTCCAAGTTGCTTGAGGAAGGCAAAAGCAGTGTGAGGCAAGCGTTCGCCAAGCACCCCGGTTTGACTGAGGATGAACAGCGTTCGCTGCTCAGCAATGCGAGCCCTGCACTCAGGGGTACCCTCAGCAAAAATCCCAAGCTGTCTGCCGCCTTGCAACTGAACCTCGCCAACGATCCTGATCCGGATGTAAGAGAGAAGCTGGCAAGCAATCCTTCGTTGATCAAAGAGGCTCAGCAAATCTTGGCCGAGGACGGCAGCTATCAGGTCAAGCGAGCACTGTCAGACAATCCAGCCCTATGTCTTGATCATGAGCAAAAAATGAAGTTCAAGAAGCACATAATGGAGAACAGGCACCTGAGTGGGAGTGGAGGTGGTTTTTTCTCCAGCATTCATCGCAGTTTTTAGCAGTACCCATCCGTGAGCCAGGCTTGCGCTGGCTCACGTTCACATTCCGGGATACTTCAGCTCTCGGGCGCCACTCCCAGCAGCATCTGAACCTGACGCCGCAGCTGCCCCACCAGCTCACGTTCAGCGCGCAACTCGGAGCGCAGTTCATTGTTCTCGTGCTCGTGAATCCGAGCGATGCGCTGCACATCCCGATCGTTTCTGACCACATCCCAGACCTCTCCCATCCGCGAGTGCACCAGCACGAGAACGAGCAGAGTGATGCCGCTTAGGCTCAGCAGTGCGAGCTGCAGGGTTTCCATTTATCGCTTCCTTGGGTAGTGGCTTTTTGCCGTTAAGTGAAACGATATGTCTACTATAACTACATGTCTATATTGGCTACTTGTACAGGTAAAGGATTGGTGCAGATCCCGCCCGCGCTTGACTGGCGTGTGGATAGGAGGGTGAAGGCAATATGCTATTGTGCAGGCCGCGGATGGCATGGCCTCAAGAGGGAAGCGCTCTCGCAATGGAGATTTTCGAGCGCCTGTTTGATACGTATAAATACTTTACACATCTATCGCGTGTTGATCGTAAGTGAGCAGACACGTAGGATCTCACGACACGTCATTTGCCTGGTCGCTACCCGCTGCCAATCATTCAGGGCCCTTGATGAAACATAAGCAAAGTATGGATCAAATCCGCTGGGACCTTGCCCTGCGCTACCGCCTGATCGAAACGGTGGTCTGGTGGGAAGGGCGCCTGACCACCAACCACTTGATGCAGTGCTTCGGCATCAGCCGGCAGCAAGCATCGAAGGACATCAACACCTACATCACCGACTATGCCTCTAAGAACCTGGTCTACGACAAGCAGATCAAAGGCTACGTGCCAACCCGGCAGTTCAAGCCGTTGTTCATCGACGACAGCGCTAGTGCCTACCTGGACCTGCTTAACCACAACGATGAGCGTGCGCCGCATATCGAAGGGTTGAACCTGGCTTACGCGCACACTGAAGTCTTGAAGGTACCTGATCGCTCTGTGAGGCCCGAGGTGCTGCGGCCACTGCTCAAGGCGTGTCGTGAAAAGCGGCGTCTGGACATCGAGTACGTGTCGTTCAAAACCCCCGAAGTAGAAGGGCGCACCATTGCGCCGCACACGTTGGTGTACACCGGGATACGTTGGCACGTGCGGGCTTACTGCGAGAAGAACCGTGAGTATCGGGACTTTGTGTTGAGCCGTTTTCGAGGCGAGCCGGAGCTGCTCGACGATCAGACGGAAAATGGTGTCGAGCACGACGTAGAGTGGAACACCAAGATCGATGTGATCTTTAAGCCGGACGAGCGCCTGACGCCGGCGCAACGGTCGATCATTGAAGTGGACTACGCGATGACTGATGGCCAGCTCGTGGTCAAAAGCTCACAAGCATTGGCGAAGTACGTAGTGAAACGATTTCACGTAAATCCGAACCTGCATGACGCCCGCCCTGAAGCCCAGCAGTTGGTGTTGGCGAACCGGGCAGAGTTGAAACTCTGGCTGAGCTTAGACTAAAGACGTCCCTGGTCGACCTCGTGTTTTTGCCAGGCTAGGCATTCAAGCCGATGTATGAGTCATTATGTTCGAGGATAGATACATTGCCGTTGTTTCGGTTACGGGGTTGAGCAAAGCCTCATTAGCGACCACGCTGACCGCGGATGACCGCCTTTGGCCGTTAGGCTGTTGGGACTGGCTACTGTGAGGCAGTGCCAGCGGATCTAAACGACCTCCCTGCGCCGATTTTCTTGGATAGCTGACACTGACAGATTACCCGTCGCTGCTTCCTGGATATGCTCACTCCACCAGGTCATCATCGGCCGTCTCCGCTCGATGTAGTCCGCGCGGTTGTAGGCGCTGCGAACCTCGTCTTTATCGACATGGGCAAGTGCTACCTCGATCAATTCGGGATCCCAGCCATGCTCGTTGAGGATGGTGCTGGCCATCGACCGCATGCCGTGGCTGACCAGACGCCCCTCGAAGCCCATTCGTTTCAGCGCCATGTTGGCGGTCTGGCTGTTGCAGTGGGTACGTGGGTTTCGGTCTGCGGGGAACACAAATTCCCGATGTCCACTGTAGGGCTTGATCGCTTCGAGGAGTGCAAGAGCCTGCTCCGTGAGCGGGACAATGTGCGCGCGGCGCTTTTTCATTCGCTCCGCAGGAATCGTCCAGATCTTCTTCTCGATGTCGATATCTGCCCAGCGGGTGGTCGCAGCTTCGACTGGCCGGGTCATGGTGTGAAGCTGCCACTCGATCAGGCAGCGTGTTGTTCTTTTTATGCTGGCATTGGCGATTGCCACCATGAGTTCTTTCAGCTCATCGGGGGGTAGTGCCGCCATGTTTTTCTTTTTCGGTTTCTTGAAAACGGAGCGGATGCCACTGAGCGGGTTCGCGTGAATCAGTCCCGAGTTGACCCCGTAGGTCATGATCTCGTTGAGCCGTTGTGTCAGTCGTTTTACGGTTTCAAGGCTGCCTTTGGTTTCGAGTGGCCGGAGCAGGTTAATGACCTGAGGAGCACTTATGGTCGAGATTGGGGTGTGTCCCAGATACGGAAAGATGTGCAGCGTGAGGGAACGCCAGATGTCCTCAGCGTAGGCCTGTGTCACTGAATCCTTTTTCAGCTCATACCAGGCCGTCGCCACGTTCTGGAAAGTGTGCTCCGTCGCTGCCTTCTTCGCTTGCTGCACTGCATCCCGTTTTTCTTTGGGGTCGATGCCGTGAGCGAGGAGCTCGCGTGCCTCAACGGTGCGCTTGCGGGCTTGCGCCAATGAAACTTCGGGGAAGGTCCCGAGGCCCATGTTGATCCGGTTCTTTGTCACCGGATGCCGGTAGTTGAAGTTCCAGAGTTTAGAGCCATTGCTTCTCACTCGCATTTGGAGGCCGTCACCATCGCTTAGGACATAGTCCTTCTCTTGCGGCTTGGCGGCTTTGACTTTGAGGTCCGAGAGGCGGGTGGCTTGAGCGCACATGCGGTATTCCAAGAGCGGTTTCGGTATTCCAAAAACTACCAGTAGATGGCTTGGAATACCACTTGGAATACCGAATCTTGTAGATCCTGTTGGACGCTATCGGACCCTGATGGCGCTGAAAGCCCCGTATTTACTGGGTTTCAGGCACAAAAAAAGACGTCCGTGGACGTCTTTAGATGGTTATTTGGTGGAGCCGGGGGGATTTGAACCCCCGTCCGCCAGTACTCCGCTGTCGGTACTACATGCGTAGCCGTGTCTACTGATTTAATCCGCAGCCGCCCGACGGGCAGGGTGCTTTGGATGAGTTGTGTAAGTTTTAGTCACTTCGCCCACAACGTGCTACGCGACGATCCTGTTCTGTATGACAATCAGTTCGGGTTTACAGGCATCCCCTAGTGATTGCTGGAGCCGAAGCTACCAGAAGCAACGGGTCAAGAGGACTGCTTACGCAGCCAGCTTGCACTCCGCGCCGTAGTTTTCGTCATTGGCAACTATAAAAGTTGCAACAGTGGATTTACGAGTTCTGTTACCAACTCGGCATGCACCTAGAGTTTCGCTACCGGCGTCGAATCCTAATCGGCCCCACACTAGCGTTACGCTAACGCACCTTACGGCGCGTGGGATGGAGTATACGCCATTGCGCGGGCGACGTCGACAGCCGGTCCTGTCGCCCGCTTCATGGCTCACGCGCCGCCGCTGCCGGAGCCGCTGCCTTTCTCGGTTTTCTCCAGGCGTTCCAGCACTTTGCTGGTGATGGCGATGCATTCCTTGGTGTCGCCCGAGGCCTGGGCGGCTTTGGCGTTGTCCACCTGCTCGGTAAGGGCCTTGTCCAGGCCTTCGGAGGTGGCGCCGGCGGTGGCCATGCTGTCGTCGATCTTTTGCAGGTTGGTGTTGCAGAGGTCATCGGCGGCGAACACCGGCGAAGCCAGCAGGGTGGCGGCCGCGAACAGGGCCGAAAGCGCGGTACCTTTCATGGGTGTCTCCTCTGGGGCCTCTGGAAGGTGGGCCTGTAGGGTGGACTGTGGGGGATTGGCGGGGGTTCAATCGGGATGGTGGCGGGGCGATATTGAGGTGGGGGATGGCACCGGCTTTGCCGGTGTTCGCGGCTGAAGCCGCTCCCACAGGGATCGTGGTTGGCTCGGGGGTGCGCTGTACCTGTGGGAGCGGCCTTGTGTCGCGAAAGGGCTGCAGAGCAGCCCCGGGGATCTATGCAGCGCTGCTGAGAACCTGGGGCCGCTTTGCGGCCCGATCGCGACACAAGGCCGCTCCCACAAGGGTGAAGGTGTCTGCCTTTAGATGCTGCGTGGGCGGGTGACGCGGTCTACCAGGTAGACCAGGCCGTGGTAGTCGATGCCGCTGTGGCTCGACAGGCCTATTTCGCAGGTGCGGCTGGTGGAGATGCCTTCGCTGCAATACTGCACGGCATCCTTCAGGCTGCGCAGCGAGTGGGCGTTGAGCTCGGGGGTGGTGAAGCCTTTGTCGCCGGCAAACCCGCAGCAATGAATGCCTTCGGGGATTACCACCTGTTTGCTGCAACGCCGCGCCAGGTCGATCAGGGCCTGGCTTTCGCCCAGGTGCTGGGTGCTGCAGGTCACGTGCACGGCCACCGGCTCGTCCTGGGGGGTGAACTCCAGGCGGTCGAGCAGGTGGGTGCGGATGAAGCGCACCGGGTCGTACAGGTCCAGCCGGGTTTCGCCCAGGTCTTGCACCAGGCGCAGGGTGCAGGGGCTGGTGTCGCAGTAGATCGGGTCTAGGCCGCCGCGGCTGGCGTGCAGCAGGGCGGTGATCAGTTCCTGGCGCTTGTGCTCGGCCTGTTCGGGGTAACCCTTGGAGGCGAAGGGCTGGCCGCAGCACAGGCTGTCGGCGTTGTCGGGGAACACCACCTGGTAGCCGGCCTTTTCCAGCAGGGCGCGGGTTTTGTCCAGCAGCGAGCTTTGCTCGCTGTCGGCATAGGCCGGGCCCATCACCCGTGACACGCAGGCCGCAAGGTACACCACGCGGGGGCGGGCGTCGTGGCTGGCCGGGCCGAAGCTGATCGGGCGCAGGGGTTGTGGCATGGCCGGGGTCCACTGGGGCAGGCGGCCTTTGCTGGCTTTGCTCAGCGAGGCGCTCAGGCGGCCCAGGCGCGGGGCGCCGAGCAGCTTGCGTGCGGTATTGGCGGCCGTGAGGGTAAGGCGGGCGCCACCCAGTGCGGTGTGGAAGTGCTCGGCGAGCCAGTCGGCGGTCTTGATGTGGTCGGCGGCCTGGCTGCGCAGTTTTTTCACCAGCTCGCCGGTGTTGATGCCGACCGGGCAGCGCTGGGCGCACAGGCCGGTGGCGGCGCAGGTGTCGATGCCTTGGTACTGGTAGGTCTGCATCAGTTCGCGGGTGTCGATGCCGGCGCGTTGCTTGGCCTGGATGTCACGCCACATGACGATGCGCTGGCGTGGGCTGAGGGTAAGCCCTTTGGACGGGCACACCGGTTCGCAGAAGCCGCACTCGATGCACTTGTCGACGATTTCGTCGGCGGCTGGCAGCGGCTTGAGGTTTTTCAGGTGGATGTCGGGGTCTTCGCTTAGCACCGCGTCGGGGTTGAGGATGCCGTTGGGGTCGAGCAGGCGCTTGAGCTTCCACATCAGCTGGTAGGCGTCATGGCCCCATTCCAGTTCCACGAACGGGGCCATGTTGCGCCCGGTGCCGTGTTCGGCTTTTAGCGAACCGCCGAATTCCACGGCCACCAGTTGCGCCACGTCGTCCATGAAGGCCTGGTAACGGGCGACTTCCGCGGCGCTGTTGAAGCCTTGGGTGAAGACGAAGTGCAGGTTGCCTTCCAGCGCGTGGCCAAAAATGATCGCTTCGTCGTAGCGGTGCTTGTCGAACAGCTGGATCAGGCGGTTGACGCCTTCGGCCAGTTGCTCGACGGGGAAGGTCACGTCTTCGATGATCACCGTGGTGCCGGTCTGGCGCACGGCGCCGACGGCGGGGAAGGTGTCCTTGCGGATTTTCCACAGCTGGTTGTACACGGCTGGGTCTTCGCTGAAGTCCACTTGCTGTTCCAGCGGGAAGTCGGCGATCGAGGCCATCACTTGGTGCAGTTGTTCGTGCAGCAGGCTCTGGCTGGCGGCGCGGGACTCGATCAGCAGGGCGCAGGCGTTGTCTGACAGGCCTTTTACCCACAGCGGCATCCCAGGCATGTTCTGCACCGAGCGCAGGCTGCGGCGGTCGAGCAGTTCCACGGCCGAGACTGGCTGCTGCTTGAGCACGGGTACGGCGCGGCAGCAGCTTTCGACGCTGGGGAACACCAGCAGGGCGCTGGCCTTGTGCGGGTGGTCGGGCACGGTGTTGTAGGTGACGGCGCTGATGAAGCCCAGCGTGCCTTCGGAACCCACCAGCAGGTGCTGCAGGATGTCCAGCGGCTGGTCGTAGTCCACCAGTGCGTTCAGCGACAGGCCGGTGGTGTTCTTCAGCCGGTATTTGTGCCGGATGCGCTCGGCCAGCGCGGTGTTGGCGCGGGTCTCGCGGGCCAGGCTGGCCAGCGATGCCAGCAGCTCGGCGTGGCTGCTTGCAAAGGCGGCGACGCTGGCCGGGTCTTCGCTGTCCAGGCGGGTGCCGTCGGCCAGCACCAGGCGCAGGCCGGCCAGGGTGTGGTAGGTGTTCTGCGCGGTGCCGCAACACATGCCGCTGGCGTTGTTGGCAACGATGCCACCAATTTTGCAGGCGTTGATCGAGGCCGGGTCGGGGCCGATCTTGCGCCCGAAGGGGGCCAGCCAGGCGTTGGCCTGGGCGCCGATCACGCCCGGTTGCAGGCGGATCTGCTCGCCCTGGCCACGGATTTCGCGGCCGTTCCAGTTATCGCCGAGCACGATCAGCACCGAGTCGGTGATGGCCTGGCCAGAAAGACTGGTGCCGGCGGCGCGGAAGGTGACCGGCACCCGCTCGCGCTGGGCCAGTTTGATCAGGCCGACCACTTCGTCCTCGGACTCGACGCGCACCACCAGCTTGGGGATCAGCCGGTAGAAGCTGGCGTCGGTGCCAAAGGCCAGGGTGGACGTGGGGTCGTCGAAGCGGCGTTCGGCGGGTATCAGGCGCTCGGCATCACGCAGGAACGCGGCGGGCAAGCTCATGCAGTCTCCTCGCGGGGCTGTGGCGTCTGTGCACCACATGCCCCGGGTCAATCAGGCGGTGTTTCTTGCAGGCGGTCAGGCGCCCAGTTCGCGTACCAGCGAGTCGCGGGTGATCTCGCTGATCGACTTGGCGCCAGTCAGCACCATGGCCACGCGCATTTCCTTCTCGAACAGCTCAAGCAGGTTTTTCACCCCGGCCTGGCCGTGCACGGCAAGGGCATAGAGGAAGGCGCGGCCGATCAGTACGGTGTCGGCACCCAGGGCGATCATGCGCACCACGTCGAGCCCACTGCGGATGCCGGAGTCGGCCAGAATCTTCAGGTCGCCTTTGACGGCGTCGGCAATGGCCGGCAGGGCGCGGGCGCTGGACAGCACGCCATCGAGCTGGCGGCCGCCGTGGTTGGACACCACGATGCCGTCGGCGCCGAACTTGACCGCATCGCGGGCGTCATCGGCATCCAGAATGCCCTTGATGATCATCGGGCCGTCCCAGTACTCGCGGATCCACTCCAGGTCTTTCCAGGAGATGGACGGGTCAAAGTTGTTGCCCAGCCAGCCGATGTAGTCGGCCAGGCCCGTGGGGTTGCCACGGTACTTGGAGATGTTGCCCAGGTCGTGCGGGCGGCCCATCACCCCCACATCCCACGCCCACTCGGGGTGGGTCATGGCTTGCAGCACGCGGCGCAGCGGGCCGTTGCGGCCGCTCATGCCCGAGTGGGCATCGCGGTAGCGGGCGCCGGGTACGGGCATGTCGACGGTGAACACCAGGGTCTTGACCCCGGCGGCCTTGGCCCGCTCCAGGGCGTTGCGCATGAAGCCGCGGTCCTTGAGCACGTACAGCTGGAACCACATTGGCCGGTCGATGGCCGGGGCCACTTCTTCGATCGGGCACACCGACACGGTAGACATGGTGAACGGGATGCCGTGGGCCGCCGCTGCACGCGCCGCCTGCACTTCGCCACGGCGGGCGTACATGCCGGTGAGGCCGACCGGGGCCAGGGCTACCGGCATGCTCAGGGTTTCGTCGAACAGCTTGGTTTCCAGGCTGAGCTCGGACATGTTGTTCAGCACGCGCTGGCGCAGGGCAATGCCGGCCAGGTCCGACACGTTGTGGCGCAAGGTGTGCTCGGCGTAGGCGCCGCCGTCGGCGTAGTGGAACAGGAAGGGAGGCAGCTTGCGTTGGGCCGCGGCGCGATAGTCGGTAGAGGCAGAAATGATCATGGATTCTCGCAGCGTTGCTTGTGGGGAGTGCCGGGCGCGCGATGGCGCCCGGCCCCTTTCACTTTAGTGATGAACCAGCATGCCGGTCAGCCAGTAAGCCTGCACTAAGGTGATCAGGCCCACGATGGTGGCAAAGAACAGGCTGTGCTTGACGGTGAAGCGGAACAGGTCGGATTCCTTGCCCACCAGGCCGGTGGCGGCGCAGGCCACGGCAATGGACTGCGGCGAGATCATCTTGCCGGTCACGCCGCCGCTGGTGTTGGCCGCTACCAACAGGGTGTCGCTGACGCCGATCTGGTGCGCAGTGGTGGCCTGCAGCGAGCTGAACAGGGCGTTGGACGAGGTGTCCGAACCGGTCAGGAACACGCCCAGCCAGCCAAGGAACGGCGAGAAGAACGGGAACGCGGCGCCGGTGCCGGCCAGTACCAGGGCCATGGTCGAGGACATGCCCGAGTAGTTGGTGACGAAGGCGAAGGCCAGCACCATGCCGATGGACAGGATGGGCCAGCGCAGCTCCCAGAAGGTCTCTTTGAAAGTGGTCAGACCAGTTTTGAAGTTGATCTTCAGCACCGCCATGGAGATCAGCGCCGAGAGGAAGATCGCGGTGCCGGTGGCAGAGATCGGGTCGAGCTTGAACACCGCTGGCATGGCGGTTGGCGCGGCAACGATCGGTGCGGTCTTGATCACCAGTTGGTCGAGGTGCGGGATGGCGAAGTTGAACACGAAGTTGTACATGGCGCCGCCCGGGGCGAACGCTGCCTTGAACGGCTTCAGGGTCCAGATGGTGACCAGTACGGTCAGGATCAGGAACGGCGACCAGGCCTTGAAGATTTCGCCAAAGCTGTAAGGGCTAGGCTGGCTGCCACTTGGCTGCACAACGGCTGCGCCGACGCTGCCTTTGGCTTCGCTGAACGAACGCTTTGGCTGCCAGACTTTCAGGAACAGGGTGAGGCAGATCAGGCTGGCCAGCGCCGAGGTGATGTCGGGCAGCTCAGGGCCGATAAAGTTCGACGTGAAGTACTGGGTGACGGCGAAGCTCAGGCCGGCGACCAGGGCGGCAGGCCAGGTTTCTTTCACGCCACGCAGGCCGTCCATCATGAACACCAGCCAGAACGGCACGAACAGCGACAGCAGCGGCAGCTGGCGGCCGGTCATGGCGCCGATGTGGAAGGCGTCGATGCCGGTGACCTGGCCGGCCACGATGATCGGGATGCCCAGGGCGCCGAAGGCCACGGGTGCGGTGTTGGCGATCAGGCACAGGCCGGCGGCGTACAGCGGGTTGAAGCCCAGTCCCACCAGCAGCGCGGCAGTGATTGCCACGGGTGCGCCGAAGCCTGCCGCGCCTTCGAGGAAGGCACCGAAGCAGAAGCCGATCAGCAATACTTGCAGGCGCTGGTCGTCGGTAATCGACAGCACCGAGCTGCGGATCACTTCGAACTGGCCGCTCTTGACCGTTAGTTTGTACAGGAACACCGCGGCAACGATGATCCAGGCAATCGGCCAGAGGCCGTAGAGGAACCCATAACCCGCGGCGGCGAGGGCCATGTCGACAGGCATCTGGAAGGCAAAGATCGCCACCAAAATCGACAGCGCGAGGGTGATGCTGCCCGCTACGTGGCCTTTCAGGCGGAACACGGCGAGGGCAAGGAAGAAGAACACGATAGGGATGACTGCCGCCAGTGCGGACAGGCCAAGACTACCAAGCGGGCTATAGAGTTGTTGCCAGGTTTGCATATGGGGTGGCCCCTAATTGTTGTTGGTCAGCACTGGCATTGGATAATTGGTAAGACCAATTTACAATGGCTGGTCGCTAGGTTAAAAGCGCTGTCGTGGGTGTGTCAATTTGTCCTGTGCAAAACTTTGGTCGCGTGCCGATGAATGGGCGCCTGATGCGCTGGCAAAATCGCGGCTTGATGGGTGTTTGCGCGGCCTGGATCGGCGAGAATAGGCGCCCCTGAAATTTGCCGGGGGTTTGTGGAGAGCATGTGATGGTTTTTGATCAGGTCCGCCAGCGGCGCCTGTCCGACGACATTGTCGATCGGTTGGAAGGGATGATTCTGGAAGGCACGCTGACCTCTGGGCAGCGGCTGCCGGCCGAGCGCGCCCTTGCCGAGCAGTTCGGCGTGTCCCGCCCGTCACTGCGTGAGGCGATCCAGAAACTGGTGGCCAAGGGGTTGCTGGTCAGCCGCCAGGGCGGGGGCAATTTTGTGGCCGAGTCACTGGGTTCTACGTTTAGCGACCCGCTGCTGCAGTTGCTCGAGCACAGTGCCGAGGCGCAGCGCGACCTGCTCGAATTTCGCCATACCCTGGAGGCGTCGTGTGCCTATTACGCCGCCCAGCGTGCCACCGGGCCGGACCGGGCGCGCTTGAAGGCGGCCTTCGATGCGTTGCAGGACTGCTACACCCGGGTTGATGAGGTTACTCGGGCGGAAGAGGGTGTGGCCGATGCGCGCTTCCACCTGGCGATTGCCGAGGCCAGCCATAACGCGGTGTTGCTGCACACCATTCGGGGCTTGTTCGACCTGCTGAAGCGCAACGTGGTGACCAACATTGGTGGCATGTACCAGCAACGCACCGAAACCCGGGACATGCTGATCAGTCAGCACCGGGAGCTGTACCTGGCGATTGTCGAGGGCAGGGCGGAGGATGCGCGGGAGGTGTCTAGCCGGCACATTCTGTATGTGCAGGAGGTGCTGCAAGAGGCGCACGAAGAGGCGCAGCGGGTGGCGCGGGCAGAGCGGCGCAGCGGGCGCTGAGATCGGTGCTGGATTCTTCGCGGGCACGCCCGCTCCCACAGGATGGGCGCCGGGCTTGAACCTGGCTCGATCCCTGTGGGAGCGGGCGTGCCCGCGAAGAGGCCGGAACAGGCTAAAGACCGATTAGTCTTCCTTGCCCTTGTTCCGCACAACCCGCTGCAGCTCGCGGTTGGAATCGCGTTCGCGCACGGTGTCGCGCTTGTCGAATTCCTTCTTGCCCTTGCCCAGTGCAATTTCGCACTTGATCAGGTGCTTGCTCCAGTACAGCGACAACGCCACGCAGGTGTAGCCCTTTTGCGCCACAGCCGCTTCCAGCCGCTCAAGCTCGCGCTTGTTCAGCAGCAGCTTGCGGGTGCGGATAGGGTCTGCGATGACGTGGGTGCTGGCGGTGGTCAGCGGGGTGATGTGGCTGCCGAACAGCCAGGCCTCACCGTCCTTGAGCAGCACGTAACTGTCAACGAGGTGCGCCTTGCCAGCTCGCAGGCTTTTTACTTCCCAGCCGGACAGGACCAGCCCGGCCTCGAACTTGTGTTCGATGAAGTAATCGTGTCGCGCTTTTTTATTTTGCGCGATGGTCCCGGTCGGATGTTTTTTTTGCTTAGCCATAGGGGCGGCATTATAGGCAAGTCCGCGCGTCGTCCGCTATGGGATTTCGGTGTGCTTGAGCCACCGGAATGAATACCGGACAATACCAACCCTGTCATACGCACAGAACCTGTTTTCGGCACGCTGCGAAGCGTCGCCACCCAGCCTTGGAAGTGACGCCTGGATGACTACCCATATTCAACGCTCCGCCCTGCTGCCATACCCCGCCCAGGCGCTCTACGATCTGGTCAACGATGTGGCCAGCTACCCAGAGTTTCTGCCGTGGTGCTCGGCCTCCACGGTGATCGACGCCAGCGATACGCACATGCATGCCAAGCTGGAGGTGGCCAAAGGTGGCATGAGCCAGTACTTCGTCACGCGTAACGTGCTGGTGCCGGGGCAATCTATCGAGATGAACCTTGAGGAAGGGCCGTTCACGCAGCTGCATGGCGTGTGGGTGTTCAAGCCGCTGGGTGAAAAGGCCTGCAAGATCAGCCTGGACCTGTCCTTCGATTATGCCGGGCCGATTGTGCGCGCCACGTTGGGCCCGCTGTTCAATCAGGCGGCCAACACCCTGGTCGATGCGTTCTGCCAACGTGCCAAGCAATTGAATGCCTGACGGATAAGGCGCAAATAAAAAGCCCGGACCAGGTCCGGGCTTTTTTGCATCTGCTGTTCCCGTTTAGCGGGTTTCCAGCGGTGCGGGGGTCGGGACCGGGGTGGCCTCGATGGTGTCGATTTCGCGCTGGATGGATTCTTCCACCGAGCCTGGCTTGGCCGGTTTTTCTTCTGGCTGGGCCGCTGGCTGCTCTGTCTGGCCTGGCTCGCTGGCTGGGCTGACCGAGGTGTCGCCGCTGCCACCGAGGATTTCCTGGTCGCGGCTGACGCCTGGCATGAAGTCGCCAGACAAGCTGACCAGTTGGTCGCTTTCGTTGAAGAAGATGCTCATGCGCTCTTGCTGGCGTTTACCGCCGCCAGGCTGCAGGCTGTACAGGTAATCCCAACGATTGGTGTTGAAGGTGTCCTGAATCAGCGGGTTGCCCATGATAAACCTTACTTGCCGTCGGGTCATTCCCGGGCGTAATTGGTCTATCATGTCCTGCGTGACGACATTGCCCTGCTGGATGTCGATTTTGTAAACCCCGGGAAACGAGCAACCGGCGAGTGCGAGCAGTCCCACTAGGGTGAGGCTGGTTAGCAAGAGCTTGGTGTTTTGCATCGGTGGGCGACTTCCACTATCTTGGCTGGACAACGTAAACCCCGATCATACCCGTATTAAGAGAAGCTGCGAAGCAGCATCGGCGAGAAAGCTGACCATGGTTGAAAATAGCGAATTGCGCAAAGCCGGTCTCAAGGTGACCCTGCCTCGAGTCAAGATCCTTCAGATGCTCGATTCCACCGAGCAGCGTCACATGAGTGCCGAGGATGTTTACAAGGCACTGATGGAAGCAGGCGAGGACGTAGGCCTGGCCACCGTCTATCGCGTACTGACCCAGTTCGAAGCAGCGGGTCTGGTGGTTCGCCACAACTTCGACGGCGGCCACGCAGTGTTCGAGCTGGCCGATGGCGGTCACCATGACCATATGGTGAACGTGGAGACCAGTGAAGTCATCGAATTCATGGATGCCGAAATCGAGAAGCGCCAGCGCGAAATCGTAGCCGAGCATGGCTTCGAGCTGGTGGACCACAATTTGGTCCTGTATGTGCGTAAGAAGAAGTAACGATTTTTTATCGTTATGAATGACAAAGGCGACCTTCGGGTCGCCTTTGTGCTTTCTGCTTCGGGCAGATTAATTGGGTTGCCTGCACTGGCCCTATCGCCGGCAAGCCAGCTCCCACAGGTACACCACGTATTTCAGGTCCTGTGATCACCCTGTGGGAGCTGGCTTGCCGGCGATAGGGCCAGTGCAGGTAGCATCAAGCCTTGCCAGAAACCACCATCTTGCGCGCATGCGCCAGGGATTCCTTGGTCAGGTCAATGCCGCCGAGCATCCGCGCCACTTCCTCGACCCGCTCGCGCTTGCCCAGGCTGGCCACGGCGGTGTGGGTGGTGTCGCTGTTGCGCACCTTGTGCACGAACAGGTGGTGATGCCCTTGCGCCGCAACCTGTGGCAGGTGAGTCACGGTCAGCACCTGGCCGCGCTCGCCCAGGCGGCGCAACAACTGGCCGACAATTTCGGCAGTAGGGCCGCCGATACCCACGTCGACTTCGTCGAACACCAGGGTAGGAATGCGCGATGTCTGGGCGGTAATCACCTGAATCGCCAGGCTGATACGTGACAGTTCGCCACCCGAGGCCACCTTTGCCAGGCCCTTGAGCGGTTGGCCGGGGTTGGCGCTGACCAGCAGTTCGATCTGCTCCAGGCCATGCGGTGACAGGTCAGCCCCCTCGGTGGGCGTCAGCTCGATGCGGAAACGCCCGCCGGGCATGCCCAGGCGCTGGATTTCCTGTTCGACGGCGCCCGCCAGTTGCTGCGCGGCTTGCTGGCGCAGGGCGCTGAGCTCGCGGGCGCGCTCTTTATAGTGGTGTGCGAAAGCCGCCAGCTCTTCGCCCAGCCGTTCGATCGATTCGTCGCTGGCGTTCAGGCCTTCGATCTCTTCCATTAATTGTTGCTGCAGGTGGGGCAGTTCGGTGGGGTGCACCCGGTGTTTGCGCGCCAGCGTATAGATGGTGTCCAGGCGCTCTTCCAGTGCCTGCAGGCGCATGGGGTCGGCGTCGAAGTTGTCGAGGAAGCGGTTGAGCTCGCCCACGGCTTCTTCTACCTGGATCTGCGCGCTGGCAATCAGGTTGGCGGCCTCGCCCAGGGCCTTGGGCGAGTGGGTGGCAGCGCCCAGCCGGTTGAGGCTGGTGGTGAGGGCGCTAAGCACGTTGCCCGAGTCGCTTTCGCTGCACTGGTCGATCACCTGGCGGCAGATGCCGAACAGCGCTTCGGCGCTGGTCAGGTTCTTGTGCTCCTGCTCCAGGTGCTCCAGTTCGTGCTCGCCCAGGCCGAGGTTGTCCAGCTCTTCCAGCTGGTAGCTGAGCAACTGATGGCGGGCACGCTGCTCGTCACCTGAATTGGACAGCCGCTCCAGCTCCAGGCGGGTCTGGTTCCAGCGTTTGGCGGCCAGATGCACCTGGCGGGCCAGGTCGACGGCGCCGGCATACTCGTCGAGCAGGCGGCGGTGGGTGTCAGTCTTGAGCAGCGACTGGTGCTCGTGCTGGCTGTGGATATCGATCAGCAGCTCGCCCAGCGCCTTCAGGTCGCCCAGCGGGCACGGCGTGCCATTGATGTAGCCGCGGCTGCGGCCTTCGGCGGTGATGACCCGGCGCAGGATGCACAGCCCGTCGTTGTCCAGGTCGCGTTCGGCCAGCCAGGCGTGGGCCTCGGGGATGTCCACCAAGTCGAAGGTGGCGAGGATGTCTGCCTTGTCGGTGCCAGGGCGCACCACGCCACTGTCGGCCCGGTCGCCCAGGGCCAGGCCCAGGGCGTCGAGCATGATCGATTTGCCGGCACCGGTCTCGCCCGTGATGACGGACATGCCGCGGGCAATTTCGAGGTCGAGGTGCTCGACGATGGCGTAGTTGTGAATGGACAGGTGCACCAGCATGAGGGGCGGCTCCCGAAAGTCAGGTCTGGTTATTTATACAGTACTTTTTTCAGGCCTGCCAATGCCCCTTGGCAGATTCTGTTGCAGCCTGGAAAACCACCTTGCCCCTTGAAGCTGGTTTTTCCGGCCCCATATAGCCGACATCACAGGCGAGCCTGGCTCGCAGTCCACAAAATTGCGCAGGAGAGACCCCATGGCTGATGAACAGCTGAACGAGAAAGACCTTAACGTGGAAGAAACCGGTGCAGGCACTGCAGCTGACACCCGTGTTCTGGAGCTCGAGGAACAGCTGGCCGCAGCCAAGGACCAGGCGCTGCGCGCCGTTGCCGACGTGCAGAACGTGCGCCGTCGTGCCGAGCAGGATGTGGAGAAAGCCCACAAGTTCGCCCTGGAAAAGTTCTCCAGCGACCTGCTGCCGGTGATCGACAGCCTGGAGCTGGCGCTGACCCACTCCAGTGCCGACGATGAGCACGTCAAGCAGATCCGCGAAGGTGTCGAGCTGACCCTGAAAATGTTCCAGGACACCCTCAAGCGCTACAACCTTGAAGCTGTCGACCCGCACGGCCAGCCGTTCAACCCTGAGCACCACCAGGCCATGGCCATGCAGGAAAACGGCGAAGTCGAGCCAAACAGCGTGCTGAATGTGTTCCAGAAGGGTTACCTGCTGAACGGCCGCCTGCTGCGCCCCGCCATGGTGGTGGTCAGCAAGGCGCCGAGCGCGGCGCAACCCTCGATCAATGAAAAGGCTTGAAATCCGTCTGGGCAACCCCATCTAGGTGTCAAGCCTTCAAGTATTACCGCAGTTGGCCAAAGTAGTCGCTGCTACCAAATTCAAGTTTCGGGAGAGTTAACATGGGCAAAATCATCGGTATCGACCTGGGGACCACCAACTCGTGCGTCTCCATCCTGGAAAACGGTAACGTCAAAGTCATCGAAAACGCCGAAGGTGCGCGTACCACCCCTTCGATCGTGGCCTACGCCAACGATGGCGAAATCCTGGTAGGTCAGTCGGCCAAGCGCCAGGCTGTTACCAACCCGCACAACACCCTGTTCGCGGTAAAGCGCCTGATCGGCCGCCGCTTCGAAGAGCAGGTCGTGCAGAAAGACATCGAGCTGGTTCCGTACAAAATCGCCAAGGCTGACAACGGTGACGCCTGGGTTGAAGTGAACGGCCAGAAAATGGCACCGCCGCAAATCAGCGCCGAAGTGCTGAAAAAGATGAAGAAAACCGCCGAAGACTACCTCGGCGAGCCGGTTACCGAAGCGGTCATCACCGTTCCGGCCTACTTCAACGACAGCCAGCGTCAGGCGACCAAAGACGCCGGCCGCATCGCTGGCCTGGACGTAAAACGCATCATCAACGAACCGACCGCTGCTGCGCTGGCCTACGGCATGGACAAGGCCAAGGGCGACCACACTGTCATCGTTTATGACCTGGGTGGCGGTACCTTCGACGTTTCGGTCATCGAAATTGCCGAAGTCGACGGTGAGCACCAGTTCGAAGTACTGGCTACCAACGGCGACACCTTCCTGGGTGGCGAAGACTTCGACATGCTGCTGATCGACTACCTGGTCGAAGAGTTCAAGAAAGAGTCCGGCATGAACCTGAAGGGCGACCCGCTGGCCATGCAGCGCCTGAAGGAAGCTGCCGAGAAGGCCAAGATCGAGCTGTCGTCTGCTCAGTCGACCGACGTCAACCTGCCGTACATCACTGCAGATGCCACCGGTCCTAAGCACCTGAACGTTAAAATCTCCCGCGCCAAGCTGGAGTCGCTGGTTGAAGGGCTGGTGCAGCGCACCATCGAGCCTTGCCGCATCGCCCTGAAAGATGCCGGCATCGACGCCAGCAAGATCGACGACGTGATCCTGGTCGGTGGCCAGACCCGTATGCCACTGGTGCAGAAAACCGTTGCTGACTTCTTCGGTAAAGAAGCCCGCAAGGACGTCAACCCGGACGAAGCCGTCGCCATGGGCGCTGCCATCCAGGGTGCTGTTCTGGCCGGTGACGTGAAAGACGTGCTGCTGCTGGACGTCAGCCCGCTGACCCTGGGTATCGAAACCATGGGTGGCGTGATGACCGCGCTGATCGAGAAGAACACCACCATTCCGACCAAGAAGTCGCAGGTGTTCTCGACTGCCGACGACAACCAGGGCGCCGTGACCATTCACGTGCTGCAAGGTGAGCGTAAGCAGGCCGCGCAGAACAAATCGCTGGGCAAGTTCGACCTGGCCGACATTCCACCGGCTCCGCGTGGTGTGCCGCAGATCGAAGTTACCTTCGACATCGACGCCAACGGCATCCTGCACGTCAGCGCCAAAGACAAGGCTACCGGCAAGTCGCAGTCGATCGTGATCAAGGCCAACTCCGGCCTGTCGGACGACGAAATCGAGCGCATGGTGCGTGACGCCGAGGCCAACGCCGAGGAAGACCGCAAGTTCGAAGAGCTGGCCGCTGCCCGTAACCAGGGTGATGCGCTGGTGCACTCGACTCGCAAGATGGTCGCTGACGCAGGTGACAAGGTCACCGCTGAAGAGAAGACTGCCATCGAAGCGGCCGTGGTTGCCCTGGAAGCCGCCGTCAAAGGCGACGACAAGGCTGCCATCGATGCCAAGGTCGAAGAGCTGTCCAAGGTCTCTGCCCCGGTTGCCCAGAAGATGTACGCCGAGCAGTCGGCCGAACAGCCTCAGGGTGGCGCGCAGCAGGCCGAGCCGGAAGCCAAGCACGATGACGTGGTTGACGCCGAGTTCGAAGAAGTAAAAGGCGACGACAAGAAGTAATCGTTGCATGTTGTCGGCCAGTTCACCGCCGTTTGGCGGTGAACTGGTAGGATGTCGCCGCGCGGGGGCTTGCTCCCGCGTTGGCGTATCTGGAATTCGAGAATTTTTACAGCATCTGTCAGCCACCTTGGGTGGCGCAGGCAGGTGCTGACGGCGCGGCGCAGATGCCAGACGCCCAACAAGGTGCAAATGACCTATGTCCAAGCGTGATTACTATGAGGTTCTGGGTGTCGAGCGCGGCGCCAGTGAAGCTGACCTCAAAAAGGCTTATCGCCGTCTGGCGATGAAGTACCACCCGGACCGCAACCCGGGTGACAAAGAGTCGGAAGACATGTTCAAGGAGGCCAACGAGGCCTACGAAGTGTTGTCTGATGCCAGCAAGCGCGCGGCGTTCGACCAGTATGGCCATGCGGGTGTCGACCCGAGCATGGGCGGTGGCGGTGCCGGTTTCGGTGGCGCCAACTTCTCCGACATCTTCGGTGATGTATTCAGCGACTTCTTTGGTGGCGGCGGCCGCGGCGGCGGACGTGGCGGTGCCCAGCGCGGCAGCGACCTGCGCTACACCCTGGAGCTGAACCTGGAAGAAGCGGTGCGTGGCACCACGGTCAGCATCCGTGTGCCTACCTTGGTCAACTGCCAGCCTTGCGATGGCTCTGGTGCCAAGAAGGGTTCGACCCCGTCCACCTGCCCGACGTGCGGTGGTATCGGCCAGGTGCGCATGCAGCAAGGCTTCTTCTCGGTGCAGCAGACCTGCCCGCGCTGCCATGGCCAGGGCAAGATCATTACCGACCCGTGCGCCTCGTGCCACGGCGAGGGCCGTGTCGAGGAATACAAGACGCTGTCGGTCAAGGTGCCGGCAGGCGTCGATACCGGCGACCGCATCCGCCTGTCGGGCGAGGGCGAGGCCGGTACCCATGGTGGCCCGACTGGCGACCTGTACGTGGTGATCAGTGTGCGTGAGCACGAGATCTTCCAGCGCGATGGCAAGCACCTGTACTGCGAAGTGCCCATCAGCTACACCGATGCCGCCCTGGGTGGCGAGCTGGAAGTGCCGACCCTCGATGGTCGCGTGAAGCTGAAAATTCCGGAAGGCACCCAGACTGGCAAGCAGTTCCGTCTGCGTGGCAAGGGTGTGGCGCCGGTGCGCGGTGGTGGTGCGGGCGACCTGCTGTGCCGTGTGGCGGTGGAAACCCCGGTCAACCTCAGCCGCCGTCAGCGCGAGCTGCTCGAAGAGCTGCGTGATTCGCTGGAAGGCGACAGCTCCCACTCGCCCAAGGCCAGTGGCTGGTTCGATGGCGTGAAGCGCTTCTTCGGCGATCTCTGACAAGGAACAGGCTATGCGACGTATTGCAGTGATGGGTGCGGCAGGGCGTATGGGCAAGACCCTTATCGAAGCCGTGCAACAAACGCCAGGTGCCGGGCTGACGGCGGCGATCGATCGCCCGGATAGCTCGCTGGTTGGGGCTGACGCCGGTGAGCTGGCGGCACTGGGCCGGATCGGCGTGCTGTTGTCCGATGATCTGGTCAAGGTCGCCGATGAGTTCGATGTGCTCATCGACTTCACTCACCCTTCGGTGACCCTGAAAAACCTTGCATTTTGCCGCAAGCACGGCAAGGCGATGATCATCGGCACCACCGGTTTTACAGCTGAAGAGAAGCAGCTGTTGGTCGAGGCCGGCAAGGACATTCCAATCGTCTTCGCTGCCAACTTCAGCGTGGGTGTGAACCTTAGCCTGAAGTTGCTGGACATGGCCGCGCGGGTGCTGGGTGATGATGTCGACATCGAGATCATCGAGGCGCACCACCGGCACAAGGTCGATGCACCATCGGGTACTGCGCTGCGCATGGGTGAAGTGGTTGCCAATGCGCTGGGCCGAAACCTGCAGGAAGTGGCCGTGTATGGCCGCGAGGGGCAGACCGGTGCGCGTGATCGCAAGACCATCGGCTTTGCGACTGTGCGTGCCGGTGATGTGGTGGGTGACCACACTGTATTGTTCGCTGCCGAAGGCGAGCGCCTGGAAATTACCCACAAGGCCTCCAGCCGCATGACCTTCGCCAAGGGCGCCGTGCGTGCGGCGCTGTGGCTGGATGGGCGCGAGCCTGGCCTGTACGACATGCAGGATGTGCTCGAGCTGCGCTAAGCCGTTCGAGTGGTGTTGGTTTCTTCGCGGGCTTGCCCGCTCCCACAGGTATTGCGCCGGTCTCGGGGCGTGTGGTGGTCCTGTGGGAGCGGGCGAGCCCGCGAAGAAGCCACCGCCGATGTCAGTCTGTCGCATTGATGTGTTTTAGAGACACATATGCGGTAGACCGAAAACGCACTTTTCTGTAAGCTACAGCTTTAGTGTGTCCACTAAAAGCGCGCAGCGAATTGAATTCAGCACATGAAAGCGGGGTGACGTGTCCATACGTCACTCCGCTTTTTTGCAACCTGCGATCGCCCTTTCATGCTTGATTTACGGGAGGTCTTCTTGACAAAGCCAGCCATACTCGCCCTTGCCGACGGCAGTATTTTTCGCGGTGAAGCCATCGGTGCCGACGGTCAGACCGTTGGTGAGGTGGTATTCAACACCGCTATGACCGGCTACCAGGAAATCCTTACAGACCCTTCCTACGCGCAGCAAATCGTTACCCTGACCTATCCGCACATCGGCAACACCGGTACTACGCCGGAAGATGCCGAGTCGAACCGTGTCTGGTCCGCTGGCCTGGTCATCCGTGACCTGCCGCTGCTGGCCAGCAACTGGCGTAACACCCAGTCGCTGCCTGAGTACCTCAAGGCCAACAACGTTGTTGCCATCGCTGGCATCGACACCCGTCGCCTGACCCGTATCCTGCGTGAAAAGGGCGCCCAGAACGGTTGCATCCTCGCCGGTGACAACATCAGCGAAGAAGCCGCCATCGCCGCCGCCCGTGGCTTCCCTGGCCTGAAGGGCATGGACCTGGCCAAGGTCGTTTCCACCAAAGAGCGCTACGAGTGGCGCTCCAGCGTGTGGGAGCTGAAAACCGACAGCCACCCGACCATCGAAGCCGCCGACCTGCCTTACCACGTGGTCGCCTTCGACTACGGCGTCAAGCTGAACATCCTGCGCATGCTGGTTGCCCGTGGCTGCCGCGTGACCGTGGTGCCGGCCCAGACCCCAGCCAGCGAAGTGCTGGCACTCAACCCGGACGGCGTGTTCCTGTCCAACGGCCCGGGTGACCCCGAGCCGTGCGACTACGCCATCCAGGCGATCAAGGAAATCCTCGAAACCGAGATTCCGGTATTCGGCATCTGCCTCGGCCACCAGCTGCTGGCCCTGGCCTCCGGCGCCAAGACCGTGAAAATGGGCCATGGTCACCACGGTGCCAACCACCCGGTCCAGGACCTGGACAGCGGCGTGGTCATGATCACCAGCCAGAACCACGGTTTTGCTGTTGACGAAGCTACCCTGCCGGGCAACGTTCGCGCCATCCACAAGTCGCTGTTCGACGGCACCCTGCAGGGTATCGAACGCACCGACAAGAGCGCGTTCAGCTTCCAGGGCCACCCTGAAGCGAGCCCTGGCCCGACCGACGTCGCGCCACTGTTCGATCGTTTCACCGATGCCATGGCCAAGCGCCGCTGAGCATCCTGCTTCAAGGCCCCGGGCCGGCTCGCGCCGCGCCCGGAAGCGCCTGACCCAGATTGTTCAAAGCGGCTTGCCGACTGACCCCGGATTTGAGTGACCACCATGCCAAAACGTACAGACATCAAAAGCATCCTGATTCTCGGTGCCGGCCCGATCGTGATCGGCCAGGCCTGCGAATTCGACTACTCCGGCGCCCAGGCCTGCAAGGCCCTGCGCGAGGAAGGGTTCCGCGTCATCCTGGTGAACTCCAACCCAGCCACCATCATGACCGACCCGGCCATGGCCGACGCCACCTACATCGAGCCGATCAAGTGGCAGTCGGTGGCCAAGATCATCGAGAAAGAGCGCCCGGACGCCGTCTTGCCGACCATGGGTGGCCAGACCGCACTGAACTGCGCCCTGGACCTGGAGCGCCACGGCGTTCTGGAGAAGTTCGGCGTAGAGATGATCGGTGCCAACGCCGACACCATCGACAAGGCTGAAGACCGTTCGCGCTTCGACAAGGCCATGAAAGACATCGGCCTGGAGTGCCCGCGCTCCGGTATTGCCCACAGCATGGAAGAGGCCAATGCGGTCCTCGAAAAGCTCGGCTTCCCGTGCATCATCCGCCCATCGTTCACCATGGGTGGCACTGGCGGTGGTATCGCTTACAACCGTGAAGAATTCGAAGAAATCTGCACCCGTGGTCTGGACCTGTCGCCGACCAAAGAGCTGCTGATCGACGAATCGCTGATCGGCTGGAAAGAGTACGAGATGGAAGTGGTCCGCGACAAAAAGGACAACTGCATCATCGTCTGCTCGATCGAAAACTTCGACCCGATGGGCGTGCACACCGGTGACTCGATCACCGTTGCTCCAGCGCAGACCCTGACCGACAAGGAATACCAGATCATGCGCAACGCCTCGCTGGCGGTGCTGCGTGAAATCGGTGTTGAAACCGGCGGTTCCAACGTGCAGTTCGGTATCTGCCCAGACACCGGCCGCATGGTCGTCATCGAGATGAACCCGCGTGTATCGCGTTCGTCCGCCCTGGCTTCCAAGGCTACCGGCTTCCCGATCGCCAAGATCGCCGCCAAGCTGGCCATCGGTTACACCCTCGACGAACTGCAGAACGACATCACCGGCGGCCGCACCCCGGCTTCCTTCGAGCCGTCGATCGACTACGTCGTCACCAAGCTGCCGCGCTTTGCCTTCGAGAAGTTCCCGAAAGCCGACGCCCGCCTGACCACCCAGATGAAATCCGTGGGTGAAGTGATGGCCATCGGCCGTACCTTCCAGGAATCCCTGCAGAAAGCCCTGCGCGGCCTGGAAGTCGGTGCCTGCGGTCTGGACCCGAAAGTCGACCTGGCCAGCCCGGAAGCTGCCGGCATCCTCAAGCGTGAGCTGACCGTGCCGGGCGCCGAGCGTATCTGGTACGTGGCTGACGCCATGCGTTCGGGCATGACCTGCGAAGAAATCTTTGCCCTGACCGGCATCGACATGTGGTTCCTGGTGCAGATGGAAGATCTGATCAAGGAAGAAGAGAAGGTCAAGACCCTGGCCCTGTCGTCGATCGACAAGAGCCTGATGCTGCGCCTCAAGCGCAAAGGTTTCTCGGACCAGCGCCTGGCTGTGCTGCTGGGTATCACCGACAAGAACCTGCGCCGTCACCGTCACAAGCTCGAAGTGTTCCCGGTGTACAAGCGCGTCGACACCTGCGCTGCCGAGTTTGCCACCGACACCGCCTACCTGTACTCCACCTACGAGGAAGAGTGCGAGGCCAACCCGTCGACCCGCGACAAGATCATGATCCTGGGTGGCGGCCCGAACCGTATCGGCCAAGGTATCGAGTTCGACTATTGCTGCGTGCACGCCGCCCTGGCGCTGCGTGAAGACGGTTACGAGACCATCATGGTCAACTGCAACCCGGAAACTGTCTCCACCGACTACGACACCTCCGACCGCCTGTACTTCGAGCCACTGACGCTGGAAGACGTGCTGGAAGTGTGCCGCGTCGAGAAGCCGAAAGGCGTGATCGTGCACTACGGCGGCCAGACCCCGCTGAAACTGGCCCGTGCCCTGGAAGAAGCCGGCGTACCGATCATCGGTACCAGCCCGGACGCCATCGACCGCGCCGAAGACCGTGAGCGCTTCCAGCAGATGGTTCAGCGCCTGAACCTGCTGCAGCCGCCAAACGCTACCGTGCGCAGCGAAGAAGAAGCTATCCGCGCTGCGGGCAGCATCGGTTACCCGCTGGTGGTGCGCCCGTCGTACGTACTGGGCGGCCGCGCCATGGAAATCGTCTACGAACTGGACGAGCTCAAGCGCTACCTGCGTGAAGCGGTGCAGGTGTCCAACGACAGCCCGGTACTGCTCGACCACTTCCTCAACTGCGCCATCGAGATGGACGTGGATGCGGTGTGCGACGGCACCGACGTGGTGATCGGCGCCATCATGCAGCACATCGAGCAGGCCGGCGTTCACTCCGGTGACTCGGCGTGCTCGCTGCCACCTTACTCGCTGAGCAAGGAAGTGCAGGACGAAGTCCGCGTACAGGTCGCCAAAATGGCCCTGGAGCTGGGCGTTGTCGGCCTGATGAACGTGCAGTTGGCCCTGCAGGGCGACAAGATCTACGTGATCGAAGTCAACCCGCGCGCCTCGCGTACCGTGCCGTTCGTGTCCAAGTGCATCGGCACCTCCCTGGCCATGATCGCCGCCCGCGTAATGGCTGGCAAAACCTTGAAAGAGCTGGGCTTCACCCAGGAAATCATCCCGAACTTCTACAGCGTCAAGGAAGCCGTCTTCCCGTTCGCCAAGTTCCCGGGGGTTGACCCGATCCTCGGCCCTGAGATGAAATCGACCGGTGAAGTCATGGGTGTCGGTGACACCTTCGGTGAGGCGTTCGCCAAAGCCCAGATGGGTGCCAGCGAAGTGCTGCCGACCGGTGGTACCGCGTTCATCAGCGTGCGTGACGACGACAAGCCACAAGTGGCTGGCGTTGCCCGCGACCTGATCGCCCTGGGCTTCGAAGTGGTTGCAACTGCTGGCACCGCCAAGGTTATCGAAGCGGCGGGCCTGAAAGTGCGCCGTGTGAACAAGGTGACGGAAGGCCGCCCGCACGTGGTCGACATGATCAAGAACGACGAAGTGTCGCTGATCATCAACACCACCGAAGGCCGCCAGTCGATTGCCGATTCCTACTCGATTCGTCGCAATGCGCTGCAGCACAAGATTTACTGCACCACTACCATTGCGGCCGGTGAAGCCATCTGCGAGGCGCTGAAATTTGGTCCGGAAAAGACCGTTCGTCGCCTGCAAGATCTGCATGCAGGACTGAAAGCATGAGCATTACCAAGTACCCGATGACCGTCCAGGGCGCTCGCGCCCTGGAAGAGGAGCACCTGTTCCTGAGCAAGACCGAGCGCCCGCGCCTGAGCCAGGCGATCGGTGAAGCGCGCGAGCTGGGCGACCTCAAGGAAAACGCCGAATACCATGCTGCCCGTGAAGAGCAGGGCATGGTCGAGGCGCGTATCCGCGATATCGAAGGCCGTCTGCAGAACTCGGTCGTGATCGACGTGACCACCATCCCTCACACCGGCAAGGTGATTTTCGGTACCACCGTGGTACTGGCCAACACCGAAACCGATGAAGAGGTGACCTACCAGATCGTCGGCGAAGATGAAGCCGACGTGAAGCAGGGCAAGCTGTCGAGCGGCGCACCCATTGCCCGTGCCATCATTGGCAAGGAAGAAGGTGACACCGTCGTCGTCAAGACGCCTAGCGGCACGGTCGAGTACGAGATTGTCGAAGTCAAGCACATCTGACCGGCGCCTGCGGGCGCCATCCCTGGAGGGGATCCTCTGGCAACTGGCCCAGGTTTTCTGGGTCGGTGGCCTGTGGGTGTTCCATGTGGGGCTGGTGCCTGCGCTCAAGGTCAGTGGCCTGGCGCCGCTGCTGGTGCAGGATATCGCCGGGCAGATCGACCGCTGGTTGATCGGCGTGGCGTTGCTTGGCTTGTTGACCCAGCTGGCAGTGCTGGCAAGGGTGGACGGCCTGGCGGCCTGGTGGCGGCAGTTCCGTGGCCAGATGCTGTTGCTCGGCTTCGGTGCCTGCGTGGGGTATTACACCTTGCGCTACGGTATTTCGGTGGGCGAGCGCTGGCAGATGTTCTGCTTCCTGGTGCTGGGCTTTTCCGGCATCGTGCTGGTGGCCCAGCCGGTGCCGGTCAGGGCGCGTTCATCGCGCCACTGACCGGAGCCACCGTTACTTGTAACGGTGGATGTTGGACAGCTGCTTGTTCGGCTGTGGGTTCTTGCGGTAGATCAGTGCTTTCTTGCCGATGGTCTGCACCAGCTCGGCACGGCCGGCCTTGCACAGCTCGGCAATGGTGGCGGCACGTTCTTCGCGGTCTTCCGAACGAATTTCGACCTTGATCAGCTCATGGTCGACCAGCGCGCGCTCCAGTTCGGCGACTACGCCTTCATTCAGACCGTTCCCGGCAACGATCAGGACCGGCTTCAGGTCATGACCAATGGACTTGTATTGCTTCTTCTGCTCGTTATTGAGCGGCATAATCTGACCCTTTCCGTCTGATTCTGTAAAATTGACCGGCATTTTACCCGAGGGCCACCGGCTCCGCCCAGTCAATCACGACGCATATCATCGAGGTGCCCCGTGGTACAACGTTCCAAAAGCAGCGCAAACTGGCTGCGAGAGCATTTTAACGACCCTTTCGTCAAACAGGCGCAGAAGGATGGCTATCGCTCGCGTGCGAGCTACAAACTGCTGGAGATCCAGGAAAAGGACCGCCTCATCCGCCCGGGCATGAGCGTAATCGACCTCGGCGCGGCGCCAGGGGGCTGGTCGCAGGTGACCAGTCGTCTGATTGGTGGCCAGGGGCGCTTGATCGCTTCCGACATCCTGGAAATGGACTCCATCCCCGACGTGACCTTCATCCAGGGTGACTTCACCGACGATGCAGTGCTGCAGCAGATCCTGGCGGCGGTCGGTGATTCGCACGTAGACCTTGTGATTTCCGACATGGCCCCCAATATGAGTGGTACGCCCGAAGTGGACATGCCGCGCGCCATGTTCCTCTGCGAGCTGGCGCTGGATCTGGCAACCCGCGTGCTGAAGCCCGGCGGCGATTTCCTGATCAAGATTTTCCAGGGTGAAGGCTTTGATATGTACCTGAAGGATGTGCGCACCAAGTTCGACAAGGTGCAAATGCGCAAGCCGTCTTCTTCGCGGGACCGTTCCCGTGAACAGTACCTGTTGGGCAAAGGTTTCAAAGGCGTTTGAACAGCGTGCTGCGGGTGGTCGATAGTTATTTCCAATCGGCCGTCCCGTCTGGATCGTCCGAACTTCGTGTAGTCTAGCTTTCACAAAGGGTTACAGACGGTGCCTGCGGCTGCGTAGGTAATGTAGTAAGTTAGGGCGATGAATATCATGCGAGGCACGGCTGCGTCGTGCGCCGGCCTCAGAGGGTAGCGAATTGAACGACATGGCAAAGAATCTGATCCTGTGGTTGATCATCGCAGCTGTCCTGGTGACAGTGATGAACAACTTCTCCAGCCCTAACGAGCCGCAGACCCTCAACTATTCCGACTTCATCCAGCAGGTCAAGGATGGCAAGGTCGAGCGTGTGACCGTCGACGGCTACATCATTACCGGCAAGCGCGCTGACGGCGACAGCTTCAAGACCGTGCGCCCGGCCATTACCGACAATGGCCTGATCGGTGACCTGGTCGACAACCACGTGGTTGTCGAAGGCAAGCAGCCAGAGCAGCAGAGCATCTGGACGCAATTGCTGGTCGCCAGTTTCCCGATCCTGGTGATCATTGCCGTGTTCATGTTCTTCATGCGCCAGATGCAAGGCGGTGCAGGTGGCAAGGGCGGGCCGATGAGCTTCGGCAAGAGCAAGGCACGCCTGCTGTCCGAAGACCAGGTCAAGACCACCTTGGCCGACGTTGCAGGTTGCGACGAAGCCAAGGAAGAAGTGGGCGAGCTGGTCGAGTTCCTGCGCGATCCGGGCAAGTTCCAGCGCCTGGGTGGCCGTATCCCGCGCGGTGTGCTGATGGTTGGCCCGCCCGGTACCGGTAAGACCTTGCTGGCCAAGGCTATCGCGGGCGAAGCAAAAGTACCGTTCTTCACCATTTCCGGTTCGGACTTCGTGGAAATGTTCGTCGGTGTTGGTGCCAGCCGCGTTCGCGACATGTTCGAACAGGCCAAGAAGCACGCCCCGTGCATCATCTTCATCGACGAGATCGACGCCGTTGGTCGCCACCGTGGCGCCGGCATGGGTGGCGGTCACGACGAGCGTGAGCAAACCCTCAACCAGTTGCTGGTGGAGATGGACGGCTTCGAGATGAACGATGGCATCATCGTCATTGCCGCTACCAACCGCCCTGACGTACTCGACCCGGCGCTGCTGCGCCCTGGCCGTTTCGACCGCCAGGTGGTGGTAGGCCTGCCAGACATCCGCGGTCGCGAACAGATCCTCAAGGTACACATGCGCAAGGTGCCGATTGGCGAAAACGTCAACCCGGCGGTGATTGCCCGTGGTACCCCTGGCTTCTCCGGTGCCGACCTGGCCAACCTGGTCAACGAGGCCTCGCTGTTTGCCGCGCGTTCCAACAAGCGCCTGGTCGAAATGAAAGAGTTCGAGCTGGCCAAGGACAAGATCATGATGGGCGCCGAGCGCAAGACCATGGTCATGTCCGAGAAAGAAAAGCGCAACACTGCCTACCACGAGGCCGGTCATGCCATTGTGGGTCGCCTGGTGCCTGAGCACGACCCGGTCTACAAGGTTTCGATCATTCCGCGCGGTCGCGCCCTGGGCGTCACCATGTTCCTGCCAGAAGAAGACCGCTACAGCCTGTCCAAGCGTGCGCTGATCAGCCAGATCTGCTCGCTGTACGGTGGCCGTATCGCCGAAGAAATGACCCTGGGCTTCGATGGCGTCACCACCGGCGCTTCCAACGACATCATGCGGGCCAGCCAGATCGCTCGCAACATGGTGACCAAGTGGGGCCTGTCGGAAAAACTCGGCCCGCTGATGTATGCAGAAGAAGAGGGTGAGGTGTTCCTGGGTCGTAGCGCGGGCAGCCAGCATGCCAGCGTGTCCGGCGAGACTGCCAAGCTGATCGACTCCGAAGTACGCAGCATCATCGACCAGTGCTACGCCACTGCCAAGCAGTTGCTGATCGAGAATCGCGACAAGCTGGAAGCGATGACCGAAGCGCTGATGAAGTATGAGACCATTGATGCCGACCAGATCGATGACATCATGGCTGGCCGTACGCCACGCGAACCGCGTGACTGGGACGATGACAAGCATTCGGGCACCCCTGCTGCCCAGGATGATCGCCCTGAGTCGCCAATTGGCGGTCCGGCAGCTCAACACTAAGGGCGTCTATGAGCTCAGTGCAGTACCCGACCCGGTTGCCTTGCGGCAACCGGGTTCTTGATTTGTCGCGTACCCATGTCATGGGTATTCTCAATATCACCCCCGATTCCTTTTCCGATGGCGGGCGCTTCAGCCAGCGCGACGAGGCCCTGCGCCATGCCGAAGCGATGGTCGCGGCCGGCGCCACGCTGATCGACATCGGCGGTGAGTCCACGCGCCCCGGCGCGCGGGCGGTATCGGTGACCGAGGAGCTGGAGCGTGTGGCGCCGATGGTCGAGGCCATCAACAGCCGCCTCGACGTCGTCATTTCGGTCGATACCTCCACGCCTGCCGTCATGCGTGAATCGGCGCGCCTCGGTGCCGGGTTGATCAATGACGTACGTGCCCTGGAGCGTGATGGCGCCCTGGACGCCGCTGCGGATACCGGGCTGCCGGTGTGCCTCATGCACATGCGCGGCGAGCCGGGCAACATGCAGGACGACCCGCATTACGATGATGTGACCGCTGACGTCACGCGTTATCTTGAACAGCGGATGGCTGCCTGCGCTGCCGCGGGCATCGACGCGAACAGAATCATCCTTGACCCGGGCTTTGGTTTCGCCAAGACACTGGCGCACAACCTGAGCCTGTTCAAGCACATGGAAGCACTCTATCGCCTTGGGCGCCCGCTACTGGTGGGCGTATCACGAAAGAGCATGATCGGCCTGACGCTGGAACGTCCGGTCGGCGAGCGCTTGTACGGCAGCCTTGCGCTGGCGGCGTTGGCCATGACCAAGGGGGCGAGCATCCTGCGTGTCCATGACGTGGCTGAAACTGTCGATGTGGTGCGCATGATTGCTGCGGTACAAAACGCCGAATAAGAACATTGGAGTCCCTATGAGCAGAAAATATTTTGGTACCGACGGCATTCGTGGCCGAGTCGGCGAATTCCCGATCACGCCTGACTTCATGCTGAAGCTTGGCTGGGCGGCCGGCATGGCCTTCCGCAAGCAGGGCCATTGCCGGGTGCTGGTGGGCAAGGACACGCGTATCTCTGGTTACATGTTCGAGTCTGCGCTCGAAGCCGGCCTGGCCGCGGCGGGTGCCGACGTCATGCTGCTGGGGCCAATGCCGACGCCGGCCATCGCCTACCTGACGCGCACCTTCCATGCCCAGGCGGGCATTGTCATCAGTGCCTCGCACAATCCGCACGAAGACAACGGCATCAAGTTCTTCTCGGGCCAGGGTACCAAGCTGCCGGACGAAGTCGAACTGATGATCGAAGAACTGCTCGATCAGCCGATGTCTGTTGTCGATTCGGGCAAGCTGGGCAAGGTTTCGCGCATCAACGATGCTGCCGGCCGCTACATCGAGTTTTGCAAGAGCAGCGTGCCTAGCAGCACCAGCTTCGACGGCCTCAAACTGGTGGTCGATTGCGCCCACGGTGCAACCTACAAGGTGGCGCCAAGCGTGTTCCGCGAGCTGGGTGCCGATGTGACCGTGCTGCATGCGCAGCCGGATGGCCTGAACATCAACGAAGGCTGCGGCTCGACCCACATCGAATCGCTGCAGGCTGCCGTACTGGTTGGCCATGCCGATCTCGGCATTGCCTTCGACGGTGACGGCGATCGCGTGTTGATGGTCGACCATACTGGCGCCATCGTCGACGGTGACGAGCTGCTGTTCATCATTGCCCGCGACCTGCACGATCGTGGCAAGCTGCAGGGCGGGGTAGTGGGTACGCTGATGAGCAACCTGGGCCTGGAGCTTGCGCTGAAGGACCTGGATATTCCGTTCGTGCGGGCCAAGGTGGGTGACCGCTACGTGATGGCCGAGCTGCTGGAGCGTGAGTGGCTGGTCGGTGGTGAAAACTCCGGGCACGTCGTGTGCTGCAACCACACCACCACCGGTGACGCGATCATTGCCGCGCTGCAGGTGCTGATGGCGCTCAAACGCCGTGGCGAAACCCTGGCGCAGGCCCGTCAGGCCCTGCGCAAGTGCCCGCAGGTGCTGATCAACGTGCGTTTCGGTGCCAGCAAGGTCGACCCGCTGGAGCACCCTGCAGTCAAGGAAGCCAGTGCCAAGGTGACCGAGGCCCTGGCGGGTCGCGGCCGTGTTCTGTTGCGCAAGTCCGGTACCGAGCCGTTGGTGCGGGTCATGGTCGAGGGCGAAGACGAAGGCCTGGTGCGCATGCACGCTGAAGCGTTGGCCAAACTGGTCGGCGAAGTTTGTGTCTGAAGGCGCTTGCCAGCGCAGATCTGGTTGGGTAAGATCTGCGCCCACTTTGACCGACGAGGTAAAGCATGCGTCGCCCTATGGTAGCTGGTAACTGGAAGATGCACGGTACCCGCGCTAGCGTCGCTGAGCTGACCGAAGGCTTGAGCAATCTCGCCTTGCCGCGCGAAGTGGAAGTCGCAGTATTTCCGCCGGCCCTGTTCATCAATCAAGTGATCGATGGCCTGGCAGGTAAAGAAATTACTGTCGGCGCACAGAATTCTGCTGTACAACCCGAACAGGGTGCGCTGACCGGGGAAGTTGCTCCGGCGCAGCTGGTCGAGGCAGGTTGCAAGTTGGTGTTGGTTGGTCATTCGGAGCGTCGCCAGATCATTGGTGAAACTGACGAAGTGCTCAATCGCAAGTTTGCAGCGGCCCAGGCCAAAGGTTTGAAGCCAGTGCTTTGCATCGGGGAAACCCTTGAAGAGCGCGAGGCTGGCAAAACGCTCGAAGTTGTCGGGCGTCAACTAAGCAGTATCATCGAGGCATTCGGTGTTACGGCTTTTGCCAATGCAGTAATTGCCTATGAGCCTGTATGGGCCATCGGCACCGGCCTGACGGCCACGCCACAGCAGGCCCAGGATGTGCACGCCGCCATCCGCGGCCAGCTGGCGGCAGAAGATGCTGAAGTGGCTGCGAAGGTGCAGCTGCTCTACGGCGGCAGCGTGAAGGCGGCCAATGCGGCCGAACTGTTCGGCATGCCGGATATCGATGGGGGTCTCATTGGTGGGGCTTCCCTGAACGCAGACGAATTCGGTGCAATTTGTCGCGCCGCAGGAAACTGAACAAATGCTGGAAACAGTCATCGTTGTTTTTCATCTGTTGGCAGCGCTGTCGCTTGTAGTGCTGGTTCTGTTGCAACAGGGTAAGGGTGCGGAAGCAGGTGCATCTTTCGGCGCGGGTGCTTCAAACACCGTGTTCGGGAGCCAGGGCTCTGCAACGTTCCTAAGTAAATTCACTGCTATACTCGCTGCCACTTTCTTTTTGACAGCACTTGGGTTAGGATACTTCGCGAAGCAACAAGCTCACCAGCTTAGCCAAGCAGGTCTTCCAGATCCAGCAGTGCTAGAAGTGAAAGAGCCGCAGAAACCGGCAGTTAATGATGATGTACCGGTGCTCCAACAGCAGAAGAGCGAAACCACCAATAACGCTGGTGATGTACCTCCTCCGGCTCAAGAGCAGAAGTAACGGGTTTCAAGTAGTAATATTGCCGAGGTGGTGGAATTGGTAGACACGCAACCTTGAGGTGGTTGTGCCCATAGGGTGTAGGGGTTCGAGTCCCCTTCTCGGTACCAATTGAAGCTTGAGAGCCCGCTTTAGCGGGCTTTCTTGTAGGTGAACGTTTGGATTTGACCCTTAACAGGGTTCGGTCTTATACTTTCGCCCCAGCTTTGTCGCGGGGTGGAGCAGCTTGGTAGCTCGTCGGGCTCATAACCCGAAGGTCGTTGGTTCAAATCCAGCCCCCGCAACCAGCTTCAGCGGAGCCCCTTTTCAGGGGCTTTTTGCTAACCGAACAGTTTTCGGCGTCGTTGTCCAACGGCGCTTTCAGGGATGGGCGCTTTGCCCATTTTTTATTTGCACAGCATGCACGAGGGGGTTCAGGTGTCGAGCAAGCTAGAACAGTTGCAGGCCTTGTTGGCCCCGGTTGTCGAGGGTCTGGGCTATCAGTGCTGGGGGATCGAATACGTTTCCCAGGGTAAGCATTCGGTACTGCGCATCTACATCGACAAGGAAGGCGGCATCCTGGTGGAAGACTGCGAAGCGGTCAGTCGTCAGGCCAGCGGCGTTCTCGATGTGGAAGATCCAATCAGCAGTGAGTACACCCTCGAGGTGTCTTCTCCAGGCATGGATCGCCCACTGTTCACTCTGGAACAGTTTGCCTCGCATGCCGGCGAACAAGTGAAGATCAAGCTGCGCTCACCCTTCGAGGGTCGTCGTAACTTCCAGGGCCTTCTCCGCGGTGTGGAGGAGCAGGATGTGGTGGTCCAGGTGGACAATCAGGAGTTCCTGCTGCCGATCGACTCGATCGACAAGGCCAATATTATTCCCAGTTTTGACTGAGACGTGCCGGGCCCGGCGGACTATCCGGGCCCAATGGCTTGCGCAAGGCGAGGCGTACGATGAGCAAAGAAGTACTGCTGGTTGTTGAATCGGTATCCAACGAAAAAGGTGTACCGCCCGGCGTCATTTTCGAAGCGCTGGAGGTGGCCCTGGCCACTGCGACCAAAAAACGTTTTGAAGACGAAGTCGATCTGCGTGTGGAAATCAACCGCCACACCGGTAGCTACGAGACCTTCCGTCGCTGGACCGTGGTCGACGAAGCCGATCTTGATGATCCGGCGATCGAAACCTGGCTGGACAAGATCAAGGACACTCATCCCGAAGCCAAGATTGGTGACGTGATCGAGGAGAAGATCGAGTCCATCGAGTTCGGTCGTATCGCCGCCCAGACCGCCAAGCAGGTCATCGTGCAGAAGGTCCGTGAGGCCGAGCGTGCCCAGGTGGTCGATGCCTACCGCGAACGCGTAGGCGAGATCATCTCCGGTACCGTCAAAAAGGTTACCCGCGACAACGTCATCGTTGACCTGGGCAACAACGCCGAGGCCTTGCTGGCCCGCGAAGATATCATTCCGCGCGAAACCTTCCGTGTGGGTGTGCGCCTGCGTGCACTGCTCAAGGAAATTCGCACTGAAAACCGTGGTCCTCAGCTGATCCTGTCGCGCACCGCGCCGCAGATGCTGATCGAGCTTTTCCGCATTGAAGTGCCGGAAATTGCCGAGGGCCTCATTGAAGTCATGGCTGCTTCCCGTGATCCGGGTTCGCGAGCCAAGATCGCCGTCCGCTCCAAGGACAAGCGCATCGACCCGCAAGGCGCCTGTATCGGCATGCGTGGTTCGCGCGTCCAAGCTGTATCCGGGGAGTTGGGTGGTGAGCGTGTGGATATCGTCCTCTGGGACGATAACCCGGCGCAGTTCGTCATCAACGCCATGTCGCCGGCTGAAGTCGCGGCGATCATCGTTGATGAAGATGCCCATGCCATGGACATCGCCGTCGCCGAGGATAACCTGGCCCAGGCCATTGGTCGTGGCGGTCAGAACGTTCGTCTTGCCAGTCAGTTGACCGGCTGGACGCTGAACGTGATGACCGAGAAGGACATTCAGGCCAAGCAGCAGGCCGAAACAGGTGACATCCTGCGCAATTTCATCGATGAACTGGAAGTCGACGAGGAGCTGGCCCAAGTGCTGGTCGACGAAGGCTTTACCAGCCTCGAAGAAATTGCCTACGTACCGTTGGAAGAAATGCTCAACATCGATGGCTTTGACGAAGATATCGTCAATGAGCTCCGCGCTCGAGCCAAGGACCGTTTGTTGACCAAGGCCATCGCTACCGAAGAAAAACTGGCAGACGCCCACCCGGCCGAAGACCTGCTCTCTCTTGAGGGTATGGACAAAGACCTGGCGGCTGAACTGGCGGTGCGCGGCGTGGTTAACCGCGAAGACCTGGCCGAGCAGTCGATCGACGATCTGCTCGACATCGACGGCATCGACGAAGAGCGTGCCGGCAAGTTGATCATGGCCGCCCGAGCCCATTGGTTCGAGTAATTAGGCGCGGCCTGAGGAGAGAAGTGCATGACGCAAGTCACGGTGAAAGAACTGGCCCAAGAGGTCGAGGCACCGGTAGAGCGCCTGCTGCAGCAGATGCGTGAGGCAGGTCTGCCGCACACCGACGCCGGTCAGGTAGTGACCGACAATGAGAAGCAGACCCTGCTGACTCATTTGAAAAGCAGCCATAAGAGCAAGGCGGAAGAACCGCGCAAGATTACCTTGCAGCGCAAAACCACCAGCACCCTGCGTGTCGCCGGTAGCAAGAGCATTAGCGTAGAAGTACGCAAGAAGAAAGTATTCGTGCAGCGCAGCCCGGAAGAAATCCAGGCTGAGCAGAAGCGTGAAGTGGAAGAGCGCCGCGCGGCCGAAAACGCCGCTCGCGACAAGGTTGACGCCGATGTTCGCCAGCGCAACGAAGATCAGGCTCGCCGTCAGGCAGCCAACTCTGCTGTAGCCGCCCCTGCGCCTGCTGCCAAGCCAGAGCCGGCACCTGCCGCTGCCCCGGCCCCGGTAGTCGCTGACGCCCCGGCCTCCGAAGACGCTGCAGCCCGTGCTGCCGAGCGCAAGAAAGACGAGACCCGTCGCAACGAAAGCCGCACCCGTGATGACGATCGTCGTCGTGGCGAGGCGCCTCGTGTGTCGATCAAGGTCAAGGTCAAGGAAAAGGAAAAGGCCCCGACTCCGCGTGCTGCTCCGCGTACCACCGACGAAGAGAGCGATGGCGCTCGTCGCGGTCGTGGTGGCAAGGGCAAGCTGAAGAAGCGTAACCAGCATGGCTTCCAGAACCCGACCGGCCCCGTCATCCGTGACGTGACCATCGGCGAGACCATCACGGTCTCCGAACTGGCCAACCAGATGTCCGTCAAGGGCGCTGAAGTCGTCAAGTTCATGTTCAAGATGGGCACCCCGGTTACCATCAACCAGGTACTCGACCAGGAAACCGCTCAGCTGATCGCAGAAGAGCTGGGCCACAAGGTCACCCTGGTCAGCGACACCGCCCTGGAAGACTCCCTGGCCGAATCGCTGAAATTCGAAGGCCAGACCGAGTCGCGTGCACCGGTGGTTACTGTCATGGGTCACGTTGACCATGGTAAGACCTCGCTGCTCGACTACATCCGTCGTGCCAAGGTTGCCGCAGGCGAAGCCGGTGGTATCACCCAGCACATCGGTGCCTACCACGTGGAAACCGACCGTGGCATGGTCACCTTCCTCGACACCCCGGGCCACGCAGCTTTCACCCAGATGCGTGCACGTGGTGCCAAGGCGACCGACATCGTCATCCTGGTGGTGGCGGCGGACGACGGCGTGATGCCGCAAACCCGCGAAGCCGTTCAGCATGCCAAGGCAGCTGGCGTTCCGCTGGTGGTTGCGGTGAACAAGATCGACAAGCCAGGTGCTGACCTCGATCGCATCCGCAACGAACTGTCCGTCGAAGGCGTAACCTCCGAGGAATGGGGTGGTGACACGCCATTCGTCAAGGTTTCGGCGAAGATGGGTACCGGTGTCGACGAACTGCTCGAAGCCGTCCTGCTGCAGGCCGAGATCCTCGAGCTGAGCGCAACCCCGACCGCTCCAGGTCGTGGTGTGGTCGTCGAATCGCGCCTGGACAAGGGCCGTGGCCCAGTGGCCACCATCCTGGTTCAGGACGGTACGCTGCGTCAGGGCGACATGGTGCTGTGCGGTTCCAACTATGGCCGCGTGCGTGCCATGCTCGACGAGAACGGCAAGCCTGTGAAGGAAGCCGGCCCGTCGATCCCGGTCGAAATCCTCGGCCTGGACGGTACCCCGGAAGCCGGTGACGAGCTGTCCGTGGTTGCCGACGAGAAGAAAGCCCGCGAAGTTGCCATGTTCCGTCAAGGCAAGTACCGCGAGGTCAAGCTGGCCCGTGCTCACGCTGGCAAGCTGGAAAACATCTTCGAGACCATGGGTCAGGAAGAGAAGAAGACCCTCAACATCGTCCTCAAGACCGATGTGCGTGGTTCCCTGGAAGCGTTGAACGGTTCGCTCGGCGGCCTGGGCAACGACGAAGTCCAGGTACGCGTGATCGGTGGCGGTGTGGGTGGTATCACCGAAAGCGACGCCAACCTGGCGCTGGCTTCGAATGCAGTACTGTTCGGCTTCAACGTGCGTGCCGATGCCGGCGCGCGCAAGATCGTCGAGCAGGAAGGTCTGGATATGCGTTACTACAACGTGATCTACGACATCATCGAAGACGTCAAGAAGGCCCTGACCGGTATGCTCGGCAGCGATGTTCGCGAGAACATCCTGGGTGTCGCCGAAGTGCGTGACGTGTTCCGTTCGCCGAAGTTCGGCGCCATCGCTGGCTGTATGGTCATCGAGGGTACCGTGTACCGTAACCGTCCGATCCGCGTTCTGCGCGAAGACGTGGTTATCTTCGAAGGCGAGCTGGAATCGCTGCGTCGCTTCAAGGACGACGCCGCCGAAGTGCGTAACGGCATGGAGTGCGGTATTGGCGTCAAGAGCTACAACGACGTCAAGGTCGGTGACAAGATCGAAGTCTTCGAGAAAGTCCAGGTGGCTCGTACCCTCTAAGGGCGAGCAAGCCGCAAACCGCCGCTACAGGGCGGTTTGCGGCACCTCTTCAGGTAGCGCCCGGTCAGGCATTGGTCTGACCGGGCGTTTGCCGCTTTAAGTTACAGGTAGCAAGAATGGCCAAAGAATACAGCCGTACCCAACGTATCGGCGATCAGATGCAGCGCGAGCTGGCCGAGCTGATCCGTCGCGAAGTCAAGGACCCACGTGTCGGTCTGGTTACCATCACCGCCGTGGACGTCAGCCGTGACCTGGGCCATGCCAAGGTGTTCATCACCGTCATGGGCGAGGAAACGCCAGATGCCGTGAAGCAGTCGCTGAAGGCACTGAACAGTGCTGCCAGCTTCCTGCGTCTGCACCTTGGCCGCTCGATGCAACTGCGCAGCGTGCCGCAGCTGCACTTCCACTTCGATGAAAGCGTCAGCCGCGGTGTGCACCTGTCGGCGCTGATCGAGCGTGCAGTGGCCGAAGACCGCCTGCACAAGGATACCGACGAGCTGGACACCAAGGAGTAAGCGGTGGCCCAGGTCAAACGTATCCGCCGCAATGTCAGCGGCATCATCCTGCTCGACAAGCCTTTGGGCTTCACGTCCAACGCCGCCCTGCAAAAAGTGCGCTGGCTGCTCAACGCGGAAAAGGCTGGCCACACCGGTAGCCTCGACCCGTTGGCAACCGGCGTGCTGCCGCTGTGCTTCGGCGAGGCGACCAAGTTTTCGCAGTACTTGCTCGATTCCGACAAGGGCTACGAAACCGTCATGCAGATGGGGCAGACTACCAACACCGGCGATGCCGAAGGTGAGGTGCTGCAGACCCGCGACGTGACCGTTGGTCGTGCCGACATCGAAGCGGTGCTGCCACGTTTTCGTGGCCCGATCAGCCAGATACCGCCCATGTACTCGGCGCTCAAGCGTGACGGCCAGCCACTTTACAAACTGGCGCGTGCAGGAGAGGTAGTGGAGCGCGAGGCGCGTTCTGTTACTATTAACCGCTTGGAGTTGCTGGAGTGTGAAGGCACCCGTGCACGGTTGACCGTAGGATGCAGCAAAGGCACCTATATCCGCACCCTGGTGGAGGATATCGGCGAGGCCCTTGGTTGCGGCGCCTATGTCGCCGAGCTGCGCAGGACCCAGGCCGGGCCCTTCGCGCTGGCACAGACGGTCACCCTCGAAGCGCTCGAACAGGCCCACGCCGAAGGCGGCAACGAAGCGCTCGATCGCTTCCTGATGCCCTCGGACAGCGGTCTGCAGGACTGGCCCATGGTGTGCCTGTCCGAGCACAGTGCGTTCTACTGGCTGCATGGGCAGGCGGTACGCGCACCGGACGCGCCACAGTTTGGCATGGTCCGGGTACAGGATCACAATGCGCGCTTCATCGGTATCGGTGAAGTGAGCGAAGACGGGCGCATTGCGCCGCGTCGGCTGATTCGGTCGGAATGACCGAAACCGTGGGGTGAGGCTTCGGCCGAGCGCTACGGAATCAAGGGTGGCTGTCAGTAGGCACGGTCACACCTTTTTTATTAATACAGGGATTTGTCCCTGGCCTATTGGACCCCGCTTGCGGGATCCGTTATCAGGAGAAGCCACATGGCCCTCAGCGTTGAAGAAAAAGCTCAAATCGTTACCGACTACCAGCAAGCTGCTGGCGACACTGGTAGCCCGGAAGTTCAGGTTGCTCTGCTGACCGCGAACATCAACAAGCTGCAAGGCCACTTCAAGGCCAACGGTAAAGACCACCACTCGCGTCGTGGCCTGATCCGCATGGTAAACCAGCGTCGTAAGCTGCTGGACTACCTGAAGGGCAAAGACACCACTCGTTACAGCGCCCTGATCGGTCGCCTGGGCCTGCGTCGCTAATAGCGGCCTGGTCAGTGGTGTGCATGGCGTGTCTCATGCATTGGCAGCGCTGCCTGGCAGCGTTGTCTATGGGCACGCCGTGCGTATCTCCGAGGTTGGCAGCCTGGTGAAGTGGAGCGGTTTTCCGCTCTCTAACCAGGCTCCCAGCCTCGTGTTGTATCTGGACGGTCAATGGGGCCGATTCCCCGTTCTGCCCACAAATTCGCAAGAAACCAGTTCCCCCAGAGCCACTGAAAAAGGTAGGAAACCGTGAACCCGGTAATCAAGACATTCCAGTTCGGTCAGTCGACCGTTACTCTCGAAACGGGCCGTATTGCCCGTCAGGCAACCGGCGCCGTGCTGGTTACCGTCGACAACGACGTCACCGTGCTGGTGACTGTGGTAGGCGCCAAACAGGCTGATCCAGGCAAGGGTTTCTTCCCGCTGTCGGTTCACTACCAGGAAAAGACCTACGCCGCCGGCAAGATCCCGGGTGGCTTCTTCAAGCGTGAAGGCCGTCCTTCCGAGAAAGAGACGCTGACCTCGCGCCTGATCGATCGTCCGATCCGTCCGCTGTTCCCAGAAGGCTTCATGAACGAAGTGCAGGTCGTCTGCACCGTGGTTTCCACCAGCAAGAAGACCGACCCGGACATCGCTGCGATGATCGGTACCTCGGCTGCCCTGGCGATTTCCGGTATTCCGTTCGAAGGCCCGATCGGCGCCGCCCGCGTTGCCTTCCACGAAAGCACCGGCTACCTGCTGAACCCGACCTACGAGCAACTGGCTGCCTCGAGCCTGGACATGGTCGTTGCCGGTACCTCCGACGCCGTGCTGATGGTTGAATCGGAAGCTCAAGAGCTGACCGAAGACCAGATGCTGGGTGCCGTACTGTTCGCCCACGACGAATTCCAGGCTGTTATCCAGGCTGTCAAAGAGCTGGCTGCCGAAGCTGCCAAGCCGACCTGGGACTGGAAACCTGCCGTTGCCAACACCGAGCTGTTCAACGCCATCCGCGCCGAGTTCGGCGAAGCGGTTTCGCAGGGTTACACCATCACCGTCAAGGCTGACCGCTATGCGCGCCTGGGCGAGCTGCGTGACCAGGCCATCGCCAAGTTCTCCGGTGAAGAAGGCCAGCCTTCGGCTTCCGAAGTCAAAGAAATCTTCGGCGAGATCGAATACCGCACCGTTCGCGAAAACATCGTCAACGGCAAGCCACGTATCGACGGCCGCGACACCAAGACCGTTCGTCCGCTGAACATCGAAGTCGGTGTGCTGCCGAAGACCCACGGTTCGGCGCTGTTCACCCGTGGCGAAACCCAGGCACTGGTCGTTGCAACCCTGGGTACTGCCCGTGACGCCCAGCTGCTGGATACCCTCGAAGGCGAGAAGAAAGACCCCTTCATGCTGCACTACAACTTCCCACCGTTCTCGGTAGGCGAGTGTGGCCGCATGGGCGGTGCTGGCCGTCGCGAAATCGGCCACGGCCGTCTGGCCCGCCGTTCGGTCCAGGCCATGCTGCCGGCTGCTGACGTGTTCCCGTACACCATCCGCGTGGTTTCGGAAATCACCGAGTCCAACGGTTCGAGCTCCATGGCTTCGGTCTGTGGCGCTTCCCTGGCGCTGATGGACGCCGGTGTACCGATGAAGGCACCGGTTGCCGGTATCGCCATGGGCCTGGTCAAGGAAGGCGAGAAGTTTGCCGTTCTGACCGACATCCTGGGTGATGAAGACCACCTGGGCGACATGGACTTCAAGGTAGCCGGTACCGCCAAAGGTGTTACCGCGCTGCAGATGGACATCAAGATCAACGGCATCACCGAAGAGATCATGGAAATCGCCCTGGGCCAGGCCCTGGAAGCGCGCCTGAACATCCTCGGCCAGATGAACCAGATCATTGGTCAGTCGCGTACCGAGCTGTCGGCCAACGCCCCGACCATGATCGCGATGAAGATCGACACCGACAAGATCCGTGACGTCATCGGTAAAGGCGGCGCCACCATCCGTGCCATCTGCGAAGAGACCAAGGCTTCGATCGATATCGAAGACGATGGCTCGATCAAGATCTTCGGCGAAACCAAGGAAGCGGCAGAGGCTGCCAAGCAGCGCATCCTGGGCATCACCGCCGAGGCCGAAATCGGCAAGATCTACGTGGGTAAGGTTGAGCGTATCGTCGACTTCGGCGCCTTCGTCAACATCCTGCCTGGCAAGGACGGCCTGGTGCACATCTCCATGCTGAGCGATGCTCGCGTCGAGAAAGTCACCGACATCCTGAAAGAAGGCCAGGAAGTGGAAGTGCTGGTACTGGACGTGGACAACCGCGGCCGTATCAAGCTGTCGATCAAAGACGTTGCCGCGGCCAAGGCCTCGGGCGTCTAAGCGACTGCCACGCTACACAAGAAAGGGCCCTTCGGGGCCCTTTTTTCATGGGGTACGGGAACCTTTTGCGGACTTGCATCTTGCATGCAGGTTTACCGCGCTGATTGCAAAATGCACGACACAGCATTTGATGGCTGTTTGCTAACCTGTTGATTTATAAGGGAACAAGCGAAGCGGAAAAGCTGGCACAGCCCATGCAACTACCTTCATACCTGCCGCCAGGACATACGGCGCAGACCTTTCGAAAAACAGGAGTGACCCACATGAAGAAGTTCGCCATTGCTGCCGCTACTGCTACCGCTCTGACCCTGACCATGGCTAACGCGGCATTCGCCCAACAGTCCACCCAGGCCCCGATGACGCTTGCGGCCGGTGAGGTGACCAAAGCCAAGGAAGCCACTTCCGATACCTGGATCACCACCAAGGTCAAATCGGACCTGCTGACCGAGAAAGGCATCCCGGGTTCCGACATCAAGGTTGAAACCAATAAAGGCGTGGTGTCGCTGTCGTCGACCACCGCCGTGACCGAATCGCAGAAAGAAATGGCGATTTCCATCACCAAGAAAATCAAAGGCGTGAAGGCTGTTTCGGCCGATGGCCTGAAAGCCGAATAAGGATTGTCCCGTTCGGCCAAACGGATTTGGCCAGTTATACACAAAGCCCTGGCGTGAGCCGGGGCTTTTTCATACCTGCTAGTACACCGGGTTGCGTGCGATCACATCGCTTTCGAAGCATTGCTGCTCGGCTATCAGCGGTTCTACCAGTGGGCGGCTGTCGCGAAAGTGTGCGGTCTGGGTATGGGCTTCATACGCGGCATCGTCGCGGTAGATTTCGTACAGGTAGATAAGCTCCGGGTCGACCCGGTCTTGGGACACATCGAACACCAGGCAGCCTGGCTCGCTGGCGACGGAAGCGGCGGCATTGACCTTGATCGCTGCCAGAAAAGCCTCGGCGCAACCGGGCTTCACACGGGTCTTGATGAACAGGCTATACACAAGTCGCTCCTTTTGTTTTAAATTCGATTATGAATTGTATACAAAAATGGAGCCTCGCCAATGTCTGAATTGCCTGCACGTCCCGGCCGCCTGAATGGTCTGCGCCATATTGCCCTGCTGGTACCTAACCTTGAGGAGTGCGAACGCTTCTACGTCGATGTGCTGGGCATGGAAGTGCTGAACCGTGCCAATGAAGACCTGGTGTACCTCACCTGCGGCAACGACAACCTTTCGCTGGGGCGTGGGGCGGGGGCGGCCAACGGTTTGCAGACTCTGGACCACTACGGGTTCATTGTGGACAGTGTGGAGGAGCTGGAGGCCTGGTACCAGTACTTCAAGGCCCGAGGCGTGACCTTGCTCGACCGGCCGTTCAACCATGGTGACGGGGCGCGTAGCTTCCACTTGCTGGACCCGGCGGGGAACAAGGTGCAGCCGCTGTATCACCCGGCGGTGTCAGGGCAGCGGTTGGTCTGAAGCCTGTGCCGGCCTCTTCGTGGGCGCGCCCGCTCCCACAGGTATCGCGCAGGTCTGTGGTGGTGCGCGATCTCTGTGGGAGCGGGCATGCCCGCGAAGAGGCCAAGCCTGCTAGAGGGGATTACTCGGCATCCAGATGCATCGGCGTCACCACCCGGCCATCGCTTTCAGGCTGCCCCAGGCTGGTATCGATGAAATACACCCGGTCATCTTCCAGCTTGCCCTTGTCCACCAGGTAATCCTTGATGCTGCTGGCCCGCTCCTGGCCCAGTGTACGCAGCAGGGCAGTGCTTTCGGCCCACGACTTGATCACTGCTTCGCGTAGCTTGGTGGTGCGTTCGTCGCGGCCCAGTTGCTCCCATTCGGCTGGCGGTTGCTGCTTCAGGCGCGTGCGGTAGATGCCTTCCAGCATTGCCGGCTTGTCGCTGTCGTCCACTACCAGCATCGAGGCATTGGCCGGCACCTTGTCACCGCGGCGCTGCAGGATCTTGTACCAGGTGGACTGGTACTCACGCTCCAGGCGTTGCTGGGCGATCAGTGGGCCGTCGCTGGCCTGGGCGCTGGTGCCTTCGATTTCCAGGCGTAGTTCGGGGCGCTCTTTCAGCGCCGCCGCCAGCTTGTCCAGTGACGACTGGGCATCGCCGGTGAGTTCGCTGGAGCCCGGGGCAAATGCCACGTTACCCAGGTCTTGCGAGCCACCGCCGGTAATCAGCCCGCCAATGAACTTGAACGGTGCCTGCGCCGCGCGCAGCACCAGGTTGCGCAGTGTTTGCCACACAATCGGCATCACGCTGAACTGTGGGTTGTTGAGATCACCCGTCACCGGCAGCTCGATCGAGATCTTGCCCTCGGTGTCTTTCAGCAGTGCCACCGCCAGGCGGATTGGCAGGTCGACGGCGTCCGGGCTGTCGACTTTTTCGCCCAGTTGCAGCTGCTCCACCACTACCTTGTTCTCGGCCTTCAGCTGGCCGTTGGTAATCAGGTAGTGCAGGTCGAGGTTGAGCCGGCCCTTGCGGATGCGAAAGCCGGCAAACTTGCCGGAGTAGGGCGTCAACGTGGTCAGCTCGACGCGCTTGAAGCTGGTGGCGATGTCCAGGCTGGCCAATGGGTTGAACGGGTTGAGTGCGCCCTTGATGGTGACCGGTGCGTAACGGTCGACCTTGCCCTTGACGTCAACCTTGGCCGGCAGCGGCTTGCGGTTGTCGATGGTGCCGATCTGGCCGTTGAGCTGCTGGGCGGCCGTGGCAAAGTTGGGGGTGAGCGACAGGTCGGCAAAGTTGGCCGAGCCGTCTTTGATGTCGATCTGGCCGATGTGGATGCCCAGTGGTTTGTCGCTGCTGGCCGAGGCCGGCTTGGCCTGGCTGCTCGCCGGGGCGCCGGCCGGTTGCGGGATCAGCAGGTCATTGACGTTGGTGGTGCGGTCTTCGTTGATGATGAAACGCGCATAGGGTTGCATCAGGGTCACCTTGTCGATCGACAGGGCATCACCGTGCACGTAGGACAAGCCGTCGACATTCACCTGCTGCCATTTGACGAAGTCGCGGCTCTTGATGGTATCCAGGGTATGCAGCTGGTTGACCTGCGCCTTGCCGGTAATAGTGAAGGCCAGTGGCGCGGTGTTCTTCAGGTCGACCTTGAGGTCGCTGGCGAGCATGCCGCTGCGCAGCTCCAGCAGGATGAACGGGTTGATGTAGGCCTGGGCCACACGCAGGTCAATGTCGCGGGTGCTCACATCCAGCTTGGCCCATATCGGCGCCAGGTTGACCTGGCCGGCCGCCTGCAGCTTGCCTTGCCTGCCCACGCCGGTATCGAGCTTGAGCGTGAAGGGCGTCTGGTTGAGGCTGTCGAAACCTTGCAGGTCGGCGTTGAGCGGGCCAATGTCCAAGGCTACCGGATCTTTCTGGCTGCGGTCTGCCAGGTGCACCAGGTAGTTACGCAGTTGCACGTCCTTGAGCAGCACTTGCCAAGGTTTGCCTGGTTCGTTGGCGGCTTTCTCTTCAGGCGCAGGCTCGGCAGCGGCAGGCTCGGCCTTTTCCTTCGGTGTGGCCTTGGCCGGTTGGCTGGCGAACAGCTTCTGCCAGTCGAGCTGGCCGTCTTTTTCCAGCGCCGCCCAGGTTTCCAGTTTTTCGCTGCGGATCTTGCCCACGGTGACCAGTTGCTTGACCAGGTCGATGGAGGTTTCGCTCACCTCCAGGCTGGCCAGGCGCGCCAACGGGCGGCCATCCGGGGCTTTGATGGCGAACGGCGCAATGCGTACGGACACGTTATCCAGCAGCAGTTCGGTTTGTTTGGCGAGGTTGAGCTTGTAATGCGTATCGAGGCTGACCACGCCGTCTTCAAGCACCAGTGGCACGGCATCGCGCACGTAGGGCCAGAACAGCTTCATCTTGCCTTCGGTGACCTTCAGTGTGCCTTCGGAGGCGATCGGCGACAGGCTCAGGGTGCCTTTCCAGTCGATCCGGCCACCGTTGGGGCCGTTGGCCACCAGCGTCATGTCGGCATTGTCGTTGGGCAGGGTGCTGAGGTTTTTCAGCTCCAGGTTCATGTTGTCGTAGAGAAACTCGATCGGCTCGCTGGGACGCAGGTCCTCGAAGTGCAGGTAGCCATCGACCAGCTTGATGCTGCCAATGCGCAGTGGGAACGGGTCGCTGGGCGGCTCGTCGGGTTTGGCCTCACTGGCGGGCAGCTTGAACAACCGGGTCAGGTTGAGGGTACCGTCCTTGGCGAACAGTACCTCGTTGCGTGGTTTGTCGAGTTCCACCGCTTCCACATGCAGGGCTTTGGTCCACAGGCTGTCGAGCGAGAGGTTGGCGTACAACCGCTCGAAACCGACTTGCTCCTTGCCCGGCTCGCCAAGCTGCAGACCCCACAGCGTCAGCTCGAGGCTGAAGGGGTTGAGTTCGATCCGTTCGAGGTGGGCCGGCACGGTCGCGTACTGGGCCAACTGCTGGTTGGCGATGCGCAGCGCGACACCGGGAAGAATGAGAAAGCCGAGCAGGCTATAGAGGGCTACCAGGGCCACAATTGCGCCAGCGGCGCGGGTCAGTCCTTTGTACATGTGTCGCTTCGTCTGTCTAAGCAGGAGTGCTTGGAGTATGGCACGTTAAATCAGTTCCGCAGGGGCGACCATTTGGCCTCATTCGATGCCCATGCGCCGTTTGGCCCGATGCGCCGAGCCGTCGCGCATGGCCCAGCGCAGCACAGGTGCGGTGCGCTGCAGGCCCAGGCGGATCAGGCGCTGTTGCAAGGGCCCGTGCTGCAGGCCGAGCATGGCCTGGGCCCAGCCCGGCAGCAGGTCGATGCCGGCGTGCAGCATCAGCTTGCCTACTGGCTGTGCCAGGCGGCTGGGGGCAGGGGCGTCGAGCAGGATCTGCATGACTTCGTGGCTGCGCGTGTCGCAGTGCAGCTGCGGGCGCATGCGTTGCAGGTAGTCTTCGACCTGCTGACACGAACGTGGCACGTCGCGGGCGCCAAGGCGCTCGGCGATCAGGGCGATTTCGTTGTAATAGGCATCCTGTTCGGCGCGCGGCAGGTACGGGTTGCGATAACGCAGGTGGGCGGCGAGGAAACTGCTGACTTCCGCCACATGCACCCAGGTCAGCAGGTCGGGGTCGCTGGCTGCGTAGGGGCGGCCGTCCGGGGCGGTGCCGGTGACCTGAAGGTGAATGGTGCGCACCTTGTCGATCAGCCACTCGGCATCGCCGGTGGCGCCGAAGGTGGTACCGGAAATGAACTGGCTGGTGCGGCGCAGGCGGCCGAGCAGGTCTTCACGGAAGTTTGAGTGGTCCCACACGCCGGCCAGGGCCAGCGGGTGCAACAACTGCAGCATCAGTGCGCTGATGCCGCCGACCAGCATGCTCGGGAAGTCGCCATGTACCCGCCAGCTGATGCTGTGCGGGCCGAACAGGCCGGGGTCGCCCTTGGGCGATTCCAGGTCGAGCTGGCCGAGGGCCAGCCCGGTGAGGCTCATGACCTGGGTTTCGATACGGCGGCGAAGGGCTTCCATGGCGACCTGAGGTTCAGGGTGGCCATGGACAGCGGCCACCGGTTACTGGTTGAGGCGTTTATCGATCAGGCCCTGTACCACGCTGGGGTCGGCCAGGGTCGAGGTATCGCCAAGGTTGTCCAGCTCGTTGCAGGCGATTTTGCGCAGTATACGCCGCATGATCTTGCCTGAGCGGGTCTTGGGCAATGCCGGCGCCCACTGAATCAGCTCGGGCTTGGCGAAACTGCCGATTTCCTTGCTGACCAGGGCTAGCAGTTCGGCCTTGAGCGCATCGTCCGGGGCCACGCCATTCATGGGCGTGACGAAGGCGTACACGCCCTGGCCCTTCAGGTCGTGCGGGTAGCCGACCACCGCTGCTTCGGCGACGCTGTCATGCAACACCAGCGCGCTTTCCACTTCTGCGGTGCCGATGCGGTGCCCTGACACGTTGATCACATCGTCGATGCGCCCGGTGATCCAGTAGTCGCCATCGGCATCACGGCGGGCACCGTCGCCGGTGAAGTAATAGCCGGGCATGGGCTTGAAGTAAGTGTCGACCATGCGCTGGTGGTCGCCATAGACGCTGCGGATCTGGCCAGGCCAGCTGGCCTTGATCACCAGCAGGCCGGCGCCGGGGCCTTCGATCAGCTTGCCCTTCTCATCCAGCAGTACCGGCTGCACGCCGAACATCGGTCGGGTAGCGCAGCCGGGCTTGAGCGATTGCGAGCCTGGCAGCGGGGTGAGCATGATGCCGCCGGTCTCGGTCTGCCACCAGGTATCGACGATGGGGCAGCGTTTTTGCCCGACTTCCTCGAAATACCATTCCCAGGCCTCGGGGTTGATCGGCTCGCCGACGCTGCCCAGCAGGCGCAGGCTTTTGCGCGAAGTGCCTTGCAACGGTGCGGAACCCTCGCGCATCAGGGCGCGCAGGGCGGTTGGGGCGGTGTAGAAGATGTTCACCTGATGCTTGTCCACCACTTGCCAGAAGCGCGAGGTGTCCGGGTAGTTGGGCACGCCTTCGAACATCAGTGATATAGCGCCGTTGGCCAGCGGGCCATAGACGATGTAGCTGTGGCCGGTGACCCAGCCGACGTCGGCGGTACACCAGAACACCTCGCCGTCGCGGTAATCGAACACCACCTTGAAGGTCATCGTCGCCTGCAGCAGGTAGCCGGCGGTGGTGTGCAGCACGCCTTTGGGTTTGCCGGTGCTGCCGGAGGTGTAGAGGATGAACAGCGGGTCTTCGGCCTCCATCGGTTCGGGGGGGCAGTCGTCGCCGGCCTTGTCCGTCACCTCGTGGTACCAGACGTCACGGCCTTCGGCCCAGCTGACATCACCGCCGGTGCGGTGTACCACGAACACGCTGCTGACCGCAGGGCAGCTGGCCAGGGCTTTGTCGACGTTCTGCTTCAGCGGGATGCGCTTGCCACCCCGCACGCCTTCATCGGCGGTGATCACGGTGCGGCAGTCGGCGTCGAGGATGCGGTCACGCAGGGCGTCGGGGGAGAACCCGCCGAACACCACCGAGTGGATGGCGCCAATGCGGGTGCAGGCGAGCATGGCGAAGGCAGCCTCGGGGATCATCGGCATGTAGATGCATACCCGGTCGCCTTTTTTCACGCCGCGCGCCTTCATCGCGTTGGCCAGGCGGCACACCTGGCGGTGCAGTTCGCGGTAGCTGATGGCCTTGGAGTCGTTGGGGTCGTCGCCTTCCCACAGCAGGGCGGTCTGCTCGCCGCGCTGGGCCAGGTGACGGTCGATGCAGTTGTAGCTGACGTTGAGTTGCGCGCCGTCGAACCAGCGAGCCTTGCCGGTGTTCAGGTCGCACTGCTGCACGCTTGACCAGGGCTTGATCCAGTCAAGGCGCTTGGCCTGTTCGGCCCAGAAGGTATCAGGGTCGTCGACCGACTGGCGGTAGAGGCGGCGGTAGTCGTCGGGGGTGAGGGTGGCAGACTGGCTGACGGCCAGGGCCTGGGGGTAATTGCGGATATCGAACATGGCGGGTGGTCCTGCTCTTGTAAGGGGCGATGGACTGCAACGGCTATTTCGATAGGACAGTGTAGCTGGGAGCGGTGTTCAACCTGTGCTGGCCTCTTCGCGGGTGAACCCGCTCCCACAGGGACTGCACAATGCTTGGAACTTGTGCAGTACCTGTGGGAGCGGGTTTACCCGCGAAGAGGCCCGTGCAGGCGTTGGATCACCCGCGGTGACGGCCGCGGAAGTAGTTGATCAGGCCTTGGGTGGAGCCGTCTTCGGCGCTGTCTTCCAGGGTGCCGACCAGGCGTTGGTAAACACCCTTGCCCAGCTCTTTGCCCAGTTCCACGCCCCACTGGTCAAAGGCGTTGATGCCCCAGATCACGCTCTGCACGAACACTTTGTGCTCGTACATCGCCACCAGTGCGCCCAGGCGACGTGGGCTGATGCGCTCCACTACCAGGGTGTTGCTCGGGCGGTTGCCCGGGATCACCTTGTGCGGGGCCAGCTTCTCGATGTCCGCTTCGTTCAGGCCTTTGCCGCGCAGTTCGGCCTCGGCTTCTTCACGTGTCTTGCCCTGCATCAGCGCCTGGCTTTGCGACAGGCAGTTGGCGTACAACCACTGGTGATGGTCGGCCACCGGGTTGAAGCTCACCACCGGCACGATGAAGTCGGCCGGAATCAGCTGGGTGCCCTGGTGCAACAACTGGTGGTAGGCATGCTGGCCGTTACAGCCAACCCCGCCCCAGATCACCGGGCCGGTATCAGTCTTCACCGGGGTGCCGTCCTGCAGCACGCTCTTGCCGTTGGATTCCATGTCCAGCTGCTGCAGGTGCTTGGTGATGTTGCGCAGGTAGTGGTCGTACGGCAGGATCGCGTGGCTGTTCGCGCCCCAGAAGTTGCCATACCACACACCCAGCAGGGCCAGCAGCACCGGCATGTTCTTGTCGAACGGCGCGGTCTGGAAGTGCTGGTCCATGGTGTGGGCACCTGACAGCAGTTCCTTGAAGTTGGCTGTGCCGATGGCCAGGGCGATGGGCAGGCCGATGGCCGACCACAGCGAATAGCGCCCGCCGACCCAGTCCCACATGGGGAAGATGTTTTCTTCGCGAATGCCGAAGGCCACGGCGGCGGCCTTGTTGCTGGAAACCGCGATGAAATGGCGGTACAGCTCGGCTTCCGAGCCGCCCTGGGCCAGGTACCAGGTGCGCGCGGCCATGGCGTTTTTCAGGGTCTCGAGGGTGTTGAACGACTTCGACGAGACGATGAACAGGGTGGTTTCGGCGCGCAGGTTGGCCGAAAGCTCGTGGAACTCACTGCCGTCGATGTTCGCCAGGTAGTGGCAGCGTACGCCGCGCTGGGCGTAGGGCAGCAGCGCCTCGGAAACCAGCTCGGGGCCAAGGAACGAGCCACCGATGCCGATGTTGACCACGTCGGTGATCGGCTTTTCGCTGTAACCGCGCCACAGGCCGTCGTGGATGCGGCCGACCAGTTCGGTGATCTGGTTGAGTACCTTGTGTACTTCCGGCATGACGTTCACGCCGTTGACGCTGAGCTTGTCGCCCACCGGCCGGCGCAGGGCGGTGTGCAGCACCGGGCGGCCTTCGGAGGCGTTGATGATTTCGCCGTTGAACATCGACTTGATGGCGTCCTGCAGGCCCACTTCGTTGGCCAGGTTCACCAGCAGGTCGCGGCTTTGTTCGGTGATCAGGTTTTTCGAGTAGTCGAGGAACAGGCCGCAGCAGCTCAGGGAGAACTGGTCGAAGCGTTGGGCATCGGCGGCGAAGGCTTCGCGCATGCTGAAGCCTTGCATGGCGTCGCGGTGTTGCTGAAGCGCCTGCCAGGCGGGCAGGGCCGTCACATCGTGGGGAGTACGGTAATACGCCATTGCGCGGGGTTCCCTTGGTGCGTGGTGATGCCTTGGACACGGCAGTCATTGCCGGGTTCAGGCTGGCATCATTATAGGCAAAGGCCACGCACTGGGAATGGGTATGGCAGGGTGATTTTGGGGGCGCTTTGCGCCCCATTCGCGGGGCAAGCCCGCTCCCACACGGGATGTGAGTTTCCTGGGGATAGTGCAGAGCCTGTGGGAGCGGGCTTGTCCCGCGAATGGGCTGCATAGCAGCCCCAAGCCGTTATGCGGTCTTATCTTCCACATGCAGGTAAAGGTTGTCGATCAACCGCGTGTTACCCAGGTAAGCCGCCGCAATCACCACCAGGTCGCGGTCATCGATAACGGCCGGGCGCAGGCTCACGGCATGGCGCACTTCCAGATAATCCGTGCGCAACCCCGCCGCACTCAACTGCGCCTGCCCATCAGCGACCAACGCGGCAAAATCCCGTTGGCCACGGCCGATGGCCGCTGCAATGTGCTGCAACGTACGGTACAACACCGGCGCAGTGACACGCTGCTCCGGCGTGAGGTAGCCATTGCGCGACGACAGCGCCAAGCCATCTTCGGCACGCACTGTGGGCTCGCCAATGATCTGCACCGGCATGTTCAGGTCGCGCACCATGGCGCGGATCACCGCCAGTTGCTGGAAGTCCTTTTCACCGAACACCGCAAGGTCGGGCTGGACCATGTTGAACAGCTTGCTGACCACGGTGGCCACACCTTCGAAATGCCCCGGCCGGCTGGCGCCGCACAGGCCTTCGGAAAGGTGGGGCACGCTGACGCGGGTTTGCACGCCCATGCCGTCGGGGTACATCTCTTCCACAGTGGGCGCGAACAGCAGGTTGCAGCCGGCCTGCAGCAGGCGCTCCTGGTCTGCGGCCAGGGTGCGCGGGTACTTGTCGAGGTCTTCGTTGGCGCCGAACTGCAGCGGGTTGACGAAGATGCTGGCTACCACGAAATCGGCGCGCTGCGCAGCCTTGGTCACCAGGGCCGCGTGGCCGCTGTGCAGGTTGCCCATGGTCGGCACGAAGCCGATGCGCTTGCCTTCACCGCGAGCGCGGGCGACGGCGGCGCGCAACTCGCGGACGGTCTTGACTGTATTCATGCACTGAACCCGTGTTCGCTACCTGGGAAGCTGACTTGCTTGACCGCCTCGACGTAAGCGACGAGGGCGCTGTGGATATCGGGCTGGCCTTGCATGAAGTTCTTCACGAACTTCGGCACCCGGCCGGTCAGCGACAGGCCGAGCATGTCGTGCAGTACCAGCACCTGGCCATCGGTGGCGCTGCCGGCGCCTATGCCGATCACCGGAATGCCCACGGCATTGGTGATTTCTGCCGCCAGTTCGCTGGGCACGCATTCGAGCAGCAGCATGGCCGCACCGGCCTGTTCCAGGGCGATGGCGTCGGCGCGCATCTGCCGGGCCTGGGCTTCCTGGCGGCCTTGCACCTTGTAGCCGCCCAGCACGTTGACAGTCTGCGGCGTCAGCCCCATGTGCGCGCACACCGGCACGCCGCGCTCAGCCAGCAGACGGATGGTTTCGGCCAGCCACGCAGCGCCTTCGATCTTGACCATGTGGGCACCGGCTTGCATCAGCGTGGCGCTGTTGGCAAAGGCTTGCTCCGGGGTGGCGTGTGCCATGAAGGGCAGGTCGGCCAGGATCAGCGCGCCGTCATTGCCGCGTTTGACACTGGCGGTGTGGTAGGCCATGTCCGCCGTGGTCACCGGCAGGGTGCTGTCGTGGCCCTGCAGGACCATCCCCAGCGAGTCGCCCACCAGCAACACTTCAATGCCGGCCTGGCTGGCGGCCTTGGCGAAGGTCGCGTCGTAGCAGGTCAGCATGGTGATTTTTTCACCCTTGGCCTTGAGGCCATTGAGGGTGGTAAGGGTTACTTCAGGCATGTCGGAAAATCCTCGTTCAGGCGCTGTAAAAAACGACTGCATTCAACGCGTGTAGTCATCTTCCGGAGCGGCACATCATCGCGCGTGATGTTCGGGCACAGGTCCGTCCGGGCCTAAATACGGGTATGCGGCACTTTGGTGCCACACGGGACGCCTATAGTCGTGAGCGAGGTGGGGGAAGTCAATCACCCTGTTACCGCATTGTTACGATCAGGGTGTTACTGGCGTTACCGTGCCAGGGGGCAAGGCTGGAGCGCCCGGTTTACAGGCGCTCAAGGCCGACGAACGGGCAGTCGTCGAGCAATTGCGCAAGGGCGCGGCCATCTGCCAGGTGGAAATCGTCTGGCACCAGTTCGGCCAGTGGGTACAGCACGAAAGGCCGGGCATGCATGTGGTAATGCGGCACTTTCAGGCGTGGCTCGTCGAGTACCTGGTCACCGAACAGCAGGATGTCCAGGTCCAGCGTGCGCGGGCCCCAGCGTTCCTTGCGCACGCGGCCCTGGCCGTTCTCGATGGCTTGCAGCGCATCGAGCAGCGCCAGTGGCGGCAATGCGGTGTCCAGGGCGGCGACAGCGTTGGTGTAACGCGGTTGGCCGGGCAGCAGCGAATCGCTGGTGTACAGGGCCGAAGCCGCCACCAGGCGCGTGCCCTGCACCTGGTCAAGCGCCTGCAAGGCACTGCGCAGTTGTTCGGCAGGTGCGTCCAGGTTGCTGCCAAGGCCGACGTAGGCGCGAGTTTTCACTCGGACGCCTCGTCACCACCGCGCTTGCGTTTGCTGGCGCTGCGTTTGCGTTTGCGCGGGCCAGCACCGGTGCCTTCGTCACGGCTGCCCAGTTCGCGAATCATCTCGCGGCGCTCGCTGTCGTTGGCATCCTGGTAGTCGGTCCACCACTGGCCAAGATCGTCGGTATCTTCCCCGGCGCTTTCGCGCAGCAGCAAGAAGTCGTAACCGGCACGGAAGCGTGGGTTGTCCAGCAGCATGTCGGCGCGTTTGCCGCTGCGCCGTGGCAGGCGCTCCTGCATGTCCCAGATCTCGCGGATCGGCAGGGTGAAGCGCTTGGGGATGGCGATGCGCGCGCATTGCTCGGCGATCAGGTCGTGGGCCGCGCCGTTCATGGCCGGTATCGGCGGCACGCCCTGGTTCTGCAGGTGCAGCACACGGGCCGGCAGGGCTGGCCACAGCAGCGCGGCGAACAGGAACGCCGGGGTTACCGGTTTGCCCTGCTTTACGCGCAGGTCGGTGTTTTGCAAGGCCTGGCTGATCAGTGTGTGGGCGTAGGTCGGGCGCTCGTCCAGGGCGTGGGCACTGGCCGGGAACAACGGCTCGAACAGCTGCAGGTCGACCAGCATCTCGAAGGCGATGGCGCCTTGGCCGGAGAGGAACAGCTTGAGGCTTTCCTCGAACAGGCGTGCCGGTGGAATCTCGCGCAGCAGCGGGGCCAGTTCGCGGATCGGCTGGACCGTGTGCTTTTCGATACCGAAGTCCAGCTTGGCGGCGAAACGCACCGCGCGCAGCATGCGCACAGGGTCTTCCTGGTAGCGGTGGGTCGGGTCGCCGATCAGCCGCAGCAGGCGGTTGCGCACATCGTGCACACCGTTTGCGTAATCGAGAACGCGCTCGCTGACCGGGTCGTAGTACAGGGCATTGATGGTGAAGTCGCGACGTTGCGCGTCTTCTTCCAAGGTGCCGTACACGTTGTCACGCAGGATGCGGCCACTGGAATTGTGCGACGAACGGTGGCTGTCGCCCTGGTCGTCTTCCGAGTGGGGAGCACGGAAGGTAGCAACTTCGATGATCTCACGGCCGAAATGCACGTGAACCAGCTTGAAGCGGCGACCAATGATGCGCGCGTTACGGAACTCGGCACGGACCTGTTCGGGGGTGGCGCTGGTGGCGACGTCGAAGTCTTTCGGCGTGATGCCCAGCATCAGGTCGCGGACACAGCCACCGACCAGGTAAGCCTGGTAGCCGGCGCTTTGCAGGCGTTCCACGATGTTCACCGCGTGACGGCTGAACTGGTGGCGCTGCAGCGAGTGCTGGCTCTTGTTGATCACCTCAGGCGTGGTGCGCCTGTGGTGCGGGCCCGGTACGGGCGGGCGGAAAGACTGGAACAGCTTCTTCAGCATGGGATGCACTGTGTGAAGGAATGTTCGGCCAAGAATAGGAGAATGGCCGCATGATGGGCGGGGATTCTAGCATTTACTCGGGGAATGGTGTAGGCGGGTAGCAGGATGCCTGCCAGAAGGGTAGAAACGACAAGGGGAGCCTAAGCTCCCCAAGAAGTCGTTGCGTGCTCTTATTATTTTTTTGCTGGGCTTTTTGTTTTTGTTGAGTGCCCTGTCCACAAATCTCGAAGCTTGTGAACGACCCCCAATCCAGGGGTTAAGAGCAAACGGATTGCTTTGGCCGCTGATGTCACGTTGATCTGTCGATCCAACCAGTTCAGGCGCTGCTTTTTAGTGCAGTTTTTGTTGTTCTCTGCCTGGTCGTGGGGCAAGCCCCAAACACGCATCCTCTCCAAAAGAATCAGTTAGCTGCGCCTCCGCCGTCTTGTTTTTATTGTGCGTGAGCCGTTTCGTCTTGTTCTTATTTTAGGTTGCAGTGCTTGTTATTGTTTTTGTACTAAGCATATAGCAGGTGCCGTGCCAACTTTTGCAAACCCAGTAAAATCAAGGGGTTGAGCGGTTTTGGCAAAATTCTGCGGGCTGAAATCGGGGCGATTTCGTTACCGTACGCCTCGGGAACTGTTACGGCGGAAAGGTTGGGTAACAGATTTTTGTGGGAACTGATGTGTTACCTGGGGTGTTTCCGGGCCAGATGTGTTCGCCACACCCCGTTCAGCGCCTGTGAGATCGAGCGCCGCCCGCGCGGCGCATCGCCGGCAAGCCAGCTCCCACATTTGTTTCGGGCCAGTTATACCTGTGCCATTGGCGCGCGGCCCCCTTGGAGCTCGACGCGATATCGAAGGGGGACAAACAAGGGACCGTGCGCCAATGGCTCAGGATTGATTGGCCCGAAACAGATGTGGGAGCTGGCTTGCCGGCGATGCGCCGCGCGGGCGGCGCTCGATCTCCCAGGCGCCGCACTTGCTGCGGCGAACCCTGGAATTACTCGCTGGTAGCGTTGCTCTTGCGCCGTGGAATGCCCAGGCGCTGGCGGCGTTCCCACAGGCACTTGCGGCTGACGCCAAGCTTGCGTGCCAGTTCGGTCTCGGTCATGTGGTCCTGGTGCTCGAGCACGAAGTGCTGGAAGTAGTCTTCCAGTGACAGGTCCTCGGTCGGCTCATGGCTGGCATTGGCAGCACTGGCCACCACCAGGGCGCTGTTGAGGATTTCGTCCTCTTCCAGGTCGCTCAGCTCGATGTCGATGCCCAGCAGTTCGGCAGAAATTTCTGCGCTCTCGCTGAGGATCACCGCGCGCTCTACGGCGTTTTCCAGCTCCCGCACGTTACCCGGCCAGCTGTAATGACGAATGGCTTGCTCGGCTTCGGCCGAGAAGTGCAGGTCGTCGCGGCCGATACGCGCGCTCTGGCGCGCCAGGAAGGCACTGGCGATTTCGTTGACGTCGCTGCCGCGCTCGCGCAGGGCAGGCAGTTTCAGGGCGATCACGTGCAAGCGATAGTAAAGGTCTTCGCGGAACTGGCCGGCCTTGGCCAGGTTTTTGAGGTCGCGGTGGGTCGCGGCGATCAGGCGCACATCGACCTTTTGCGATTGCACCGAACCCACCCGGCGAATCTCGCCTTCCTGCAGCACGCGCAGCAGGCGGGCCTGGGCTTCCAGCGGCAGCTCGCCGATTTCGTCGAGGAACAGCGTGCCACCGTCGGCGGCTTCTACCAGGCCTGCACGCCCGGCGCTGGCGCCAGTGAACGCGCCCTTCTCGTGGCCGAACAGTTCGGACTCGATCAGTGTCTCGGGGATGGCTGCGCAGTTCACCGAGATCATCGGTGCCTTGGCTCGGCGCGACAAGTTGTGCAGGGCGCGGGCCACCAGCTCTTTACCGGTACCCGACTCGCCCTGGATCAGCACGTTGGAGTCGGTGGGCGCCACCTTGCGGATCTTGCTGTACATGTCCTGCATCGGCGGGCACGAGCCGATGATGCCGATTTCGCCATTGGCCGCAGCCGCGCTGCCTTTGTCGGCCGGGGCGGCCTTGCCATTGGCGGCGCGTGGTTCGGCCGCCGGGGCCGGGGCCGGGGCGTTCTGCCGGTCGCGCAGGATACGCGCCACGGCCTGCAGCATCTCGTCGTGGTCGAAAGGCTTGGCGATGTAGTCCACCGCGCCCATTTTCATCGAGTCCACTGCCGAGCGCAGGCTGGCGTAGCTGGTCATGATCAGCACCGGAGTGCCCTGGCCGAGCTTGATCAGCTCGGTGCCAGGTGCGCCTGGCAAGCGCAGGTCGCTGACGATCAGGTCGAAGGTGGCAATGCTGAAGCGTTCCTGGGCTTCCTGCACCGAGCCGGCTTCGCTGACCTGGTACTGGTTCCGCTCGAGCAGGCGACGCAAGGCCGAGCGGATGATGGTTTCGTCTTCGACGATCAGAATGTGCGGCATTGATTCAATTCTCTCGACGGTCTCGAATTTCAGGGGACGTCGCTACGACATGCCGGGGCAGGGTCACGCGGATCCGGGTGCCACGTTGCCGTTCGATATCGGCCGGGCTGTCGATGGTGATTTGCCCATAATGCTCTTCCACGATGGAATAGACCAGAGCGAGGCCTAGTCCGGTTCCCTCGCCCGGGTCTTTGGTGGTGAAGAAGGGTTCGAACAGGCGGTCCATGATGTTCTTCGGTATCCCGCTGCCCTCGTCTTCGACGATCAGGTCGACGGTGTGTTCGCTGACTTCGCTGCGCACGCGTACGGCGCTGCCGGGTGGCGAGGCGTCGCGGGCGTTGGAGAGCAGGTTGATCAACACCTGGGCCAGGCGCTGCGGGTCCCCTTCGGCCCAGTGGTCCGGGTCGCAGAGGTTGAAGAACTGTACTTCGAAATTGCGCCGGTTCAAGGCCAGCAGACCGATGGCGTCCTGCGCCACTTCGGCCAGGCACACTGGTTCTTCGCTGTTCTGGTGGCTGCCGCCGGCATGGGCAAAGCTCATCAGCGACTGGACGATGCGCGACACGCGCTTGGTCTGGTCGAGGATCTGGCTGGACAGCTCGATGATTTCGCCATCGCCTTCGCGTTCCTCCCGCAGGTTCTGCGCCAGGCAGGCGATGCCGGTAATCGGGTTGCCGATTTCGTGGGCCACGCCGGCGGCCAGGCGGCCGATGCTGGCCAGGCGCTCGGAGTGCACCAGCTTGTCTTCCAGTGCCTGGGTTTCGGTAAGGTCTTCCACCAGCAGCACAAGGCCGCTGTTACCGGGGGCCAACGGCTCGTCGATGGCGGCCTTGTGCAGGTTTAGCCAGCGCGGCTGCCCGTCCAGTGCCAGGCGCTGCTTGTGCAGGTGCTCGTCGGGCAGGTTGATGAAGCCTTGCAGCAGGCCGCGCCAAGGCTCGTCGATGGTGAGCAGACGCGAGCCGACCACGTGCTTGGCGGCGATGCCGGTGAGCTCTTCCATGGCCTTGTTCCACATCAGGATTTCCTGGTCCTTGGCCAGCGAGCAGACGCCCATGGGCAGCTCCTGCAGGGTCTGGCGGTGGTAACGGCGCAGGGCATCGAGCTCGGCCGCCAGGCCGGTCAGGCGCGAGTGATAGTCTTCCAGGCGGCTTTCGATGAAGTGGATGTCTTCGGTCACGTAGTTTTCGTTACCGGACTTGTACGGCAGGAAGGTCTCGACCATGTCCTGGGCCACGCTCGGCCCCATCAGGCCGGACAAGTTGGCCTCGATGCGGTCGCGCAGGCGGCGCAAGGCGTAGGGGCGGCGCTCGTCGAACGGCAGGTAGAGGTCACGCAGGGCCTGTTCCACTTCCTTTTGTGCGGCCTTGGCGCCCAGCGGCTTGGCCAGTTGGGTGGCAAACTCCTGCGGCGAGGCGGCGTGCAACTCGCGGCGCTGCGGGCGGCGGACGTTGTCCACGGCGCAGGCTTCTGCCGCGCTGACTTCTTCGTTGCTGGCGTTGGTGAACAGCGAAATCAAGGTAAACAGCAAAACGTTGGCCGCCAGCGAGGCAATGGCCGCCATGTGCCAGCTGGTATCGTCCAGCACATAGATCATGTCCAGCAGCGGGATGTAGAAGCCCTGCAGATTGCCCAGCAGCGGCAGCAGCATGGTCACCATCCACACCAGGGTGCCGGCCAGCAGCCCGGCGATGAAACCGCGGCGGTTGGCGGTGGGCCAGTACAGCACCGACAGCACGCCCGGCAGGAACTGCAGGGTGGCGACGAAGGCGACGATGCCCAGGTTGGCCAGGCTCTGGTGGTTGTTCTGGGTCAGGTAGAACATGAAGCCGGCGGTGATGATGGCGACGATCAGCGCGCGGCGGGTCCACTTCAGCCAACGGTAGATATTGCCTTCGGCCGGGGGCTGGTACAGCGGCAGCACCAGGTGGTTGAGGGCCATGCCCGACAGCGCCAGGGTGGTGACGATGATCAGGCCGCTGGCGGCCGACAAGCCGCCGATGTAGGCCAGCAGTGCCAGTGCTTCGTTGTTGGCGGCAATCCCCAGGCCCAGGGTGAAGTACTCGGGGTTGGTGCTTGCGCCCAGGCGCAGGCCAGCCCACAGCACCAGCGGCACCGCCAGGCTCATCAGCAGCAGGAACAGCGGCAGGCCCCAGCTGGCACTGACCAGCGAGCGCGGGTTGAGGTTTTCGGTAAAGGCCATGTGGTACATGTGCGGCATGACGATGGCCGAGGCGAAGAACACCAGCAGCAGGGTGCGCCATGGGCCCTCCTGCAGCGGGGTGTGCAGGGCGGCCAGGGCGGTCTGGTTTTGCAGCAGCCAGACTTCCAGCTCGTGCGGGCCGCCGAATACGCCGTACAGGGCGTAAAGCCCGATACCGCCCAGGGCCAGCAACTTGATCACCGACTCGAAGGCGATGGCGAACACCAGCCCTTCGTGTTTTTCACGCGTGGCAATGTGCCGCGAGCCGAAGAAGATGGTGAACAGGATGATCAGCGTACAGAAGGCGAAGGCTACCCTGGCCTTGACCGGCTCACCGGTGAGGATGCTGATCGAGTCGGCCACCGCCTGTATCTGCAGTGCCAGCAAGGGCAGCACGCCGATCAGCATGATGATGGTGGTGAGTGCCCCGGCCCAGGTGCTGCGAAAGCGGAACGCCAGCAGGTCGGCCAACGATGACAGCTGGTAGGTGCGGGTGATCTTGAGGATCGGGTAGAGCAACACAGGTGCCAGCAGGAACGCACCGGACACCCCCAGGTAGCAGGCGAGGAAGCCGTAGCCGTACTGGTAGGCCAGGCCCACCGAGCCATAAAAGGCCCAGGCACTGGCGTACACGCCCAGCGACAGGGTGTAGGTGAGCGGGTGGCGAATGATCGAACGCGGGATCAACCCGCGTTCACTGATCCAGGCCACGCCAAACAGCACCATGAGGTACCCGGCGCTGATCAGGATCATCTGGGTCAGGCTAAAGCTCATCGGCATCTCGTTGGCTCTGCAGGATGAAGGTGACGACGATCAGGATCAGCCAGAGCAGGTAAGGGCGGTACCAGGCTCCGGTCGGTTCGATCCACCAGTCCATGATGGCCGGGGAGAACAGGTAGATCCCCACGACCAGAAGCAGGACCAAACGATAGATGTACATGCTGGCCTCGATGGTTGGGCGCTGCGGGCTTGGACTTATTATTGGCGCAAATGGCTGGGTGGATGCTAGCGGGAATCCATTGCGTTAGCCAAGGGTTTGAAATTATTGGGCTTTTGTTTTTGAGGGTTGGTTTGCCTGTGCTGGCCCTTTCGCGGGTAAACCCGCTCCCACAGAACGGCACCGCCTTCGAAACCTGTGAAGAACCTGTGGGAGCGGGTTTACCCGCGAAAGGGCCGGGCCTGCCTCAGCGCAAATCAGCCTCTGGCACCGTGGTCCGCTGCGCAATCGCCTCCGGCCGCCACTGCTTGCGGGCTATCGCCAACACTTCAGCCGGCGTAGCCAGTAGCAGATCGGGGTCTGTTTCTTGCCCCAGCGCCCGCAATGCCCGCAACAGCAGCGGTGTAGCATGCTCCGCCTGCAGTGGCGGCGAACGGTACGATTTGCCCAGCTTGTGCCCATCCGGCTGCACGATCAGCGGAATATGCAGGTAGCGCGGCTGCGAAAAGCCCAGCAGTTCCTGCAGGTACAGCTGGCGTGGGGTGTTGTCGAGCAGGTCGGCGCCACGCACGATGTCGGTCACACGTTGCCAGGCATCGTCCAGCACCACCGCCAGCTGGTACGCATACAGCCCGTCGCGGCGCTGGATGACGAAGTCGCCCACCTCACGCCCCAGGTGCTGCTGGTACTCGCCCTGCACCCGGTCGGTAAAGCGGTAGATCAGCTCTGGCACGCGCAAGCGGATCGCCGCACCTTCCCGGGCATGGCCGGCGTTACGGCAAAGGCCTGGGTAGATGCCGTTGTAACCCTCCAGCTGCTTGCGCGAGCAGGTACAGGCGTAGGCCAGGCCCATGTTGAACAGGCGGTCGACTACCGCGGCATAAGCGTCGTGCCGCTGGCTCTGGCACACCACCTCGCCATCCCATTCCAGCCCGTAACGCTCCAGGGTTTGCAGGATGGCATCACGGGCACCGGGCATTTCCCGGGGTGGGTCGGTGTCTTCCATGCGCAGCAACCAGCGGCCGTTGACGGCGCGGGCGTCGAGCCAGGAGGCGAGGGCAGCGACCAGCGAGCCGAAGTGCAAAAAGCCGCTGGGGGTGGGGGCGAAGCGCCCGATGTAGCTGGAGTCGGTCATGTCAGGCTGGGCATATAAATGAAACGGGGCGCATCAAGCGCCCCGTTCAGGTGGAAGAAAGATCAGCCTTTGCCGACCGTTTTTTCCTTTTTCTCGGCAATTTCCTTGCAGTCGAAGCATAGGTCGGCGGTCGGACGGGCTTCCAGACGGCGCAGGCCGATCTCGATGCCGCAGGAATCACACCAGCCGTACTCTTCGTCCTGAATCTTCTGCAGGGTCTTGTCGATTTTCTTGATCAGCTTGCGCTCGCGGTCACGGTTGCGCAGCTCAAGAGCAAATTCTTCTTCCTGGCTGGCACGGTCGGCCGGGTCCGGGAAGTTCGCAGCTTCATCCTTCATGTGGTCTACGGTGCGATCCACACTGTGCATGAGCTCGCCTTTCCAGGCATTGAGAAGCTTGGTGAAGTGCTTCTTCATGGGCTCACCCATGTACTCTTCGCCCTTGGTCTCTTTATAGGGCTCGACACCGTACATGGTTCCGGTTTTTTGCTTTTCTACGGTGGACATGAATAGACCGCCTCTCACTCATCTGATCCAATGCGCAGGATGCTCCATCCCCGGCGACCGCCGGCCCTGCGACTGCGAGCCGCCGAACTTACCAGATAGATCGGGGGTGCGCTACCCCGCCCGATCCTGCTTATTGACATCGGCGCGAGCCGTACGTTCGTTGGCGTGCAGAGGTAGAATCTCCAGTTTAGACGCAATTGAGAGAAGGTCATGGCCCACCCCTACAGTGCGCGCAGCCGCGCCATCGAACCCTTCCATGTCATGGCGCTGCTGGCCCGGGCCAACGAGCTGCAGGCGGCCGGGCACGACGTGATCCACCTGGAAATCGGCGAGCCGGACTTCACCACGGCCGCACCGATCGTCGCCGCCGGCCAGGCCGCGCTGGCTGCCGGGCACACCCGCTACACCGCCGCACGCGGCCTGCCGGCGCTGCGTGAAGCGATTGCCGGCTTTTATGGCCAACGTTATGGCCTGAATATCGACCCAGAGCGCATCCTGATTACCCCGGGTGGCTCTGGCGCACTGCTGCTGGCCAGCAGCCTGTTGGTCGACCCGGGCAAGCATTGGCTGCTGGCCGACCCGGGTTACCCGTGCAATCGCCACTTCCTGCGTCTGGTCGAGGGTGGGGCGCAGCTGGTACCGGTGGGCCCGGAGGTGAATTACCAGCTGACCGCCGACCTGGTCGAGCGTTACTGGGACAAGGACACCGTCGGTGCACTGGTCGCGTCGCCGGCTAACCCGACCGGTACCGTGCTGGGGCGCGAAGCGTTGGCCAGCCTTGCCAAGGCCACCCATGAGCGACACGGCCACCTGGTGGTGGACGAGATCTATCATGGCCTCACTTATGGCATGGACGCGCCAAGCGTGCTGGAAGTCGACGACTCGGCGTTCGTCCTGAATAGTTTTTCCAAGTATTACGGCATGACCGGTTGGCGCCTTGGCTGGCTGGTAGCCCCACCCGGCGCGGTGGCCGACCTGGAGAAGCTGGCGCAGAACCTGTACATCAGTGCACCGAGCATGGCCCAGCATGCTGCGCTGGCATGCTTCCAGCCCGAGAGCCTGGCCATCTTCGAGGAGCGCCGCGCCGAGTTCGCCCGCCGCCGCGACTATCTGTTGCCCGCCCTGCGCGAATTGGGCTTCCGCATTGCCGTCGAGCCGCAGGGGGCGTTTTACCTGTATGCCGATATCAGCGCCTTTGGCGGTGATGCGTTTGCCTTCTGCCGGCACTTTCTGGAAACCGAGCACGTGGCGTTTACGCCGGGCCTGGATTTCGGCCGCCACCTGGCCGGGCACCATGTGCGCTTTGCCTACACCCAGAGCCTGCCGCGCCTGGAAGAGGCGGTGCAGCGCATTGCCCGTGGCCTGCGGAGCTGGCAAGGCTGATGCAGTTCTATCCTCCACTCGAACAGGGCCGCCTGCTGCGCCGTTACAAACGCTTTCTGGCGGACATCGAACTGGCCAGCGGTGAACAACTGACCATTCACTGCCCGAACACCGGCTCCATGCTCAACTGCATGCGTGAAGGCGGGCAGGTGTGGTTCAGCCGCTCCAACGACCCCAAGCGCAAGCTGCCAGGCACCTGGGAGATCAGCGAAACCCCGCAGGGGCGGCTGGCCTGTGTGAATACCGGGCGGGCCAATGCGTTGGTCGAAGAGGCATTGCGGGCCGGCACCATCGCCGAACTGGCCGGGTTCACCGCGCTCAAGCGCGAAGTGCCGTACGGTGAGGAAAGCAGCCGCATTGACTTTCGCCTGGAGTTCGACGGTGCCCCCGCTTACGTCGAGGTCAAGAGCGTGACCTTGGGCTACCCCGACAGCACAGTTGCAGCTTTCCCCGATGCGGTGACACAGCGCGGTGCCAAGCACCTGCGCGAGCTGGCGAAGTTGGCGCGCCAGGGCGTGCGTGCGGTGCAGTTGTATTGCGTGAACCTGACGGGCATCGATGCCGTACGCCCCGCTGAGGAAATCGACGCAGCCTATGCCCAGGCCCTGCGTGCGGCGGCGGCGGACGGCGTGGAGGTGCTGGCCTACGGCACCCGCCTGGACGCCGAAGGCATTGTTGTTGATCGCCGCCTGCCGGTGCTGCTTACGCCGTGAGCCAGATGCCTTGGCTGTCTTCGTGACAGCCAAGGGCCAGCAGTTGCTCACCCTCGCAGGGCCCGGCTACGCACTCGCCGCTTTCAATCAAAAACAGCGCGCCATGGTGAGCGCAGTGGATGAGGCTGGCGCTGTCATCGAGAAATGCATCTTGCGCCCAGTGCAGCGGTATGCCGCGGTGTGGGCAACGGTTGCGGTAGAGGTAAACCTGGCCCTGGCGGCGCACGCCGAACAGTTCGAGGCCGTCTACGCTGAAGGCGCGGCTTTGGCCTTCGGCCAGGGCGTGGGAGATACAGAGCAAGTGCATGGCAAGGACGACTCATGAAACAGATGATGACTTGACGCGTCAATGCGAATAATTATCAAATTGCCCGCATTCGCTGCGCCTGCCTACCTATGGTGCGCAGTTCTGCCGCCCGCCACAAGGCGCGTGGCTCGCCTTCAGAAGGAACCCGATGATGCGCCGTCCAGTCGCCGTGCTCGCCCTGTGCGCAAGCCTTGTGCTTTCCACCCAGACCCTGGCGGCCGAGTTGCCGCAACGCTGGGTCAGCGCGGGTGGTGCCCTGAGTGAGTGGATAACGGCACTGGGCGGTGAAGCGCGGCTTGTCGGTGTGGACACCACCAGCCAGCACCCGGCATCGCTGAAGTCACTGCCCAGTGTGGGCTACCAGCGGCAGTTGTCGGCTGAAGGCATTCTCAGCCTGCGCCCGGATGTACTGGTGGGCACTGAGGAAATGGGCCCGCCGCCGGTACTCGCGCAAATCCGCAAGGCCGGTGTGCAGGTGGAGTTGTTCTCCAGCAAGGCCGAACTGGCGGCGGTGGATGAAAACCTCAAGCATCTGGGGCAGTTGCTGGGCGCAGAGCCGCAGGCTGCGGGGTTGGCGGCGGGTTACCACCAGCAAATCGAGGCTGTGCAGGCCAAGGTCAAGCAGGCCCAGGCCGGGCAACAGGCACCTGGGGTGCTACTGCTGGTCGGCCATGCCGGGGCCAAACCGCTGATCGCCGGGCAGGGCACGGCGGGTGACTGGCTGCTGGGCCAGGCAGGTGGGCACAACCTGGCAGAACATCAAGGCTACAAGAACTTCTCCAACGAAGCCTTGGCGGCGTTGGACCCGGACGTGATCGTGTTTTCCGACCGGGCGCTGGCCGATGAGCAGGCCTTGCAGGCGCTGTTGAAAGAAAACCCCGCGCTGGCTGCCTCGCGGGCGGTGCGTGAGAAACGCCTGGTGTCACTGGACCCGACGCTGCTGGTAGGCGGGCTTGGCCCACGCCTGCCATCGACCTTGCAGTCGCTGGCAGCCACCTTCTACCCGGCAGCCCAGGCCAGCTTCGCACAATGAAACAGCGGGTCCAGCCACGCACGTTGTTCGTTTGCCTGAGCCTGCTGTGCCTGTTGGCGGTGTGGCTGTCGCTGGCTCTGGGGCCGGTCAGCCTGCCGCTGTTCGACACCCTGCGCGCCGGCCTGCGCCTGCTGGGGCTGCCAATTGCGGCTGACGGCCTGCAGCAGGCCGAGATGATCCTGGGCCAGATCCGCCTGCCGCGTACCTTGCTGGGCCTGGCGGTGGGCGCGGTGCTGGCGCTGTCCGGCGTGGCCATGCAGGGGCTGTTTCGCAACCCGCTGGCCGATCCAGGGCTGGTGGGGGTTGCCGCTGGGGCGGCGATGGGTGCCGCGGTCGCCATTGTCGGTGGTGCCTGGTTTGGCGGCATGCCGGAGGCTTTCGCGCCCTATCTGCTGTCGTTCTGCGCTTTTGTCGGGGGGCTTGCGGTAACCGCGTTGGTCTACCGTCTGGGGCGGCGCGATGGCCAGACCAACGTCGCAACCATGCTGCTGGCGGGCGTGGCCATGACTGCGCTGGGCGGCGCGGCCGTCGGGCTGTTTTCTTACCTGGCCGACGACGCCACCCTGCGCACGCTGACGTTCTGGAACCTTGGCAGCCTGAACGGTGCCAGCTACGAACGGCTGTGGCCATTGCTGCTGGTCGCAGCGGGGGTAGCGGTGTGGCTGCCACGCCGGGCCAAGGCGCTGAATGCCCTGTTACTGGGCGAGTCCGAGGCGCGCCACCTGGGTGTTGACGTGGAGCGGCTCAAGCGCGAGCTGGTGTTCTGCACGGCGCTGGGCGTAGGTGCGGCAGTGGCTGCCGCAGGGCTGATCGGTTTCATCGGCCTGGTGGTGCCGCACCTGGTGCGCTTGCTGGCCGGGCCTGATCACCGCGTGGTGCTACCTGCCTCGTTGCTGGCGGGGGGCGTGCTGATGCTGTTCGCCGACCTGGCGGCGCGGCTGCTGCTGGCACCTGCCGAGTTGCCGATTGGTATTGTCACGGCCTTTATCGGTGCGCCGTTCTTTCTTGTGCTGCTGATACGAGGGCGCAGCTGATGTTGCAAGTTGAAGGCCTGCACCTGCGGCGGGGAAGCAACGAGGTGCTGCACGACATTCACCTGCAGCTGAGCCCGGGGCAGGTGGTGGGTGTGCTCGGCCCCAATGGCGCCGGCAAGAGCAGCCTGCTGGGTGTGTTGTGTGGCGAGTTGGCGCCCGACCGGGGGCGGGTGACGCTGCAGGGCCGGCCCCTCACCGATTGGCCTGGGCAGGAGCGGGCCAAGCGCCTGGCTGTGTTGCCACAGGTGTCCAGCCTGGGCTTCTCGTTCCGGGTCGAGGAGGTGGTGGGCATGGGGCGCATGCCGCATGGCACCGGGCAGCAGCGCGATGCGCAAATTGTCGAAGCGGCGTTGCAGGCGGCGGATGCCTGGCACCTGGTGGGGCGCAGTTACCTGGCGCTATCGGGGGGCGAGCGGCAGCGGGTGCACCTGGCCCGTGTGCTGGCGCAGCTATGGCCGGGCGAGGAGGGGGCCACGCTGCTGCTCGACGAACCGACCTCGATGCTCGACCCGCTGCACCAGCACACCACCCTGGAGTCCGTGCGCCGCTTTGCCGACCGCGGCGCCGCGGTGCTGGTGATCCTGCATGACCTGAACCTGGCAGCGCGCTACTGTGACCGTATCCTGTTGCTGGAACAGGGGCGCAGTCATGCGTTTGCCTCGCCCGAAGAGGTACTGACGCCCGCGGCGTTGAGGGCAGTCTACGGTATCGATGTGCTGGTGCAGGCGCACCCGGAGCGTGGGCATCCGCTGATCATCACCCGCTAGGAGGCATTGCCGATGCGTCATCCGCTGCTGTCCGGTTTCTCGCTTTGCCTGGTGTTGGCACTGGGTGGCTGCCAGGCCAGCCTGCCGCCGTTGCCCCCTTGGCAGGGCAGTGAGGGGCGTAGGCATGCCGAGTTGGGGCACATCATCGACCTTGCCAGTGGCCAGGCGATCAGCCCTGAGCAACTGGTGCAACGCCTGGCGGGCGCCCCCCGTGTGCTGGTGGGCGAAAAACACGACAACCCGGACCATCACGCGCTGCAACTTTGGCTGCTGCGCGCGTTGCAGGGGCAGCGCGTGCAAGGCAGCCTTTTGCTGGAGATGCTGCAGCCTGAGCAGCAACCGCTGGTCGACAAGGTTCAGGGCCAGCCCCTACCGGCAGACTTGCCCAAGGCGCTGGCCTGGCAGGAGGGTTGGGACTGGCAACTGTACGGGCCGATCGTGCGGGAGGCCTTGCAGCAGCGAGTACCACTGCTGGCGGCCAACCTGTCGCCTGGCGAGATGCGCCAGGCCTATCGGCAGCCAGCCTCGCTGACCGGCGAAAGGTCCAATGCACCGGCGGTAAAGGCTGCTTTGCTGGAGCAGGTACGCGCCGGGCATTGCGGGATGCTGCCGGCAAGCCAGTTGCCGGCGATGCTGGCCGTGCAGCAGCAGCGCGACCGGCGCATGGCCGAGCGTTTGCTGTCGGCGCCGCAGCCGGCACTGCTGTTTGCCGGGGCCTATCACGTGCGCAAGGACTTGGGCATACCCTTGCACCTGGCTGATTTGGGGGCGTCGGGGGAGAGCAAGGTATTGCTGCTGGCCGAGGTGGGCGAGCAGGTTGAGCCAGGCGAGGCTGATTACGTGTGGTACACGGCGGCAACGCCGGCGCAGGATTACTGCGCGCAGTTTCGCCAGTAGTGTCCACGGTAGTAAAGCCAAGCCAGGCGGCACAAAAACCACAGGCAAAAAAAGACCCGGCAAAGAGCCGGGTCAATAACCGTGATTAGCCTGATGAGGAGATAATCTGAGAGTCCGAACCAGGGGCTCTTAGGTTATCCAACCAGTCTCGCGACCAGTTGTGATAATCATAACGATTCTCATTTCGTAGTCAATCCCCTTTCCACGATTATTTTGGATTTTTTTGCGTAGGGTTTTTCGCGTCCAGTTGTTGATTGAGCGCTTCTTTGCGTTCGAGCGGCAGATCGTTCCAGTGCATGTCCAGCAGGGCGCCTTCAATGGCGTACAACAGCACCTTGGAAGCGCGGAACCCTCGTGTCTTTACGGCCTGGTATGCACCCACCGCACCCAGGCGACGCAGGTCCGATGCACTGTGGATGCCGGCGGCATGCAGCCACTGCGCAGAGGTCTTGCCAAGGTTCTTCAGGTGCTGCAATTCATCGTTCATCGAGCCTCCTTGCGATGGCTGAACGTGGATTGGAGGATAAATCGCGAGCAGGTCAGAGAGGAGTGTAGCGGGGGTTAGGAAATGCGCGGCCTTTTGCCATCGGGGCGATGAGCTGCCGGGACCTGTGCCGGCCTCTTCGCGGGTGAACCCGCGAAGGGGCCAGAACAGGAAAACGATGAACTTACAGGCCTGGCAAACGCTGGCGAATCTGCTCGATCACCTGGTCCATGCTGCCAGCGTCCTGGGTGTCGACCCGGGTGCTCTGCACCAGCTCCTGCGCATCCAGGGCTTCACGGCTGGCCTGCTGGGCCTTGACCACGTCCAGGGTGGCATCCGAAGGGTCGGTGTTTTCGGCCTGACGCTGTTCCAGCCAGCTGGCAATGACTGCCTCGGGTGCGTGGCAGTCCAGGATCAGGAACGGCACACCGGTCTGGCTGGCAACGTCTGCTGCCGCCTGGCGCTGTTCATGCTTGAGGTAGGTGGCATCCAGCACCACCGGGAAGCCGGCGCGCAAAACGGTTGCTGCCACTTCGTGCAAGCGTTGGTAAGTGGCGGCACTGGCATCCAGGTCATAAATGCCGGTAGTCAGTTGGCCGGCGTTGTCTTGCGGCTGTTCGCCGAACAGGCGCTTGCGCTCGACGTCGGAGCGCACACGAATGGCGCCCAAGGCCTCGACCAGGCGCATTGCCACGTGGCTCTTGCCCACTGCCGAGACACCATGGGTGATGGCCAGCAGCCGCGAAGGGATGGCGCTGTAGCTTTCTGCCAGGTTGGCGTAGTTGCGATAGGTGCGCAGGGTGGTGGCCCGCTGCACGCCGTCGGCGTTGGCCGGCATGCTGAACAGCGCGACCTTGGCCCGTACCAGGGCGCGATAGGCTTTGTAGAAGTTGAGCACTTCCAGGCCTTCGTAATCGCCGGTCAGCTCCAGGTACTGGCTGATGAAACGTCGTGCCAGGCACTTGAGGCCGCGATCTTCCAGGTCCATGGCGAGGAAACCGGTGTCGGCCCACACATCGGTCATGCGGAAAGGTTCGTTGAACTCGATGCAGTCGAAGATCACCACCTGGCCGTTGATCAGGGTAGCGTTGCCCAGGTGGATGTCACCATGGCACTCGCGGGTGAAGCCATTGGCCTTGCGCGAGGCGAACAGGCCTTGCAGCCGCTCGAAACTGCTCCGCGCCCAAGCCTGCAGGTTGTCCAGTTGCAGCAGGTCGGCCTTGTCGCTGAGGAATGGGCGGATCTGCTCGAAGTTCTGCTCGACCGGGGCCATGACGCTTTCAGGCGAGCCGTAGGGCTGCTCGGCAGATACCTTTGGGGTCTGCAGGTGGAACTCGGCGATTTGCCGGGCCATCTGGTCGATGTGCGCGGCATTCAGCTCGCCATTGGCCTGCAGGGTGCTGAGCATCTGCCCCTGGGGGAACTGGCGCATTTTCAGCACGTATTCGATGGCCTCGCCTTCGCCACCGATCTGCGGCGCTTCGACGCTGCCGGTAACGGGCAATACCTCCAGGTACAGGCCGTCGGTCAGGCGCTGGTTCAGGCGCAACTCTTCGTTACAGAAATGCTGGCGCTGGCCCAGTTCGGTGAAGTCGAGAAAGCCGAAGTTCATCGGCTTCTTGATCTTGTAGGCGTACTCGCCGGTCAGCAGCACCCAGGAGATATGCGTCTCGATGAGCTGGAACCCATCCACGGGGTGAGGGTACAGGGCAGGGTTCTGCAGCGCAGTGATAAGGGCTTGGCTCACGGGAAATCCTTCCGGGGGCAGGGAATTCGAATGCGCCATTATGGTCAATGGTGCCGTCCCTGCCTACCGCTGGGCCGTCTGCCCAGCCTTTATAAAGTGCGTATAATCCGCCGCCATGACCCGAACCCGAAATCCCCGTACCCCTCAGAAACGCCCGACCGGCCGCTCCCGCGCCTGGCTGGGCTGGGCTTTGAAGCTCAGCCTGGTAGGCCTGGTGATCGTTGCCGGCTTCGCGGTTTACCTCGATGCCGTTGTGCAGGAGAAGTTCTCCGGCAAGCGCTGGACCATCCCGGCCAAGGTGTATGCCCGGCCACTGGAGCTGTTCACTGGTCAGAAACTGAGCAAGAATGACTTCCTTACCGAACTCGACGCGCTCGGCTACCGGCGTGAAAGCGCGGCCAACGGCCCGGGTGCGGCGGCCGTCAACGGCAACACCGTCGACCTCAATACCCGTGGCTTCCAGTTCTACGAGGGCATGGAGCCGGCGCAGTTTGTGCGCGTGCGCTTCTCCGGCGATTACGTGGCGGGCCTTTCTGCTGCCAACGGCAAGGCGCTCGACGTGGTGCGGCTGGAGCCGCTGATGATCGGCGGCATCTACCCGAAGAACCTCGAAGACCGCATCCTGATCAAGATCGACCAGGTGCCCAAATACCTGCTCGAAACCCTGGTGGCGACCGAAGACCGCGACTTCTACAGCCACTACGGCGTGTCGCCCAAGTCCATCGCCCGGGCAATGTGGGTCAACACCTCGTCCGGTTCGATGCGCCAGGGGGGGAGTACCCTGACCCAGCAGCTGGTGAAGAACTTCTACCTCAGCAGCGAGCGCAGCCTCAGCCGCAAGCTGACCGAGGCGATGATGGCCATGCTGCTTGAGCTGCACTACGACAAGCGCGAGATTCTCGAGGCCTACCTCAACGAAGTGTTCGTCGGTCAGGATGGCCAGCGCGCCGTTCACGGCTTCGGCCTGGCCAGCCAGTTCTTCTTCAGCCAGCCGCTTTCGGAGCTGAAGCTGCATCAGATCGCCTTGCTGGTGGGCATGGTCAAGGGGCCGTCCTACTACAACCCGCGGCGTTACCCTGACCGCGCCCTGGCCCGCCGCAACCTGGTGCTTGACCTGGTGGCCGAGCAGGGCGTGGCGAGCCAGGCGGAAGTCGATGCGGCTAAGAAGATGCCGTTGGGCGTGACCAAGCGCGGCAGCCTGGCCGACAGCTCGTTCCCGGCCTTCCTCGACCTGGTCAAGCGTCAGCTGCGCCAGGACTACCGCGACGAAGACTTGACCGAAGAAGGCCTGCGTATTTTCACCAGCTTCGACCCGATCCTGCAGATGAAGGCCGAAACCTCGATGAGCGAGACCTTCAAGCGCCTGGCAGGGCGCAAGGGTGCTGACGAGGTGGAATCGGCAATGGTCGTGACCAACCCGGAAACCGGTGAGGTACAGGCGCTGATCGGTAGCCGCCAGGCAGGCTTCGCCGGTTTCAACCGGGCCATCGACGCGGTGCGGCCGATCGGCTCGCTGGTCAAGCCGTCGGTGTACCTGACTGCGCTGGAGCAGCCGAGCAAGTACACCCTGACCACCTGGGTGCAGGATGAGCCATTTTCGGTCAAGGGTGCCGATGGTCAGGTCTGGCGCCCACAAAACTACGACCGTCGACCGCATGGCACCATCTACCTGTATCAGGGGCTTGCCAACTCGTACAACCTGTCTACCGCCAAGCTTGGCCTGGAAGTGGGCGTGCCCAATGTGATCAAGACCATTGGCCGGCTGGGGGTGAATGTCGACTGGCCAGCCTTCCCGGCCATGTTGCTGGGTGCTGGCGGCATGTCGCCGATGCAGGTTGCAACCATGTACCAGACCATCGCCAACGGCGGTTTCAACACCCCGATGCGTGGTATCCGCAGTGTGCTGACTGCCGAGGGCGAACCGCTCAAGCGCTACCCGTTCCAGATCCAGCAAACCTTCGACCCGGGGGCCATCTACCTGGTGCAAAACGCCATGCAGCGGGTCATGCGCGAAGGTACCGGGCGCTCGGTGTACAACACCTTGCCGCGCTCGCTGACCCTGGCGGGCAAGACCGGTACCAGTAACGACTCGCGCGACAGCTGGTTCTCCGGCTTCAGCCAGGACCTGCTGGCCGTGGTGTGGATGGGCCGTGACGATAACGGCAAAACACCCTTCACCGGTGCCACCGGTGCCCTGCAGGTGTGGACCAGCTTCATGAAGAAGGCCGACCCGCTGCCGCTGGACATGCCGCAGCCGGACAACGTGGTGCAGGCCTGGATCGACCCTTACAGTGGCCATGGGTCTGATGGCAGCTGTCCGGGAGCGGTGCAGATGCCGTATATTCGCGGGAGTGAACCGCCCGCCGGCGCGACCTGTGGCGGCGAGCAGAATCCTGCAGAATCAGTCATGGACTGGGTCAAAGGCTGGATGAATTAAGCACAGGCTGCATTGATGAGGTGTGACGTGAACAAGTGGCTGTTTCCTGCCGTGACGGCGTTGGCTGTGCTCCAGGGGTGCTCCAGCGTCCCGCGCGGCAATATACCGGTGGTCGATTCGAGCACCCGCGTGTCCAACAGCGAGCGCGTGACGGCTACCCGCTCGGCGGGTGGCTATAACACGGGCACCGCGCAAGCGCAGACGCTGCCTGAAGACTCCGGCGTCACCGTGATGATTCCGCAGGGCGCTGGCGCTTCAGGCATCCAGACGTTCCCGGCTGCCAACGGCGCAGCGCCGATCAGCACCTCGCCAATCACGCCGGGCCCGATTACCCCAGGCCCGGCCAGTTCGGCGCCGATGACCACAAACCCGAACCCGATCGCCGACGAGCCGTTCGACATCGCGGCCATGAGCAGCACCCCACCAAGTACCAGTGCGCCAACGGGTATTCCGCGCAGCAACACCGCTGCGGGTGGTCTGTCGGCCGACGAGCAGCTGGACGGCCCGGTGCTGGCACTGCTGACCACCGCGCAATCCCAGCAGGGCAGTGGTGACTTCAACGGGGCGGCTTCGAGCCTGGAGCGTGCCCAGCGCATAGCCCCGCGCGAGCCGCAAGTGCTGTACCGCCTGGCCCAGGTGCGCCTGTCGCAAGGTGATGCGGCGCAGGCGGAGCAACTGGCGCGTCGCGCCCTGACTTACGCCAATGGCCGTCCAAGCCTGCAGGCCGAGCTGTGGAACACCATCGCCCAGGCCCGTGAAAAGCAAGGTGACAGCGCTGGCGCGGCACTGGCCCGGCAGAAGGCGCGGGTCAATTCGTGATGATCGAGCAACGTATTCTGGACATAGCCGACCACCTGTTGCTGATCGAACGTGAACTGGTGGTGCAGGGGTGGTGGGATGACGAGCCACCCAGCGACGAGGCACTGGCCAGTACCGTGCCGTTCGCGGTCGATACCCTCAGTTTCGAGCAGTGGCTGCAATGGATCTTCCTGCCGCGCATGAAGATCATCATCGAACTGGGCCATCCGCTGCCCAATGCCTCCAGCATCCTGGTCATGGCCGAGACCGTGTTTACCGACCGGCCGGAGCAAAGCCGTGAGCTGCGCCGACTGTTGGCAGCATTTGACCAATTGATCGCTCCTTCCGCCTGATTTCTTCAGTTTTTCCTTCAAGGGCCGCAGATTGTGGCCCTTTTTTGTGGAAATCTTATTTATTCTGCTGCTGAAGCGATTTTTAGTGGTGGCAGGAATTCATCTTGGGGAAAAATTGGCAATAATTTTTCTTGACATGTTGGCGCCGAATCACAAGAATCCAACTTCCGCTGTAGAGGGACTGCCAGAAGCAGACCCGCTAAGCAGATCATGAGGCGCACACCCGCGCCGACCTGTTACACCCCGCAACGCGTTACCTCGCGCTGGGTGGGAAAACCCCGCAACACTCTGGGGTGCTCCCAATACTTGCTCAGTCAGTGCTGACGTTTTCGCTCATGCTCTGCTTGGCAGTAAACCTATTAAGACCCGTCCACTAGGGACGGTATTCTGGCGTTTTAGAGGTGAACAACGTGGAGCTTTTATCTGGCGCTGAGATGGTCGTCCGCTTTTTGCGTGACGAAGGCGTTAAGCACATCTACGGGTACCCTGGTGGTGCTCTCCTGCATGTTTACGACGCACTGTTCAAAGAACCGGAAGTGGAACACATCCTGGTTCGTCACGAGCAGGCGGCAACCCATATGGCGGACGGCTACGCCCGCGCCACCGGCAAGGCCGGTGTGGTGCTGGTAACCTCCGGCCCGGGCGCGACCAATGCCATTACCGGCATTGCCACCGCCTACATGGATTCGATCCCGATGGTCATCCTGTCCGGCCAGGTGCCTAGCACCATGGTGGGTACTGATGCCTTCCAGGAAACCGACATGATTGGTATCTCGCGGCCGATCGTGAAGCACAGCTTCATGATCAAGAACCCGACCGAGATCCCGGAAGTCCTGAAAAAAGCGTTCTACCTGGCGCAATCCGGCCGCCCAGGTCCGGTCGTGGTCGACATTCCAAAAGATATGACCAACCCGGCCGAGAAGTTCGAATACGTCTACCCGAAAAAGGTCAAGCTGCGCTCCTACAGCCCGGCGGTCCGTGGCCATTCCGGCCAGATCCGCAAGGCTGCCGAGATGCTCCTGGCCGCCAAGCGCCCGATCGTCTACTCCGGTGGTGGCGTGATTCTCGGCGGTGGCTCCGAAGCGCTGACCGAAATCGCCAAGTCGCTTAACCTGCCAGTCACCAATACCCTGATGGGTCTGGGCGGCTTCCCGGGTACCGACCGCCAGTTCCTCGGCATGCTCGGCATGCACGGCAGCTACACCGCCAACATGGCCATGCACAATGCCGACGTGATCCTCGCTGTGGGCGCACGCTTTGACGACCGCGTGGTCAACGGCCCGGCCAAGTTCTGCCCGAACGCCAAGATCATCCACATCGACATCGACCCGGCGTCGATCTCCAAGATGATCAAGGCTGACGTGCCAATCGTCGGCCCGGTCGACAGCGTGCTCAGCGAAATGCTCGGCATCCTCAAGGAAATCGGCGAGCAGCCTGACAAGGCGGCACTGGATGCCTGGTGGAAGCAGATTGACGAATGGCGTGGCGACGGCGAACTGTTCCCTTACGACAAGGGCGACGGCAACGTCATCAAACCGCAGAAAGTCATCGAGACCCTGTGCGAAGTGACCCATGGCGATGCCTTCGTCACCTCTGACGTGGGCCAGCACCAGATGTTTGCGGCGCAGTACTACCGCTTCAACAAGCCAAACCGCTGGATCAACTCCGGTGGCCTGGGCACCATGGGCTTCGGCTTCCCGGCAGCGATGGGCGTGAAGCTCAACTTCCCGGACCAGGACGTTGCCTGCGTGACCGGCGAAGGCAGCATCCAGATGAACATCCAGGAGCTGTCCACCTGCATGCAGTACGGCCTGCCGGTGAAAATCGTCAACCTGAACAACGGTGTGCTGGGCATGGTCCGCCAGTGGCAGGACATGGCCTACAACGGTCGTCACTCGCACTCGTACGTCGAGTCGCTGCCTGACTTCATCAAGCTGGCCGAGGCCTATGGCCATGTGGGTATCCGCATCACCAGCCTGAAGGACCTCAAGCCGAAGCTGGAAGAAGCGTTTGCGATGAAGGACCGTCTGGTGTTCATCGACATCGCGGTTGACCGCAGCGAGCACGTCTATCCGATGCAGATCAAGGATGGCTCGATGCGTGACATGTGGCTGAGCAAGACGGAGCGTACCTGATATGCGGCATATCATTTCCCTGCTGCTGGAAAACGAACCAGGTGCTTTGTCCCGTGTGGTCGGCCTGTTCTCCCAGCGCAACTACAACATTGAAAGCCTGACCGTGGCGCCGACCGAAGACCCGACCCTGTCGCGTCTGACGCTGACCACCGTTGGCCATGACGAAGTGATCGAACAGATCACCAAGAACCTGAACAAGCTGGTCGAAGTGGTCAAGCTTGTCGACCTGTCGGAAAGCGCTCACATCGAGCGTGAACTGATGCTGGTCAAGGTCAAGGCCACCGGTGCCCAGCGCGCCGAGATCAAGCGCACCACGGATATCTTCCGTGGCCAGATCGTCGACGTGACCGCCAGCGTGTACACCGTGCAGCTGAGCGGCACCAGCGACAAACTGGACAGCTTCATCCAGGCGATCGGCACTGCATCGATTCTCGAAACCGTGCGCAGCGGCGTTACCGGCATTGCCCGTGGCGACAAAGTGCTCAGCATCTAAATTCAAAAATTAGCGATGGCTCCGCAGGGGCCGAGATATAACCAGGGGTATTTCATGAAAGTTTTCTACGATAAAGACTGCGACCTTTCCATCATCCAGGGCAAGAAAGTCGCCATCATCGGTTACGGTTCCCAGGGCCACGCCCAAGCGTGCAACCTGAAAGACTCCGGTGTAGACGTTACCGTCGGTCTGCGTAAAGGTTCGGCTACCGTTGCCAAGGCTGAAGCCCACGGCCTGAAAGTTGCCGACGTTGCTACCGCTGTCGCTGCGGCTGACCTGGTCATGATCCTGACCCCGGACGAGTTCCAGGGCGCTCTGTACAAGAACGAGATCGAGCCGAACATCAAGAAGGGCGCTACCCTGGCCTTCTCCCACGGCTTCTCGATCCACTACAACCAGGTTGTTCCGCGTGCCGACCTCGACGTGATCATGATCGCGCCGAAGGCCCCGGGCCACACCGTTCGCTCCGAGTTCGTCAAAGGCGGCGGCATCCCTGACCTGATCGCTATCTACCAGGACGCTTCGGGCAATGCCAAGAACGTTGCCCTGTCCTACGCTTCGGGCGTTGGTGGCGGCCGTACCGGCATCATCGAAACCACCTTCAAGGACGAAACCGAAACCGACCTGTTCGGTGAGCAGGCTGTTCTGTGCGGCGGTACCGTTGAACTGGTCAAGGCCGGTTTCGAAACCCTGGTCGAAGCTGGCTACGCGCCGGAAATGGCCTACTTCGAGTGCCTGCACGAACTGAAGCTGATCGTTGACCTCATGTACGAAGGCGGCATCGCCAACATGAACTACTCGATCTCCAACAACGCCGAATACGGTGAGTATGTTACCGGCCCGGAAGTCATCAACGAAGAATCCCGCAAGGCCATGCGCAACGCCCTGAAGCGCATCCAGGACGGCGAGTACGCGAAGATGTTCATCTCCGAAGGTGCTACCAACTACCCATCGATGACCGCCAAGCGCCGCAACAACGCCGCTCACGGTATCGAAATCATCGGCGAGCAACTGCGCTCGATGATGCCGTGGATCTCGGCTAACAAAATCGTCGACAAGACCAAGAACTAAGTCTTATCGAAAGATGAAAAACGCGGCTTCGGCCGCGTTTTTTCGTTCTGGCAGCCCGCTTCTGGTATAAAGCAGACCAGTGGCCTGCTGTCAGAACCTGTTTCGCGGGCCCGTGTCGAACATTTTCCATCCTGTTGCAAGGTACCCTTTATGAGCGAACGTCCCGAAGAGCCGAACAAGCCCTCCGACGCCGAAAGCCTGCTACCTATCGATGAGCACATTGAAGAAGGGCATGACGCCGAAGGCCGCAAGGTGCGCCACCGCGGCATCTACCTGCTGCCCAACCTGTTTACCACCGCCAACCTGTTTGCCGGCTTCTATTCCATTATCAGCTCGATGAGCGCACAGAGCGCCCTGAGTGCCGGTGACCCGCGCGAGGCGAGCAAGTATTTCGCTTTTGCCGCCATCGCCATTTTCGTGGCCATGGTGCTCGACGGCCTGGACGGCCGCGTTGCGCGCATGACCAATACCCAGAGTGCCTTCGGTGCCGAGTACGACTCGCTGTCGGACATGGTCGCCTTCGGCGTGGCCCCTGCGTTGCTGGCCTTTGGCTGGGCGCTGGGTGACATGGGCAAGGTCGGCTGGATGGTCGCCTTCATCTATGTGGCCGGTGCCGCGCTGCGCCTGGCACGCTTCAATACCCAGGTCGGTACCGCCGACAAGCGCTACTTCATCGGCCTGGCCAGCCCGGCTGCTGCCGGCGTGGTGGCGGGTACCGTGTGGGCGTTCAGCGATTACGGCATCCAGGGCTCCAAGCTGTCGTTCCTGGTGGCGCTGCTGGTGGCTGCTGCCGGCATGCTGATGGTCAGTAACATCAAGTACAACAGCTTCAAGGAGCTGGACCTCAAGGGCCGCGTGCCATTCGTGGCCATCCTTGCCGTGGTGCTGGTGTTTGCCGTCGTGTTCAGCGACCCGCCGCGCATCCTGCTGCTGATCTTCCTCGCCTATGCGGCGTCAGGGCCGATCCAGTTCCTGTTGAAGGCGCGCCGGCGCAAAGCGTAAAAATTGCTTAACGCTGGAATAACCCTCCGGCTCCATAGTCTTACTGGTACATCCGTTATCCAGTGCTATGGAGCCGCCCATGCTCATCAAGCTTCCCAGGTCTTCCGAGTGCAAGGCGTCGGAGATCACACCCGAAGGCATCTACCTTTCTCGTCGTACCCTGTTGGGTGGCTCATTGGCCGGCCTGGCGCTGGGCGCATTGCCGGGCAGGGCGGGCGCTGCTGAAGTTTCGCGTTATGCGGATGTGCAGGCGGGGGCCGCACCGGCCTGGTTCACTGACAAGCTCGCTGCCACGCGCTGGCAGGCGGTGACGGTGAAGGACGAGGCGATCACGCCGTTCAAGGATGCCACCCACTACAACAACTTCTATGAGTTCGGGCCTGACAAGGGCGACCCGGCAGCCAATGGCGACAGCCTGAAGACCGAACCGTGGTCGATCGTGGTGGATGGTGAGGTTGGCAAGCCCGGGCGCTATGCGCTGGAAGACTTCGTCAAGCCCTATCAGCTTGAAGAGCGGGTCTATCGGCTGCGTTGCGTAGAGGCATGGTCGATGGTCATTCCGTGGCTGGGGTTCCCTCTGGCGCAGGTGCTCAAGCAGGTTGAACCCACGTCCAGGGCGCGCTATGTGCGCTTCGAAACGTTGAAGGATCCGCAGCATATGCCTGGGCAGCGTTCAGGGTTCGCCTTGATCGACTGGCCTTATAGAGAAGGGCTGCGCCTGGACGAGGCAATGCACCCGCTGGCGATCCTGGCGGTAGGCATGTATGGCCGCGAACTGCCCAATCAGAATGGCGCGCCGTTGCGCTTGGTGGTGCCGTGGAAGTATGGCTTCAAGAGCATCAAGTCGATCGTGCGCATCAGCCTGGTGGCTGAACAGCCCGGCACTACGTGGGAAGGGCTGGCGCCGGATGAATATGGTTTCTATGCCAACGTGAACCCGACGGTCGATCACCCGCGCTGGAGCCAGGCGCGCGAACGCCGGTTGCCCAGCGGGTTGTTCAGCCCCAATGTGCGAGAGACGCAGATGTTCAATGGTTACGCCGATGAAGTGGCGACGCTGTATACCGGGCTTGATCTGCGGAAGAATTATTGATGCGTTACCCCTGGTTTCGCCTGGCCATCTTCATCGTGGGATGCCTGTTCCCGGCGTGGTGGCTGTATGAGGCGGCGATGAACCTGCTGGGCCCTGACCCCGGGAAGATCATGATGGATCGCCTTGGGCTTGGGGCACTTACCTTCCTGTTGGTCACCTTGAGCATGACGCCATTGCAGAAGTTGACGGGGTGGTCGGGGTGGATCGTGGTGCGCCGGCAGCTGGGGTTGTGGGTGTTTGCTTATATAGTGCTGCACATCCTCTGTTACCTGTTCTTTATTCTTGGGCTGGATTGGGGGCAGCTGGCGGTGGAGCTGCGCAAGCGGCCTTATATTATTGTGGGTGCGCTTGGGTTCCTGTGCTTGCTGGCCTTGGCGGCTACGTCGAATCGGTATAGCCAGCGGCGGCTGGGGGTGCGGTGGAAGAAACTGCACAGGTTGGTGTATCTGGTTCTTGGGCTGGGGTTGCTGCACTTTTTGTGGGTTGTGCGCTCGGATCTGAGGGAGTGGGCTGTGTATGCGTTTATTGGTGCTGTGCTGATGGTGCTGAGGGTTCCTGCTGTTGGGCGGGGGCTTTCGAGGGTTGGCAGGAAGCAGGGTAGGGCGGTTTGAGATTGAGGGGGGGGGCTGCCAGGGGCGTCTCGGGATAGCATTGGCTGTGAAAGGTGCCCGCCTTTGATCTTGTGGCGCCTGTGAGATCGAGCGCCGCCCGCGCGGCGCATCGCCGGCAAGCCAGCTCCTACATTTGTTTCGGGCCAGTTCAGCCTGTGCCATTAGCGCGCGACCCCTTGTTTGTTCCATCGATATCGAAGGTTGCGCCGCCGCTTCTCTGCAACCTCCAGCCATACACCCAGGGTGCGAGTGCGGAGGAGGCAGGAGTAACTGGCCCGAAACAAATGTAGGGGCTGGCTTGCCGGCGATGCGCCGCGCGGGCGGCGCTCGATCTCACAGGCGCAGAATGTGTTGTGGCGGGCACCTGGTGGCCTTTCTAGGGTATTTCCCGCTTATATTTCAATTTCTTGAAATTAAAGGTTGACGCCCTTCCGAATCCCCTTATAATGCGCCCCACTTCCAGCGACATCGGAACGACAAACTCCTTGAGATTCAATGAGTTAGGTAGTTAAGGTGATGCTGAAAGGGCTACGATCAAATGATCGCAAGCGGTTGAAACGGTGGTTGACAGCGCTTCTAAACGCTGTATGATTCACCTCCCGCTACGAGAGATCGCAGCGAGTTAAGTGTTTGAAGCTAAACGAGTTTCTCGCAAAAAACTTCAAAATAAACGCTTGACAGGCTCTGAGGAAAGCGTAGAATGCGCGCCTCGGTTGAGACGAAAAGCTCTTAACCAAACGCTCTTTAACAAATCGAATCAAGCAATTCGTGTGGGTGCTTGTGAGTATGGACTGATAGTCAAAAAGATTATCAGCATCACAAGTGACCATGCGAGAAATCACATAGTCATTTGAGATTGCTGAGCCAAGTTTAGGGTTTCTTAAAAACCCAAGCAGTATTGAACTGAAGAGTTTGATCATGGCTCAGATTGAACGCTGGCGGCAGGCCTAACACATGCAAGTCGAGCGGATGAGAAGAGCTTGCTCTTCGATTCAGCGGCGGACGGGTGAGTAATGCCTAGGAATCTGCCTGGTAGTGGGGGACAACGTTTCGAAAGGAACGCTAATACCGCATACGTCCTACGGGAGAAAGCAGGGGACCTTCGGGCCTTGCGCTATCAGATGAGCCTAGGTCGGATTAGCTAGTTGGTGAGGTAATGGCTCACCAAGGCGACGATCCGTAACTGGTCTGAGAGGATGATCAGTCACACTGGAACTGAGACACGGTCCAGACTCCTACGGGAGGCAGCAGTGGGGAATATTGGACAATGGGCGAAAGCCTGATCCAGCCATGCCGCGTGTGTGAAGAAGGTCTTCGGATTGTAAAGCACTTTAAGTTGGGAGGAAGGGCATTAAC